>NZ_CP013244.1:2400000-2713333 GCF_001679665.1 Candidatus Viadribacter manganicus
CGCACGCGCAGGCGCCGCCACAATCGGCGTCGATACCTGGCACCGCGTGCTTCACAGCCGCTTCCATGACGGTCTGGCCAACTGGCGCGTCAACGACGTGTTCTTTGCCGTTGTGCTCGATGTAAGTGATCTTCGGCATTTCAATCCTCAGCGCGCGCTCGCGACCAATTCCTTCATTGGCCGCGACATATCCTCAATAACATCCGGCGGCAGTGTGCGATTGGTCTGGATCAACATTTTTGCGCCCAGATACTCTGCCGGCCGGTTCACCGCATCTACGGCGATCAGCTTTTCGCCCTTGTAGTAGAACGCCGCGAAGGCGCGGTCAGCCATGACGCCACGGAATACGACGTGGTCGTAACCTTGGAAAAGTCCGGCGATTTGTAGCTTGAGATCGTACTGGTCGGACCAGAACCACGGGGCTTCTTCCGTGTGCTCTTTTCCGCCCGTCAGCGTAGCGGCGACGATCTTCGCGCCCTCAACCGCGTTGTGGACGCTTTCGAGCCGTGCCACGCGGGCATCGAAGTGCGTCATGGGTCGCGCTGCGCAATCGCCGATCGCGAAAACGTTGGGGTCCGATGTCCGGCAGAAGCGGTCGGTTACGATGCCGTTGTTGACGGTCAGGCCGCATTGCTCGGCGAGCGCCACGTCCGGCGTCACGCCAATGCCGGCAATCACCAGGTTCGCGGGCAACTCAGCGCCATCCGTGAGTGCGACACCCGTGACCGAGTCTTGACCCTTGATCAGTGCCGGCTGGCCGCCAAGGACGAAGCGCACGCCTTGGCGCGTGTGTTCATCGAGGAAAAAGCCTGCGACTTCCGGACTGGTTACGCGCGCAAGCGGCCGCACGGCTGTTTCGATGACCGTGACATCCAGCCCGCATTGCCGCGCTACGGCCGCAACTTCGAGGCCGATATAGCCTGCGCCAATGACGACAAGCTTAGCGCCGGCCGTGAAGCGCGCGCGTACGCGATCCACATCGGCGGCAGTGCGAAACAGGAAAACACCATCAAGGTCGGCGCCGACCAGCGGCAGTTTTCGCGGCTTTGCTCCGGTCGCCAAAATTAGCGCGTCGTACGGCAGTTCGCGTCCGCCCTCGACGCGCACTTTGCGGTTGGCGCGGTCGATCCAGACGGCGCGCGTCTTCGTCAGCAATGCAATGCGTTCTTCGGCGTACATGCTCGCTGGGCGCAGCATCAGCCGGTCAATGTCGATGTCGCCTTTGAGATAGGCTTTGGAGAGCGGCGGGCGTTGGTAGGGCGCGACCGGCTCTTCACCGATCAGCGTGATTTCGCCCTCGAACCCGCCCTGGCGCAGACGTTGCGCCGCCTCGCCGCCGGCTTGGCCGGCGCCGATGATGATGACGCGTCTGATTTCACCCGTACTCACAGCGGCTTAGTGTTTGGAGCCTCTGCGGCTCACGCGCAAGCCGCCCTTGATGCCGCGCTGCCCGAAGGGCAGCATCCGCGCCCGTGAGCACCCAAACCGCCTCTGATTCGCGTGTCATTGCGCTGCCGGACGCAGCGGCCACGCACGGCCTTGGCCGGCGGTTGGGTGATCGGATTGGCCCCGGAGATGTCATCTGCCTTAGCGGCAATCTGGGGGCGGGCAAGACGACGCTGGCGCGTGGCGCGATCGAGGCCTGGATGGGGCGCCCTGAGGAGGCTCCGAGCCCCACTTATACCCTGGTGCAGACTTACGATGGCGCGCGAGGCGAACTCTGGCATGTCGACCTCTACAGGCTGAAGCAACCGGATGATGCTTGGGAGCTTGGTCTGGAGGACGCATTTGCCAGTGCGGCGTGTTTGATCGAATGGCCGGAGCGCCTTGGCGGTCAGCTGCCGCGGGATCGTCTCGATGTGGAATTGAAGCCGGAAGGCGAGGGCCGCTCAGCGTCGCTCACCGCCTACGGCGCATGGAGAGCAAAGCTTGGATCGATCTGAAGCGCTGTCGCGCCTGTTGCGCGAGACCGGCTTTGACAAAGCCGAACGCACGCCTCTGGCTGGAGACGCGTCTACGCGCCGCTATGAGCGTTTGCGCGATGGTGATCGTCGCGCCATGCTGATGGATGCGCCGCCAAGCGCAGAGAGCAAGCCGTGCCCGCCGGGCGCGACCCCAGCTGAACGACGCACGATGGGGTGGAACGCGACCGCACGCTTGGCCGCCTCGCGGGTTGAGGCGTTTGTTGCCGTCGCCAATTACCTCGACAGCATCGGTCTTGCCCCGCCGAAGGTTTACGGCGCCGATTGTGAAGCCGGTTACGCCATCCTCGAAGATTTGGGCGACGATCTTTTCGCCAACGTTATTCCTCAAGGCACGGATGAAATCGCGCTGTATGAAGAGGCCGCTCGCGTCCTCGCGCACGTGCATCAGGCGCCGCCCGCTCCGACACGGCTCGAAGGCGTCGGCAATGCGTCTTGGCCGCTTCTGGATTATGATGCGCTCGCACTCGAAGTGAACGCCGATCTGTTCGTCGAATGGTTGCCGCGCGCCGCTGATGTGCGCATCGACGATGCGGCGCGGGCGCGCTGGGAAAAGGTTCGCGATGGTCTGATCGTGAAAGCGCTTGGCTTTCCGCGTACGTTCACGATCCGCGACTATCATGCCGAAAATCTTCTCTGGCTGCCAAATCGCGATGGTCTGCAACGTGTCGGTTTGCTGGATTTCCAGGATGCCGTACGCGGCTGGCGCGGCTGGGACTTCTCCATGCTGCTCCACGACGCGCGCCGCGATGTGAGTCCCGCCGCGCATGACGCCGCCGTGTGCGCTTATCTTGAAGCCACGGGCGGCAGTGAGGCTGAGTTCAAACGTGAACTCGCCGTACTGGGCGCCATCAACACAATGCGCATCCTCGGTATTTTCTCGCGTCTCACCTCGCGCGATAACAAGCCGCGCTATCTGGCGTTCATGCCGCGTATGTGGACGCATCTTGGCCGGACGCTTGAGCATCCTTCGCTTGCCGATGCGCGTGATTTTGTCGAAAGCGTCGCGCGTCCATACTTGGAGAAGGCAGCTTGATTCCGCACACTGCCATGGTGCTCGCCGCGGGCCTCGGCACGCGCATGCGTCCGCTGACGAACGATCGCCCGAAGGCGCTGGTGACAGTGAAGGGCAAGGCTCTCATCGATCACAATCTCGACCGGCTGGTGGCGGCCGGCGTCAAGCGCGCGGTCGTGAACGTTCACGCCTTCGCGGATCTTCTCGAAGCACACGTCAAGCGCCGCACCGATATCGAGATCGTAATTTCGGACGAACGCGCTCAGCTGATGGAAACGGGCGGTGGTCTGCGCCAAGCGCGGCCTTTGCTCGGCGATGATCCGATCATCGTCTGCAACATCGATAGCGTCTGGGAGGAGTGGAACGGCTCGGCCATCGCGCGCCTCGCCTACAGCTACAATCCTGCCAAGAGCAGCACCAAGCTCATGCTCGCATCGTTGGATCAGTGCCTCGGCTTTGACGGCGCGGGCGACTTCTTCATGGACGACGGCGGCAAGCTCGCGTTCCGTGATGACGCGCCAAGCACGCCTTGGGCGTATATGGGCGTCTACATCACCGACCCGAAAGTCATCGACGCTGAGCCGCTTGAGCCATTTTCGATGACGCGCGTCTGGCGCAAGCTTGTTGCCGACGGGCGTTTGCACGGTGCGCCGTTAGGCGGCTTCTGGATGCACGTCGGCGACCCTGAAGCGCGCGCCTTGGCCGAAGCACGATTGGCGGCCGCGGCGCCGGGCGCATGAGTTCGCTCTCGCTTGGGCTGCCCGAGCCTCTGTTCGGCGGCCCGGCCCCGCGCCTGCGCGCTATTCCTGCGTCCGAGCCATTTCTCGATCTTCTCGCGGAAGCGATGATCGCGGCGTTAAAGTGCGATGACGATCCGTTCGCGCTGGCTGATGCGTTGGTGCTGCTGCCCAACCGGCGTTCCGCGCGTGGCCTCATCGATGCTTTCGCACATCGCCTTGGCGGCGCGGCTCTACTGCCTACCATCCGCCCGCTTGGTGACCCGCACGCCGACGACGATCCCGATATTTGGGGCGCGGATCCAATCAGCGCCGACATTTTGCCTCCGATCGACAAGATGCAGCGCCGGATGCAACTGGCGTCTCTCATTCGCCGCAGGTCGGTCGCGGAAAACGGCGTCGATGATCCATCGCGCGCCATCGCTTTGGCCGATGAGTTGGGAAAACTTCTCGATAGCGCCGCCACTGTGGATCACGTCGATTGGAAGAAGCTTCCAAAGCTCGTCGATGAGATCGACCTCGCGCGACATTGGGAACGCTCGGCGGCCTTCCTCGACATCATCGCGAGTTTTTGGCCCGCGCACTTGAAAGAGCTCGGCGTCAGTGACCCGGCCGAGCACGGCGCGGCGCTCCGCCACGCGCTTGCCGCGCGTTGGAAAGCCGATCCGCCCAAGCGTCCAATCATCATCGCCGGCTCAACCGGTTCGCAGGCAACGACGCGCGAACTGATGAAGGTCGTCGCGCGCTTGCCGAAGGGTGTCGTTGTTCTCCCTGGTATTGATGTTGATCTCGACAACGATAGTTGGCGCTTGATTGGCGACCAGCACCCGCAACATGCGTTGAAGCATACGCTCGCGGCCCTCGGCGTTGAGCGCCATTTGGTGCCGATGCTTAAGTTCGAGAACGAACAAGGCCGCGCGCGGCGCGTCTTGATGCGCGAAGCACTTGCACCAGCGGAAAAGACCGCAGACTGGCTGGCGCGTTTGAATGCCGCTGGCGGCGCAGAATTTGTGGAAGAGGGCGCCGGCGGTTTGCGTCTATTGGAGGCGGCAACTGAGGATGAAGAAGCCGCCGCCATTGCGCTGATGCTGCGCGAGGCGGTTGAAAGCAAATCCGGCAACGCCGCTGTTGTAACCCCTGATGCCGGTCTTGCGCGCCGCATCGAAGCCAAGCTCGCGCGTTGGGGAATTGAGCCAAGCGTTTCGCATGGCGCGCCGCTGCGTGAGACCGAAGCTGGGCGGCTTGTAGCGCTTTTGTGCGAACTCGCGTTCGATCCGGCAGAGCCCGTGGCCCTCGCGGCATTGTTGAAGCATCCGCGCGTTGTGACCGCGAGTGATGCCGGTGGCCTCACCATTCTCGAGCACAAGGGTCTGCGAGGCGCGCGGCGGCATGACGCGCTGATTGACCTGGCCACCTTGGGCGAACGGGACTCAGAAAAACCAGTGCAAGGTTGGTCGCGTGCGCGAAAGATCGTGGAAAGTGTTTCACTCGCGCTCAAACCGATCATCCTCTTGATGTCGCATCAAGAGGTGACGCTGGCTGAGTTCGCCGATGCGCTCAGTCAGTCCGCAGAAGCGCTGACGAAATACGATATTTGGCAAGGCCGCGATGGCGAAGCTGCGGCGCAACTTTTGCGTGAAGCTAACCAATATGGCGCGGAGCTTGGCGCCATCGCGGCCTATGCCGCGCCACGCGTTCTGCTGCGTTTGATGGATGGCCGCGAAGTGCCACCGCTGCAATCCAGTGGCGAAGCACGCGTCGCCATTTGGGGGCTACTCGAAGCCCGTCTGCAGCGCCGCGATCTCATGATCCTTGCAGGATTGAATGAGGGCGTATGGCCCGCACCGCCCGGTGAAGACCCGTTCTTGTCCCGAGCGATGCGCGATAAGCTGGGCCTGCCGTCTCTCGACGCACGCGTTGGACTTGCGGCGCACGACTTTGCGCAACTCGCCAACTCGCCTCAGGTGGTGCTCACCCGTTCTCTGCGGCGCGAAGGCTCACCGACGCTCGCGTCGCGTTGGCTCTGGCGTTTGAAGACCCTTGTGCAAGGCGCGAAAGCAAAGCTTGCGTCCGCCGATCAGTACGCTGGCTTCGCCAAGCATGTCGACGCGCCGTCGGAAATAACGCCGGTAAAACCAGTCGATCCGAAGCCGCCCGCGGACAAACGCTTGAGGCAAATCAGCGTCACCCAAGTCGAGACGCTGATCCGCGACCCTTACGCTGTTTACGCGCGCCGAATTCTGAAGCTTGAGCACCTTGATCCGATTGGCGCGGAGGCAGGTCCGGCTGAACGTGGAACCGCAGTTCACCGCGCCATTGAGCGTTTTGGTGATGGGACCGATCCAAATCTCCTGTCGCAATTGCTCGAGGAAGAGTTGCGTTGGCACGGCATCGCTCCCGAGCGTCGGGCCGCTGATCGTGAGCGCCTTCTGACATCGATCAAAGCATTGATCGCTTGGTTCGCTGAGCGTAGTTCGCGCGGCGCGGTCATCTATCGCGAAAAGTACGGCAAGATGCCGGTGGATGGAGTGGATCTCACTGGCGTCGCCGATCGCATCGAAATCGGCGCAGATCACGTCGCGATCCTTGATTTCAAGACCGGTAAGCCGCCGACCGACGATCAGGTCAATAGCGGCCTCAGTCCACAATTGTTGCTCGAATCCGCGATGCTGATGTCGGGGTTGATTAAGGATGTGCCGAAGGCGGCGCCCACAGAGTTGATCTACTGGCAATTCGGCGGCTCGAAGCCGGAGCCGCATTTTGTTGACGCAGAAGGTGGCCCTGTGCTTGCGGCGGAAAAGGCATTGACGTCTCTGCGCGGTTTGCTCGCGCGATACGCTGATCCGAACCAGGCGTTCTATTCAAAACCCCGCGTGCAGTTCCTTAAGCCATACGATGAGTATGACCTGCTCGCGCGGCGCAAGGAATGGGCGGACGAGGTGGGTGACCAATGAGCGCCGCACTCGATCCCGTCGCCGAAGCAACGAACGCGCAGGGTGAAGCTGCGCATCCGCACGTGTCGGTCTTCGTCACCGCCAATGCAGGCTCTGGCAAGACCAAAGTGCTGGTGGATCGCATCGCGCGGCTTCTGCTTGAAGGCTCGAAGCCGTCGGCGTTCCTCTGCATCACCTACACGAAGGCGGCCGCGGCCGAGATGCAGCGTCGTCTGTTTGAGCGTTTGGGCGGTTGGTGCGTTGCCGATGACGTCAGTCTTGCAGCCGAGTTGGAAAAACTTGGTGCTGGCGGGGTCGACCTTGCGCGCGCGCGCGCATTGTTCGCGCAGGCGCTCGAAACTCCTGGCGGATTGAAAATCCAGACCATCCACGCGTTCTGTGAACGTCTGCTCGCGCGTTTTCCATTGGAGGCTTACGTACCTCCTGGGTTTGACATCGCCGATGAAGCGCGTTCGTCGGCCTTGTTGGCCGATGCGCGCGCCAAAGCGGCGCTCTCTGACGGCGGCGAGCGCGAGGCCTTTCGCCGCTTCGCCAAGCGCTTGTACAGCGACCATTTGGAAGGCTTGCTAGATCGCCTTGCTTTGCGTCGCGCGGAGTTTCATCGCTTTGCGAAGAAATACCCTGGCGAACTCTTTGCTGCGTCAGCTCTGCGCCAACGACATGGCGTCACGCAGACGGCTGAGGACTATACGCGCCGGTTTCTTTCACGTTGGCGCTGGGATGAGTTCCGTCGCTCCGCCGAGGCGCTGGCGACATCATCCACGCAAGATCAAAGCACAGCCACGCGACTTCGTGGCATTCTCGCGTGTATCGATGCCAAATCCGATGATACGGAGTTGCTGCGTGCGTGTTTTGCGGCGGCCTTCACCTCAGGTGGCGCCGTCTACAAAAAGCTCGTCACGGCGAAGTTTGGCGCGTCGCAGCCTTGGATCGAGCCGCAACTCAAAGACTTCTTCGATGCGTGTGAAATTGCGCGTGATGACTTGAACGCGATTGAGCGTGCCGAGGACGCCGTCGCGGCGCTCGCCCTCGCGCTCAAGCTTGATGAGGCTTATGGCGAGGGTAAGACGCGAGCGGGTGTGCTCGATTTCGATGACCTCATCGAACATGCGCAAAATCTTTTGCAGAGTTCAGAGGCCGCACCATGGGTGCTTTACAAGCTCGATGGCGGTTTAGATCACATTCTGATCGATGAAGGGCAGGACACCAGCCCTGCCCAGTGGGATCTGATCACGCCGCTTCAGAACGAGTTCTTTGCCGGCGCCGGCGCGCGCGAACGCAATCGGACCGTGTTTTCAGTCGGTGATCCAAAGCAGAGCATCTACGCTTTTCAAGGCGCCGACCCGGAGCGTTTCCTCGGCGAAGCGCAAAATTTGTCGGCGCGCGTCCGTGCCGCTGAAAAGAAGTTCTCCGCTCCGGGCCTGCGCACGTCATTCCGTTCGTCGCCGGAGATTCTGGCCGTCGTTGACGAAGCGATGAAGAATAAACCGCTGATAGCGGGGCCCGGCGCACATGACAAAATCGTGCACCTCGCGGCGCGCGCTGCCGAGCCTGGTGCGGTTGAGGTGTGGCCGGTGACACCCAAGCCGATTATCAGCGACGCGGCGCCGTGGGACGCGCCGCTCGATATGGAGCGCGAAAGCAGCGCTCATGTCGTGCTCGCGAAGGCTATCGCCAAGCGCATTAAGGCAATGATTGAGGCGCGTGAGGCGGTGTGGGACAAAGGCGTGCGCCGGCCCATGCGCGCCGGCGATGTTTTGGCGCTGGTGCGTAAGCGCGGCGCCATGTTCCGTGAATTGATCAAAGCCTTTAAGCGCGAAAAACTTCCGGTCGCCGGCGCGGATCGCATGGTGCTCCGCGATGAACTTGCGGTGCAGGATTGCCTTACGCTTATGCAAGTGGCGCTCGATCCTGCGGATGAGCTCTCGCTGGCGTGCGTTCTCAAAGGTCCTTGGTGCAACCTCACGAGCGACGACGACGATATCTTCCCGCTCGCATATGATCGCGGCCACGATCGGTTGATTGATCGGCTTCTGGCGAGCGCGGACCCAAAGTACGCGCATGCTCAGGTCTTTGTTCAGGAACTTGTTGCGCGTCGCGGCGCTGATCCCTTTGCGTTCCTGAGCTGGGCGTTGGAGACGCCGCACAACGGCGCGCCCGGATGGGCGAGAATCTTCGCGCGTCTCGGGCCGGAGACGCGCGATCCGATTGAAGAACTGCTGCAACGTGCGCTGAAGCTGCCCCACCATGTCGCTCCGACGTTGCAGCGCTTTCTCTACGATATCGAACTCGACGCCGAGCAGGTGAAGCGCGAGCTCGAAGCAGAGACAGGCGCCATCCGGGTCATGACCGTGCACGGCGCCAAGGGTCTCGAGGCGCCAATCGTCATTTTGCCGGATTCGACCGGTGATGTCGGTGATGCGCCCGACAATGGCTTGCTGTTCGATGCTGAAGAGGGGCCCTTCGTCTCATTCAGCGCCAAGGGTGATGACGCGCCATGCGCTGATGCGCGCGCCGCGCACAAAGAGCGGATGCTGGGTGAGCATTGGCGCTTGCTTTATGTCGCCATGACGCGCGCTCGCGATCGGCTGATCGTGTGTGGCCCGCAATGGCGAAATGCCGAAGCGCCGGCTGTGAGCTGGCGCGCCGCTGTCGAGGAAGCGTTGGGGGCTCTAGGCGCAGAGAAGATCGACACGCCGTTCGGCGAGGGGCTGCGGTTGGGACAAGTAAGCATCGTGGATGCGCAAAGCGCGATCGTGCAGGCTGAAACGGTGTTGCCTGCCTGGGCGCTGATGACCGCGCCGGGCGCACAGCGTGTTGAGATCGCCGCGCCGTCGCGGCTCCATCGTGTGGATCCGGCGCTTTTCTCGCCGCGCGGAGATGGTCAGAAGCGATTCCGTCGTGGCCGTCTCATCCACGGATTGCTGGAGCGCTTGCCCGAGATTTTGCCGTCGAACCGCGATGCGGCCGCGCGTGCGTGGCTGACGCGGCAGGGTGTCGAGGAAGCGGAGGCCGAGAGCTTCGCGCGCGAGGCTCTCACCGTCATCAATGATCCGCGCTTTGCCGCGGTCTTCTCATCCGCCAGTCGCGCCGAGGCGCCGATCATTGGCGAAGTGCGCGGCAAGGCTGTGCGAGGGGTCGTTGACCGCCTCGCCGTTGAACACGAACGCGTCATCGTGCTCGACTACAAAACCGATCGCCCGTCACCAACCGATGCCGCAGCGGCGCCCGATTCTTACGTCATGCAGTTGGCGCTGTATCGCGAGGTTCTGCGCAAGATATTCCCAGCTAAGATCATCACTTGTGCGCTGCTGTGGACGGAAACGCCCCATCTGATGGAGCTGCCTGATAGCCGTCTGGATGATGTTTTCGCTACGTTCGCGTGAGGTTGAATCCTTAACCGGCGCACCCTACATCGCTGGGACGATTTTCCCGCTTCCGAAGGAGCAAGTTTCGTGGCCACCAACAAAGTTTCCGACGATAGTTTCGAAGCCGACGTGCTGAAATCAGGCCGTCCGGTCCTCGTGGACTTCTGGGCGGAATGGTGCGGCCCGTGCAAGCAGATCGGACCGGCTCTTGAAGAGATCGCCGCCGAAATGGGCGATCGCGTTCAAGTCGTGAAGCTCAACATCGATGACAATCCGATGACGCCTGGCCGCTACGGCGTGCGAGGCATCCCGACGCTCATGGTGTTCAAGGACGGCAAGGTCGCCTCGACGAAAGTCGGCGCCATGCCGAAGTCCAAGATCGTCGAGTGGCTGAACGAGAGCGTCTAAGCGTTCTCGGCCGCCAGCGCTTCGGCGGCCAGCAAAAACGATCCACAGATCAGCAAACGCGGCGCAGGCAACTGCGCCGCGTTTTGCATGGCTTCGCGGAGTGAGGCCGCAGTCGCGACGTCCCGGCCAAGCTGATCCCCAAGGGCCGCCATCTCATCGAGTGATGTGTGATCCTCCGCGAGGGGCACGGTGATGATGTGATCGGCGCCGGCGGCAATTGCGGTGATGAAGCTATGGGCATCTTTGCGCTTGCGGAGGCCGACTATGGCGATATTCACGCCGCCTCGCCGCGCCTTCATCTGCGTGAGGGCGCGTGCGAGTGCATGCGCTGCATGCGCGTTGTGCCCGCCATCAACCCAAACTTCTCCCCCCAGATCGCGCACGAGTGCGCTGAACGCGCCGCGCGTCAGCGGCTGCAGCCGGCCGGGCCACTGCGCATTCGCGACGCCTGCTGCGAACGCAGCGTCCTCCAATTGCACAGCATTCGAAAACAACAACGCCGCACACGCCAGGCCTGCATTGTCGATCTGATGCTGTCCCTGAAGCGAAGGCAGCGGCAAGTCGAGCGCGCGCGTTTCTGTTTGAACGACCAATCGACCGTGGCTGGCGTAAGCGTCCCACTCGACGCCGCAGCGAAATAGCGGGGCGCCGATTTCCTCCGCTCGCGCTTCAATCACCGCCATCGCCTCCGGCGCTTGCCGCGCTACGATCGCCGGCGCCGCAGATTTTAGAATGCCCGTTTTGTGTGAAGCGATTTCCGCTAATGTCGCGCCCAGCGCATCCTGGTGATCAAGCCCAATTGGCGTGATGACACTCGCTGCGGGGCCCTCGATCACGTTGGTGGAATCATCGCGACCGCCCATGCCGGTTTCAACGAGCGCGAGGCTGGCGTGATATTCGTGAAAGAGTTGAAACGCGGTTGCGACCTGGGCGTCGAACTGCGTGAGCTGTGTTCCTACACGTGCGACGTCTTCTGCGATCGCAAACAAGGTCAGGTCGTCAGCAAACCGGCTCGAAACAACGAACCGTTCGTTTATTTGAAGCAGGTGCGGCTTGGTGAAGGCATGTACTTTAAGATCGGCCGCTTCAACGATCGCGCTCATGAATGCGATCGTGGAGCCTTTGCCGTTTGTGCCGGCCACGTGAATGACCGGCGGCAAATTGAGATGCGGGGAGCCTAGCGCTTCTAGCGCGTTGCGCAGTGTGTTGAGATCGAACGGTTTGCCGTGCCCGAACTCGGGACCAAAAAGCTCGGTGAATCGCTTTTGAACGGGATCGTCCACGATTGGGTAGGCGCTACTCCGCGGCCTTTGCGCGAGGCGGCGCGGCTTGCTTCGGCGGTTTGCGCTTGCCTTTGCTGGGCGCGTCTTCCGCTGCAGCTTCGGCGAAATCCACCGTCTCGCCGCTATCGCCCTGCACCGCCGCTCGCTTGTGCATCAAAACGGAGAGCAGGGTGGCGATCGTTGCCTTCAGCTTACGGCGATCGACGACCATATCGACCATGCCCTTGTCGAGAAGGTATTCGGAACGCTGGAAGCCTTCCGGCAATTTCTGGCGAATGGTTTGTTCGATGACGCGCGGTCCGGCAAAACCAATGAGTGCGTCCGGTTCGGCAATGTGCACATCGCCCAGCATCGCATACGAGGCCGTGACGCCGCCGGTCGTTGGATCGGCCAACACTACGAGATAGGGCAGGCCGGCTTCGCGCAGCATTTGGATCGCCAGCGTCGTTCGCGGCATCTGCATCAGAGAGAGAATGCCTTCCTGCATCCGCGCGCCGCCCGATGAAGTGACCATCACCATTGCGGCATTGCGGCGGATAGCGGCCTCGGCCGCTGCGATGAAGGCTTCGCCAGCGGCCATGCCGAGCGAGCCGCCCATGAATTCGAAATCTTGTACCAGCACCACAGCGTGGGCGCCGCCGATACGGCCATAACCTGCCGCCATGCAATCTTCGCGCTGCACTTTCGCGCGCGCTGACTTTAAACGGTCCGCGTACTTCTTATCGTCTTTGAACTTCAGCGGGTCGGGTGTGACCTTCGGCAGAGGGATCGTCTGCCACGCTTGTTCGTCGAACATGATCTTGAAGCGCGCGTCCGGCCCGATGCGCATGTGAAAGCCCGACGGCGTAACCCAATCGGCGGCTTCCAGTTCAGCTCGATAGATCAACTCGCCCGAAAGCGGATCCTTGATCCAAAGGTTGTCCGGCGTCTCGCGAACATCGTCCGGCTTCTTTTTGGAAAGACCGGGCCGCGCGAAATTCGACAGCCAATTCATGCGGGTGTTCCTTCAAGTTCACGCGCTGAGCGCACAGCTTCGCTCAATTGAGCGACCTTACGCAAGACACGTTCAACCGCTTGGGGTGTCGGCCCGGCGGCAATCTCGTCCACAAAAGCAGAGCCAACGACGACGGCGTCCGCGGTTAAAGCAATTGCGCGGGCCGCTTCCGGCTCGCGCACGCCGAAGCCGACGGCCAGGGGCAAATCGGTACTACGTTTCAATCGCGCCACCGCGGCACGCACATCAACCGAGGTCGCGGCGTTGGCGCCTGTGACCCCAGCCACCGAGACATAATACAGAAAACCAGAAGCCCCGGCGAGCACCTTGGTTAACCGGTTACTATCCGTTGTTGGCGTCGCGAGGCGGATAATCGAGAGTCCATTGGCGTCAAACGCGGCGCGCAACGGTGTATCTTCCTCCGGCGGCAGATCAACGATGATCGCGCCATCGGCTCCGGACTCTTTCATTGCTTTCGCAAACGCATCATACCCCATGCTTTCGATCGGGTTGGCGTATCCCATCAAAATGAGCGGCGTGTCGGTGTTCGTGGCGCGAAAGCGTTTTGCGAGTTCGAGTGTTTTGCGAAGTGAGCCGCCCGCCTTCAGCGCTCGCAGTGCAGCTTTTTGGATGCTCGGCCCGTCTGCCATCGGGTCGGTGAATGGAAAGCCGAGTTCGATCACGTCAGCGCCCGCGTCAGGCAAGCCGCGTAAGATCTCGAAGCACGTTTCGTGATCGGGATCTGACGCCATCACGTACGCCACAAGGCCGGCGCGGCCTTCGCGTTTCAATGATGCGAAGCGGGAGGCGATGCGCGTGCTCAACCTGGCTGCGTCCCGCTGCAACGTGGTGCACGATCCAGCGCAAACCAGATCACAACGACTTCTGAATCGACATCGCTGGCTGGAAACGGGCTGGGAAAAATGTTGAGCACGCGACGGCAATTGTTTTCGTCGGTGCGAACCGCGGTCATGCCGCCTGAAACGTAATCGCCTTGACGCCAGCCTTGTTCACCGAGTTGGCCGACATATTGTGCGCTGATCTCGGTTGAGATGACGCGCGGCATGGTCACGCACGCAATCTCAAAGCGTGTCGTATCCGTGATCGAGGCCGGATACTGGCAATCTTCCGGGATAATTGAACCGTCGACGATCTCGAGATTGAGTGAGTCTGGCAGCAGATGTGGTGCGGCGTCTTGCGCGTATGCGGGCGAGGCCGCCGTGAGCGCCATGCAAAGTCCTGCAATTGCGTGTGCGAGTTTCAAAGTTTCACTCCTAGCGCATCCGCAACGGTGAACACGTCCTTATCTCCACGTCCGCAGAGATTCATGATGAGCACGCCACCCTTGCCGATCTCGCGCGCTACATCTCCAACACGCGCTAGCGCGTGGGATGGTTCCAGCGCCGGCAGGATGCCTTCCAATCTGGCGCACAATTTAAACGCCTCGAGCGCCTCGGTGTCGGTGGCGCTGAGATACTGAGCGCGGCCGATGTCGTTGAGATAAGAGTGCTCTGGGCCGACACCTGGATAATCCAAACCCGCGCTGATCGAGTGGCCTTCGAGAATCTGGCCGTCTTCGTTCTGCAAAAGATAAGTGCGATTGCCGTGCAACACGCCTGGGCGCCCACCGCCGATCGCGGCGCTGTGCTCGAAGCGGTCGTCAATGCCATGACCCGCCGCTTCAACGCCGATGAGGCGTACGCCTTCATCGGCGATGAATGGGTGGAACAGCCCAATCGCGTTTGAACCGCCGCCGATGCACGCCATCACGGCGTCGGGCAGCCGGCCTTCGCGTTCCAGGATTTGGGCGCGCGATTCGCGGCCGATCACGCTCTGAAAATCGCGCACCATTTCCGGATAAGGATGCGGACCCGCAGCTGTGCCAATGCAGTAGAACGTGTCGCTGACATTGGTCACCCAATCGCGCAACGCCTCGTTCATCGCGTCTTTCAGCGTTGCCGCGCCGCTCGTGACCGGGCGTACTTCCGCGCCCAACAGCTTCATGCGGAAGACATTGGGCTTCTGCCGCTCGATGTCGGTCGCGCCCATGAACACGACGCATGGCAAACCAAAGCGCGCGCAAACGGTTGCGGTCGCGACGCCGTGTTGACCCGCGCCGGTCTCGGCGATGATCCGCGTCTTTCCCATGCGCAGCGCCAGCTGCACTTGGCCAAGGCAATTGTTGATCTTGTGCGCGCCGGTGTGATTGAGCTCGTCGCGCTTGAAGTAAATCTTCGCGCCGCCGTGATGTTCAGTGAGCCGCTCAGCGAAATAAAGCGGGGAAGGCCGGCCAACATAGTGCGTCCAGAGGTCGGCCATGATTGCCGCGAACGCTGGATCAGCTTGGGCCTCGCGGTAGGCGCGCTCGAGATCGAGGACGAGCGGCATCAGCGTCTCAGCCACGAACCGTCCGCCGTAAGGGCCAAACCGGCCCTCGGCGTCAGGTAGGTCCTGCCAGTTGCGGCGAGCGTCCATGGGGAGGGTGTACGGACTTTCGGGGGCCAGACTTAGGCCGAGCGGGCGGCTGCCAGAAACTCAGCGATTTTGAGGGGGTCCTTTAGGCCCGCTGAGGCCTCCACGCCAGAGGAGACGTCCACCGCGGCGGCTCCAGAGGCAGATACCGCCTCTGCCACATTGGCTGGGGTTAGCCCGCCTGAGAGCATCCAGGGCCGCCCGAACCGCCGTCCGGCCAGGATTTGCCAGTCGAAGGCCAGGGCGTTGCCTCCGGGCAGTCCACCCGGCGGTGGTTTGGCGTCGAACATCAGCATATCCGCCACCGGTTCGAACGCCGCCGCCTGCGCCAGGTCCTCCGGCCTTGCCACGCCAATAGCCTTGATCAGGCCCCGTTGGGCGTATTGGCGAGCCTGGGCGGTCTTGCCTGGGTTTTCAGACCCATGCAGCTGGATCCAGTCGGGGCCCGCGCATGCCGCCACAGCCGCGAGCAATTCCTCGTCCGCATCCACGGTGACAACGACGGTTTCGACCTGGCCGCGCGCACGCTCCGCCAGCGCCGCAAGCTTATCGCGTGAGAGGTGCCGAGGGCTTTTCGGATAGACGACGAAGCCGACGAAGCGCGCGCCGCCGTCGATCGCTGCGTCTAGCGCGCGCGCGTCCGTGATCCCGCAGATTTTGGCTTCGGCCATCGCCGCCAAACTAGGCGCAGGCCTACTTCTTCAGCAAGTCGCGGATTTCCGTGAGCAGCTTCACGTCCGCCGGCACTTCTGGCGGCGCCGCCGGAGCGGTTTCCTGCTTCCGCTTCATGGAATTCATGCCCTTGATGATCAAGAACATCACCCAAGCGACAATTGCGAACTTCAGCACGGCGGTTAGGAATTTGCCGTAGGCAAACACTGCGCCTTGCTCACGCGCGGCGTCCAAGGTGGCCGCTGTCACGGCATCCGAAAGCGGGATGAAGTAGTTTGAGAAATCGAGCCCGCCAGTCACCGCGCCGACGAGTGGCATGATCATGTCGTCGACAAGCGATGACACGATGGTCCCGAACGCAGCACCGATGATCACGCCGACCGCGAGATCGACGACGTTTCCTTTAAGGGCAAATTCCCGGAACTCTTTCAGCATCGACATAGGCGCGCTCCGCTCGTTTGGAGGTCCGTCCGTCGCACGCTTCGGCGCGCAATTCCAGTCGCGTTGAGGTTGACGCTGGGAGCTCGCTTTCGAAACTTGCAGTTGGGTCAGGGGGGGGAGCCAGTCAGTGAAGCTCGGCGTACTTTGGCGCGTTATTAGGCCGGATCGCGGGCCGCTCTTTAGTGATTGTTGGCGTCGTCGTTTCGCTTGCGAGTGATTTCGCCAGCTTCCTTGGCAACATCGCCTCTCCAACAATTTTGGTTTGGCCGGCGGCGGGCCTTGCGTTGCTGTTGGCGTGGTTTTGTTTTCTTAGCCTTCGCGCCGCCCAGATCGTATCGGCACAACGTTATTGAGCAGGCGCTCGAGCGCGTTGACGACTTGCTCTTGCGTGAACGGCTTTTCCACGATCAACGCGTCGTCGTATCCGGAGGGCAGCGCCTCGCGGCCATAACCCGTCACAAACGCGAACGGAATCTGCCGCGCCTTCAAGGTATCGACGATTTGGTCGACGCGCCGCCCCGCTAGATTGCCATCAACGAGCGCCGCATCGACGTTCTCATCCGTCGCCATTCGCAATGCTGTCTCTGCGCTTTGAGCGGGCCCCGCGACGGTGCAACCGGCGTCTTCGAGATAGTCGATCAGGACCATCCCGATCAGCGGTTCGTCTTCAATGATCATAATCCGCCGGCCTTCGATGCCGTTGCCTGGCGTCGGCAAGTGCGTGCGCACATTGGCGTCTCGCGCCAGCGCACCGATTGGAAGCGGTAGTTCAGGCAGAGGCAGCGTGATCTCGCACGTTACGCCCGACTCGGCGTAGTTGACCTTCACTTCGCCGGAGTGCGCGCGAAGGCTATTTTCAATCAAAACCGAACCAAAGCCCTGGGTGGTCGGCGCCGCCACAGGCGGCCCGCCACTCTCTTGCCAGAGCAGTTTCAGGTTGCGCCCATTGTGCATTTGGATTTGCCACGTGACGCCGACGCGGCCGGTTGGCGCGCTCAGAGCGCCATGCTTGCGCGCGTTCGTGCCGAGTTCGTGCAGAACCAAGGCCAAGTGCAGCGCAGGCGGAGCTTCCAGCGTCACTGCAGGTCCGTTCCAGCAGATGCGCGGATCCCGATCGCTGCCGAGCAGCAATTGCTCGCGCACGAGGTCGGTGATCTCGGCGCCTTGGAACGAGCAGTCGGTGAGCAAGCCATGGGCGCGCGCAAGCGCCTTGATGCGCCCGTTGAAGCTTTCGACGAAATCGCTCGGTGTCGCCGCGCGCCGCAACGTTTGCGTTGCGATTGCTTGCACCGTCGCCAGCGTGTTCTTGATCCGGTGATTGAGTTCATCGATCAACAAGCGCTGTGTCTCTTCCGCGCGTTTGCGAGCGCCGATATCGCGCGCGACTTTCGAGGCGCCAAAGATCCGTCCTGTCGAATCCCGCATCGGGGAGGCGGTCAAGGAAAGCTCGACTCGTCGGCCGTCCTTGGCGACGCGCACGGTTTCAAAATGCTCGATCCTCTCGCCGCGCGTCAGCCGCGCGATGATTTCCTTTTCCTCATCGAGCAATTCCGGCGGGATAATCGTTGAGATGTGCTTGCCGACAATCTCATCTTGCTCGTAGCCGAAGATCCGCGCGGCGCCGGCGTTCCAGGAGGTGATGACGCCATCGAGCGTCTTGGACAGGATCGCATCGTCCGAGTTCGCGACGATAGCCGCCAATCGGGCAGCCATAAGCTCGCTCTCGGATGTCCCGTAGGGCCCAGGCGAATTCACGTCGGTACTCATAAGCTCACTTGGTTCCCGCCAAATCTGGGGAACAACAGGTGAGGAGGGGTTCGGGTTTCATCGCAGCTGTAAAGAGCTTACGGCTCCTCGCCGCCATTGACCTTCAACCGCAGCTCCTTGCCCGGCTTGAAGAACGGCACCTTCTTGGCCGAGACCTTGACCGTCGCGCCCGTTCGCGGATTGCGACCTGTGCGCGCGTCGCGCTTTCGCACCGAAAACGCGCCGAAGCCGCGCAGTTCCACACGTCCGCCCGCCGCCAGCGCCACGGCGATTTCATCCAGCACCACGTCCACCGCGTGCTCAATCTCGGCGGCCTTGAGCGGCGCCATCTCTTCTTGAAGTCTGTTGACCAGCTCCGAGCGCAGCATGTGCGATCCCTTGAGTTCCCCGTAGAGGCGATAGAGGACCGCTAAGCGGCCGCCGTCAACACCCATCCGCTTGAAAACGCCAAGAAAAAGGGCCCGACGTTGCCGCCGGGCCCCAAATCAACCGCCGGTAGCGGCGTATGTGTTATTTCTTTTCCTTCAGCGCGGCGCCCAGGATGTCTCCCAGTGAGGCGCCCGAGTCCGACGAACCGAACTGCGCGATAGCTTCCTTCTCGTCGGCCAATTCCATGGCCTTGATCGAGAGAGCGACCTTGCGGCTCGACTTGTCGAAGCCTGTCACCATCGCGTCGAGACGATCACCGACCGAGAAGCGGTCGGCGCGTTGTTCTTGGCGATCGCGCGAGAGGTCCGACTTGCGGATGAAGGTGCGCAGCGCGTTGCCTTCGCCGAACGCCACTTCAATGCCGCCGGTCGCGACATCGACGACTTCCGCCGTGATGATCTGACCGCGCTTGAAGTCGGCATCGGCCATCGGGTCGCTGTCGACTTGCTTGATGCCGAGCGAGATGCGCTCTTTTTCGACGTCAACGTCGAGCACTTTGGCTTTCACCATGTCGCCCTTGTTGAAGCGTGCGAGAGCTTCTTCGCCTTGTGCGTCCCAAGCGATATCCGAAAGGTGGACCATGCCGTCCAGTTCGGCGGTGAGGCCAACGAACAGACCGAACTCGGTGATGTTCTTGATCTCGCCTTCGATGACCGAACCAACGCCGTGTTCGGCGACGAACGCGTCCCACGGATTGTTCTGAACTTGCTTGATGCCGAGCGAGATACGGCGCTTTTCGCCGTCCACGTCCAGCACTTGCACGTCGACTTCCTGAGACGTGCTCAAAATCTTCGACGGATGCAGGTTCTTCTTGGTCCAGCTCATTTCGCTGACGTGCACCAGGCCTTCCACGCCAGGCTCGAGTTCAACGAAAG
Source organism: Candidatus Viadribacter manganicus (assembly GCF_001679665.1). Lineage (GTDB taxonomy): Bacteria > Pseudomonadota > Alphaproteobacteria > Caulobacterales > Aquidulcibacteraceae > Vitreimonas > Vitreimonas manganica. The sequence continues at coordinate 2,419,398 of NZ_CP013244.1, forward strand.
CGCCGTAGTCGGTGATGTTGGTGACGCGACCGGTGAACTTGCCGCCGGCCGGGTACTTCGCATCGACGCCGTCCCAAGGATCGCTCATCAGCTGCTTCATGCCGAGGCTGATGCGCTGGGTGTCTGGGTTGATCTTCACGATCTGGACTTTCACGGTATCGCCCACATTGAGCACTTGGCTCGGGTGGGAGACGCGCTTCCAGCTCATGTCGGTGACGTGCAACAGGCCGTCGATGCCGCCGAGATCAACGAACGCACCGTAATCAGTGATGTTCTTGACCACACCTTCGCGGATTTCGCCTTCCTGCAATTGGCCGACGATTTCGGCGCGTTCCGAAGCGCGGCTCTCTTCGAGCACGGCGCGGCGCGACACGACGATGTTGCCGCGCTGACGGTCCATCTTCAGGATCGCGAACGGCTGCACGATGTTCATCAGCGGGCCGACGTCGCGGACCGGACGGATATCGACTTGCGAACCGGGCAAGAACGCGTTGGCGCCGCCGAGATCGACGGTGAAGCCGCCTTTCACGCGGCCGACGAGCGCGCCGTTGACTGCTTCTTGCGCAGCGAACGACTTTTCGAGACGCGTCCAGGCTTCTTCGCGACGCGCCTTTTCACGGCTGATGACGGCGTCGCCCAGCGCGTTTTCGATACGGTCGAGATAGACTTCGACGATATCGCCGGCCTTCGGTTGGCCAGCGCCGTCGTCGACGAGGAATTCACGAAGCGGGATGCGGCCTTCGGTCTTGAGGCCAATGTCGACAACGACGAAGTCGTGTTCGATCGCAACCACGGTGGCCGGCATAACGCGGCCTTCGATCAGACCCTTTGAACCCAGGCTTTGGTCGAGCAGCGCGGCAAAATCATCGCGCGTGGGGTTCATCGAGGGGTTTTGCGTTTCAGACGCCATACGTATTTCAACTCCAACATCGAAAAAGGGCCAACCGGTTGGTTCCGGCGGTCTCGGCCACACCATGCGGCCGTCCTTGGATTTGGCTTAGGTAACGCCAAGCGGCCCGGGATCGTCAGACCCTCGGGAACGCGGGGCACTCTATAGATAGGCACGCCCCGCCCAGCAAGCGAGGATCGGCCTTCTTTTCAGCTCTTACGTGCCGCTAACGCCGCATCGACGATGGCGTAGGCCGCCTGGGCCGCAGCCTTGATGGAGAGTGAGGTCGTATCCAGCAGGTGCGCATCGGCCGCCTGGTAGAGGGGAGAATCCTTGCGGGTCATGTCCCGTTCGTCCCGTTCGGCGATCTGCGCTTGCAATTCGTCAAAGCTGATCTGCTCGCCGCGACCATGAAGTTCGGCCAGTCGCCGCCGGGTGCGTTCGGCCAACGATGCCGTCACGAAGAGCTTCACGTCGGCGTTTGGACAGATCACCGTCCCGATGTCGCGCCCGTCCAAGACAGCGCCCACGGGATCGGCCGCGAATGCGATCTGGGCCCGCCGCAGCACTTCTCGAACATCTGGGATCACGGCGACCTTGGACGCCGCCAAGCCCGCAGCACTCGACCTAATCCGGTTTTCATCGATCGCGTTGAGATCGAGCTCTTCGGCCGCCCGAACCGCCGCGCACGCGTCACCGGGCTCGCCGCCAGCATCGAGCACGGCAAGGCCTACGGCGCGATAAAGCGAGCCCGTGTCGAGCCGCTTCAGCCCGTAATGGTCAGCCAAGTTCTTGGCGACGGTGCCTTTTCCCGAAGCTGTCGGTCCGTCGACGGCGATAATCATGTGCGCTCTCTAGCAGACGCTTCGCTGCTGAACAGGGTTCCCAAAGCCTCTAGCGCAGAGCGAGAAGCGATTGCTACGGATTGCGCGTGGAGCAGGGCGGCAAAGAGTCATGAGCGTTTCGAACGGTGAGCGTGCGCCGCCTAAGGCGCAGCCAAGCGCGCCGTCCTACGCTGACCTGCGCCGACGGGTTCTCCTCTTTGCGAGCCTGTTCTGCGTCTTTGTCTTGCTCGTCGCTTTCGCCGGCTTCGGCGTGTTGCGTCAGAGCGCCATTCAAGCAGCGGAAAAGCGCTCGCGCAGTTACAGCACAATCCTCAGCGCTCACCTCGACCGTACGATGAACGCGCTGGAATCTCGGCTGACGCAGATCGGCGTGCAGAGCGACAGGCTAGGCGGTCCGGGCGGCAATGACGCGCGCTGGTTGCCAGTCCTGCAGGCTGCCCGCTCAGGCGCGAACACCGTCGTCTCACTTTCCGTGATCGATCGGGACGGCGTCATCCGCCATTCTACTTTGACCCCTCTTGTTGGGCGTGAGCGGCGCGAAGGCACGATCTACCAGTCGCTCGACGCTTCCACCTCGCCTGAAATTCTTACCGAAACTCCATCCCCGTCGGAATTTCATGACGGGATGATCATGCCGTTTGCGCGCAGGCTGATCTCAAATGGTCGCGTCGTAGGAGCAGTCGTTGCCGCCTTCTCCGCAGAATCATTGCGTGACTTTTACGGCAGCATCGATGCCGAGGGCGGTCAGATCCGGCTGCTGCATGAGAGCGGCGTCAGCCTGCTCGAAGAGCCACGCGTCGTAGGCCAGCGGATTTCGGTCGATCGCGTGCTGGAGTCTTATCGCGCCGGGAAGGCATCCGGCGGATTTATCGGTCTGCTCGGCGATGGACCGGTGATGATCACCTCCTACGCAGCGGTTCGCGACACAGGTCTGATCGTTGTGACATCGCTCAGTGAGCAGCAAGCTCTCTCTGCCTGGCGACAAGAGGTGCTGATTGGTGGCTTCATCCTTGTCGGCGTCTTGATCGCGTTTGGCTTGGCGGTTGCGCTTATGCTGCGTCAGCTGGAAGCGCGCGCTGTCGCTGAGACAGCCCTGCTTCAGCAACAACAGCGCTTCGCCGATGCCCAGCGCCTGGAATCGCTCGGTCAATTGACCGGCGGCGTCGCCCACGATTTCAACAACCTGCTGACGGTCATCATCAACGCCAGTGATTCGCTTCTTTCGCGAGTGTCCGAGGATTTGCGTCCGCGCGTCGACGCCATCCTTTATGCTGCTGACAATGCCGCCAATCTGATCAAGCAATTGCTCGCCTTTTCGCGCCGCCAGGCTCTGCAACTGGTGGCGGTGGACGTAAACGCCACCGTTGCGGCGATGGATGAAATGCTGCGCCGCTCACTCGGTGTTCGCGTCGAAACCGAGTTCGTGCTTGCGCCAAATCTTTGGCGTGCTCACGCCGATCGCGCTCAGGTCGAGAGTGCGCTGCTCAATCTCGGAATCAATGCGCGCGACGCTATGCCGGACGGTGGCAAGCTCACTATCGAAACGCACAACGCCCACCTTGATGACCATTATGCGGCGCTCAACCCAGACGTAGCGCCGGGTGACTACGTTGCTCTCGCTGTTACCGACACCGGCTTTGGCATGACGCCAGACGTCCGGGAGCGCGCGCTAGAGCCATTCTTCACCACCAAGGAAGTGGGGAAGGGCTCCGGTCTCGGTCTCAGCATGGTCTATGGGTTTGCGCGCCAATCGAAGGGCCATGTCAAAATCTATAGCGAAGTCGGTCGCGGCACGACGGTGCGGCTCTACCTTCCTCGCGACCTGGCCGGGGTCGAAGCCCTTCCGGCGGCCGACAGCGGCGCCTTAGAAACCGGAACGGAGAGCATTCTTCTAGTCGAGGACGACGCGCAGGTTCGCATGCTGGCGACAGCTAGCCTGCGCGAGCGCGGCTATACGGTCATCGAGGCCACAAATGGCGCAGAGGCGATCAGCGTGCTCGATGGCGGCGAGCACATCGATCTCGTGCTGACCGACGTGGTCATGCCCGGCGCGCTCACCGGCAGAGAGGTCGCCGATCACGCACTGACCGCGAGGCCCGGCGTGAAGGTACTCTTTACCTCCGGCTATGCGGACGCTTCGGTGATGCGGAATGGTCTCATCGCCGCTGGCGCGAGGTTCCTCTCCAAGCCGTACCGCGGCGGCCAGCTTGCCGCGACCGTGCGCGCACTACTCGACGCCTGACACTTTCCCCCGCGTGCATCTTGACATGGCGTCACCTTGGGCGCGGGATTCAATCGATGAGCACCGAACATTTTGACGTCGTAGTTGTAGGCGCCGGCATATCAGGCATTGGCGCCGGCTACTTCCTGCAGCGTGACTGCCCAAACAAAAGCTACGTCATCCTCGAGAACCGCGCCGACATGGGCGGGACCTGGGATCTCTTTCGCTATCCTGGCATCCGGTCAGATAGCGACATGTTCACGCTCGGCTATTCATTCAAACCATGGACTGAAGAAAAGGCGATCGCTGACGGTCCGTCGATCCGGAAGTACGTGCACGAAACCGCGGCTCAGTACGGCATCGACAAGCACGTCCGCTATAAGCATCGCGTCGTCGGTGCGAGCTGGTCTTCCGCTGATCAACTTTGGACAGTGTCTGTCGAGCACGACGGCGTGCCCAAGCGCATCACCTGCAACTTCTTTCATATCTGCGCTGGCTACTACAATTACGAGGAGGGCTATCTGCCTCAATGGCAGGGCGTCGATTCCTTTAAAGGTCAGATCATCCATCCGCAGCACTGGCCGGAGGATCTGGATTATTCGGGTAAGCGCGTCGTCGTCATCGGTTCCGGCGCCACGGCCGTCACTCTCGTTCCATCGATGGTGGACAAAGCCGCGCACGTCACCATGCTCCAGCGCACGCCGACCTACATGGTCTCAATGCCCGCGCAGGATGCTCTGGCAAACTGGGGTCGCAAAAACTTGCCGCGTCAGTTCGCCTACGATCTCACGCGCTTTCGCAAAATTCTCTTCCAGCAAATCTTCTTCCGGCTCGCCCGCAATCGGCCCGCCAAGACACGTGAGCGTTTGCTTGGCCTCATTCGCGAGCAGCTCGGCCCCGATTACGACATGGAGACCCATTTCACGCCGCCCTACAATCCGTGGGAGCAGCGTCTCTGTCTCGTGCCGGACAACGACATGTTCCTGGCCATCAAGTCGGGCAAAGCGTCAGTTGCAACGGATCATATCGAGCGGTTCACCGATAAGGGCTTGAAGCTCAAGTCCGGCAAGGAGCTCGAAGCCGACATCATCATCACCGCGACCGGCCTAAATCTTCGCATGCTCGGCGGCGCCGAGATTTCTGTCGATGGCAAAAAGGTCGAGATCGGCAAGAGCTATACTTACAAGGGCGCGATGCTCTCTGATGTCCCTAACCTCGCCTTCGTGTTTGGCTACACCAACGCCTCCTGGACGCTGCGCGCCGATCTCATCAACGAGTACGTGTGCCGCCTGATCAATTATCTCGATCTTTATAAGCTCGCTTCGGCAACGCCGCGCGTGGGTGAGGGGCCGCGCGAGGAAAAGCCATTTGCCGACTTCTCGTCCGGCTATTTCGCGCGCGCCGAGCATCTCTTGCCCAAGCAAATGACCAAAGCGCCGTGGAAGCAGAACCAATCCTATGTCCATGACATGATGGACCTGCGCTTCGGCGGCTTAGAGGATGGAGTTCTCGAGTTCAAAAAGGCGGAGGCGCCTCGGGCTCAGCCCGCGACCACGCGCGAGGCCATTGCAGCGGAGTAGCGCTGCCGTGCAGCATCGGCTACGAGCGTCGATCTCGCTCTCCCGAGGTCACGCGTGAAGTTCATTTCCTTACTAGTGCTGGTGTCTCTCGTCGCCGGCCTGATCGCAGGCGCGCTGGTCCGCGCCAGCGGCGACCCCACCTTGCTCAGCATCAGCGGCATCATCGAGCCTTTCGGTGCGCTTTGGCTCAACACTCTGCGGATGACCGTCGTGCCATTGGTCGTCTCTTTGCTGATCACGGCAATTGCATCTGTCGCCGATACGGCCAAGACCGGTGGTCTCGTCGCTCGCGCCATTTTCCTCTTCACTGTGCTGCTGTTCTTCGCCGCGACCTACAGCGTCCTCGCAACAAATGGCTGGCTGGAAGTCTGGCCGCTGGATCGCGCTGCCGCCGACGCATTCATTGCCGGCGTTGGCGATCAGGCTGTGACGATCAGCGAGCCTCCGACCTTCGCCTCGTGGCTCCAAGGTTTGGCGCCTTACAATCCGGTCAAAGCCGCGGCCGAAGATGGCATGCTGGCGCTCGTCGTGTTTTCGATTTTCTTTGGCTTTGCCGCCGCAACTCTAGCGCCGGACATGCGCGCGCAAATCGTGAGCTTCTTTCGCGCTGTTTCAGAAGCGATGATCAAGATCGTGCAATGGGTGTTGCTCGCCGGGCCCGTTGGCGTGTTCGCGCTCGCGCTGGGCGTCGGCCTGCACGCCGGATTTTCTGCCGCTGGCACCCTGGCGCAATACGTGGTCATCGTATCGGGCGTCACTGCGGGTTCGACGTTGATCGCTTGGGTCATTGCCGTGACTTGGGGCGGACAAGCGATCTCTCGTTTCACGTCGGCCGCAACGCCTGTCTGGGCGATCGCCGCGTCGACGCAGTCCTCGTTGGCGTCGTTGCCGGCGATGTTGGACGCGGCATTGCGCGGGCTACAAATTGCCCCCCGTGTCGCCGATGTGATCCTCCCGCTTGCGGTCGCGATCTTCCGTTTCACCAGCCCGGTTGCAAATCTCGCCGTCTGCTTCTTCGTCGCACATCTCTACAATCTTGAACCAAGCTTGGTTCAGATCGTAAGCGCGGTGGTCGTGGCTTACGCCGTCAGCATCGCGGCCGTCGGCTTGCCCGGGCAAGTCTCGTTCATCGCTTCGATCGCGCCAATTTGTTTGGCGCTGGGTGTGCCGACCGAAGTGCTAGGCATTCTGATCGCCGTTGAGGTCATCCCCGACATTTTCCGCACGCTCGGAAATGTCACCGGTGATCTCGCTGCCACCTCCATCCTCGCGCGAAATCAGCCGCGCGAGGACGAAGGATCGCCGGCCCCTTAACCTCGGAACTGAGCGCATGCGTCGGCGTAGTGGCCTTCGATCTGCTCAATTCTTTCGGCTGAGCTCATGGCGGCAGTTGCGTCCGACTGCGAGAAGATGGCTGCGTCGCCTTGCGCATTGATGCGCTCGCCGATCGTGCGGCCGGCAATGCGGACTTCTTCCGGCATCAGCGCTTGAGCGACGCCCGCGGTGACACAGTCACAGAAGCCAGGTGACTCATATTGGTTGCACTGCGCGCGGTAGTAACGACGCGCGTCGCCCACGGCTTGATCACTCGCCAAGCTCCGCGCATCGTCGGTGTTGACCTCGCTTTGTGGTCCAAGGTTCCGCGCGTATGGGATTGGCGCCGAAGAATCCATCGGGGCGCCGCGCGCACCCTCCACAATCGGCTCATCCTTGACTTGGGCGTACGCAATGGCGCCGGCCGATACGCTAAGCGCCAGCACCGCCGCGACAACGAACTTTTTCATCGAACTGCTCCTTTGTGCGCACCAACGCGCACGAGGGCAGGGAGTTCACTCGGAACTCAAGCGGCGCTGCGGGATTCGTCGTTCGCCGGAACCGTGAGTTCCAGGTGCGGGCGCGTTGGCACGCGGAGCGTAAACGCTGAGCCTTGGCCAACGGCGCTTTTCAACGTCACGTCGCCGCCAAGCAGTCGCGCCAGGCGCCTTGTGATCGCCAGGCCAAGTCCTGTGCCGCCGTACGCACGCGTCGTTGTGGCGTCGGCCTGGACGAAAGGTTGGAAGAGCCGCGTCTGGGCGTCCGGCGAAATGCCGATGCCAGTGTCGATCACCTGGAAGGTGACCCAGTGTTCGTCACGCTCCGCGACGAGTTTGATCTGACCATCCTTGGTGAACTTCGCCGCGTTCGACATCAGGTTCAGCAAGCATTGGCTGAGCTTGAACCCGTCCGTCTCCAATTCGCTAAGCGCTCCATTCGTTTCGACCTGAATGACCGTGCCGTTTGCAGCGGCGGCCGGTTTCACGGTCGCGATCGTTTCAGCAATGATCGCGTCAAGATCGACGCTGTCCGCAGACACAATGGCCGCGCCTGCTTCGATCTTCGACAGATCGAGCACGTCGTTGATCATGGAGAGCAGGCGGTGCGCTGCGCCGTGGATGCGCGTTAGATCATCGCGATCTTGTTGGTCGCCGCGTTCGTCTGCATTTTCGATCAGCATTTCGCCATAGCCGATGATGGCGTTCAGCGGCGTGCGCAGTTCGTGGCTCATTGTCGCCAGGAATTGTGACTTGGCGACGTTAGCTTGTTCCGCCGTCGAGCGCGCGGCCTCCAAGTCTTGGAACGCACGCTTCAGTTCGACGTCACGGCGCTCAATCTCATCGAGGATGTGCCCCAGACGTTGCGTCGGGCCGAGCCGTTTGCCGCTGTCGTTCGCCGGTGAATCGGCGCCGCGGCGAGCCAAAATCTCCTCCGCGCGGCCCACAGCTCCCAGCATGGCGCGGCGGCTGCGATAGATTAGGAATGCGATCACAAGCAAGCCGACGACACAGCCGCCAGCCATCACCATCGCCAACGTCATCATGCGCAGCGTTTGGCTTTGTAGTTCAGATTGGATCGCCTGCGCCTCGGCGCGCGCCTCGGCCTGGGCGACTTCGCTTTCCATGGTCGCCCGCAGTTCGCGAACGCCGGCGTTGAAGCGCGTCGTTTGATTGCGCTCAGCCGCCTCATGTGCGTGCAGCATCGCCGCGAAAGCTTCTGCGTAACGGCCCTCCGCGTTCAGAATTTCCGGCTCGATGACGTCCAGACGCTCGGTCAAGCCGGGGTCGCCACGTTCGGCAGCCATGCGCCGCAATTCCTGCATCGAGGCGCGCGCTTCTTCGCCGTGACCGAGCCGCGCCAGTGCGTGAACCCGATACATCAGCACCCGGGTGATGTACTCAACCGGCGCGCCCTCGATGTTACGGCTTTCGTCGGCGCAGTGCAGCGCTGTCGGGTAGTCGCCAGCCAGGAAGTGCACGCGGGCGCACAGCATGCCGGTAAAGAATAGCATCGTTGGATCTGCGCCGTTGCTCACCACGTTGCGATGGATACGCACGAGACGGATCGATTCCTCGGCCGCGCCAGCTTGAGCAAACATGCCGGCAATGTTGTTGATGATGACGGCGCCATCGACCGGCCGGTGCGCCAGCGTGTCGAGTTCGACGGTGCGCTCCAAGTGGGTGAGGGCTGTTTCGTAATCGCCGACCCGCACTGAGTTGTAGGCCATCGCGTCATGCAGGCCCGAACGCAGCGGACGTGTCTCCGGCGTATCGGGCAGATGCAGCAGGCCGGCGCGTGCAGCTTCGAGCGAATTTCCGAACATGCCGAGATCGGTCAGCGCGTAGGCGCGCAGGCGTTCACCGGCGGCACGAACATACGGATCGGTGACGTTCGCCAGCGCAGCCGCAAGATTTGAGCGCGCAGCGACATAGTCTCCGCCCAAAGCGGGCGCATAAGCACGCAGAATGCCGGCCATCGCCGCAAAGCGCCGGCTCGATTGCACACGCGCTTCGCGTTCGAGTGCTGTTACTGAGGCCTCGGCAGCTTCCGCGTCCGAGGCGATATAGTCGTCCGCCGCCAGATCGTAGAGCAGCATTAAACGCTCATCGCCCTGCAGCGCCTGCGCCAACGCTACGCGCTGGTGTTTCACATCGTCCGTGATGATGAGATTGCCGGCCTCAATCCGGCGGGCGAGGGCCTCGCCGCGCACAATCCAGTCAGTTGACTGCGGTGTCTGTTGCTGAGCTTCAGCACTCTCGACAACGCAGTAAGCGCACACGCTCAAAAAGAGCGCGCGCAGGATCGATGCACGCATAGCCCCACACCTTTTATTTCGGCGCAGCATGCACAGATGTCGTTAATGGAGCGCCGTGAGAGGTTGGTGAAGTCTCGGTTAATCGGCCGAAACCTAGCTACAGAGCGACGATATCGGCGCCGAGATTTTGCATGAACGGTTCAAATCCCGGAAACGAGGTCGCGATCATGTCGGCGTCATCGACCGTGACCGGCTCCTTCGACGCCAATCCCAAGATCAGGAAGGACATCGCAATGCGGTGGTCGCCGTGGGTCCGAATCTCCGCGCCGCCGCGCACGCTTTTCGGTCCGCGGCCATTCACGACCAGGCCGTCCGGCAGCTCTTCTGCTTCGACGCCGCAGGCGCGCAGGCCTTCAACCATCAAAGTGATGCGATCGCTTTCTTTGACGCGCAGCTCCGCCGCGCCGGTAATGCGCGTTTCGCCGTCAGCAAATGCCGCGACTGCAGCTAGGATCGGAAACTCGTCGATCATGGCTGGGGCGCGCTTGGCTGGCGGCGACGCCCCGCGCAACTTCGAAGCCTTTACCACGAGATTGGCTATCGGCTCGCCGATCGGATCGCGCGTTTCCTCGTAAACAATGTTCGCGCCCATCTCGAGCAACGTCTCGAAGAAGCCCAGCCGTAGCGGGTTCACGAGCATGTCCTCGACGCGCACCTCCGACTTCCCGACGATCAGCGCAGCCGCCACTGGGAAGGCGGCTGATGACGGATCGCCAGGCACATAAATATCGACGCCTTTAAGCGCGCCTGGCCGCACGCGCGGATGCAGCGAGCCGTCGACTTCCACTTGATCGATGTTGGCGCCGAACACCTTCAGCATGCGCTCGGTGTGATCGCGAGAGCGCTCCGGCTCGACCAGCACGGTCTCGCCCTCGGCGTGAAGGCCAGCGAGCAGCACGGCCGATTTAACCTGCGCCGAAGAAACCGGTGAGCGGTAGGTGATGCCTTTAAGCGCCCCGCCGTGGACGATCAGCGGCAGCTTGTTTTGCGGGCTGTCGAACCGCGCGCCCATCTGGGAGAGGGGTGCGATGACACGGTTCATCGGCCGCTTGCGCAGCGATTGGTCGCCATCGAAACGCGCACTCAGTTTGTAGCTGGCCGCCGCGCCAATCAGCAGGCGCGCGCCGGTTCCCGAATTTCCGCAATCGATGGTTTCGGTCGGTTGGCTAAAGCCGCCTGCGCCATCGACTACCCAGATCCCATCGTCCATGCGCTCGACCTTGGCCCCAAGCAGCCGCACCGCCTTGGCGGTGTGATGGACGTCGTCCCCCTCCAGCAGGGATTCGATCCGCGTCCGCCCTTCCGCCAGGGCGCCCATGATCAGCGCCCGATGCGAAATGGACTTGTCCCCAGGGGGGCGGGCCGTGCCCTGCAATGGTCCGGCAAATCGCGCCTTTAGACGCATAGCGGCAATCTCGTCCGGAAGCTTGAAAACATGGGCGGGACAAAGCTTTTGACAGCCGGGCCCGATGGTGGCAAGCGAGCGCCCCGCATGAGGTGGGCCACCTTGTGTGAGCCGATGGAGAGCCGTTTGGGCAAGACTGATTTGGGCGCCAAGCAGAGCTGCCCTAGCTGCGGCGCGAAATTCTACGATTTGAACCGCCGTCCGGCTGTTTGCCCCAAGTGCACCACGAGTTTCGATCCCGCCGAGGAGGGTGTCCGCGCTCGCCGTGGCCGCTCGCGCGTCTCCGCCAACGATCCGGCGTATGATGACGATGAGGAGCTCGAAGATAAAAAGAAGGCCAAGGGCGGCGACGACGACGAAGATGAGGACGAAGAGTCCGAAGAAGCCGTCGGAATCGATGCCGAAGCCGACGCCGAAGTCGTCAGCGACGACGATGACGAAGATGGCGACACCAAATCCAAGGGCGGCGAAGACGACTTGCCAGAGGGCTTCTCTGAAGAAGAGGCCGACCTCGGCGATGACGCTGCCGATGATGATTCGGTGCCGATGCTCGAAGACGAAGAAGAGTTCCCAGAGGACGAGATCGGTGATCTCCCCGGGGGCGATGACGACGACGAGAGTCGTTAAAAGAAAGCGGTTCGCCGCTTGAACTGAATTGGGGTGGAGACTAGGTTCCGCCCTTCCCAAAACCGGGGTGCTTCGGCAATGCCGAGCGCAACGTGAGATGGGCCCTTAGCTCAGCTGGGAGAGCGCCTGCATGGCATGCAGGAGGTCAGCGGTTCGATCCCGCTAGGGTCCACCATCACCCATTTCACCGACTTGTATTGAGCGCGGTGCTCACCTTGCGTGCGGTTCGGATCCCTTTTGCGGAAAATCCGAAATCTCCTGCGCGGTTAGCCGCTTTGAACCGCCCCTTCGAGCGCTGTGGCGGCAAATCTTGGTTTCGGTTCGCGCAAAGGCAGAAACAAGCGGTTGGCCCCATCGCATGGGCATAGTCTGTCGCGCTTTCACCTAAGTGGAGAAACGTGATGAGCAAGACGATGCAGGCGATTGCGCTGGCGGCGTTGCTCGCGAGTTTGGCGGGCACGGCGAACGCGACAGAAGGTTGGTACGGACGCGCCGATGTCGGCTACTCCGTGGACGGTGCACTGAAGGTCGATGGCGGCGGCGATCTCGACTTCGACGACGATTGGATGGTCTCGGCGGGTGTTGGTTACGCCTTCCAAAACAACTTCCGCGTCGAAGGTGAACTCTCACATCGGCAAAATGATTTTGCTGACCTTGACGGCGACGCACGCGCTCTCGCGCTCATGGCCAATGTTTACTACGACTTCAACCGCGGCGGCCGGTATGAGCCATACGTCGGCGTTGGTGTCGGTGGCGCGCGCATCAGCACTGAAGGTGTGATCGGCCCGATCAGCTGGGATGATGACGCCACAGTGTTTGCGTATCAAGCGATGGTGGGCGTCGCGATCGGTCTGACCGATCGCCTCGATCTCGACGTCGGATATCGCTATTTCGTCGCCGATGGCGCCAGCGTGAACGGTCTGTTCAGCGGTGAAGGCAACGAGCCGTTCCAGTTTGACGCTGATTATGAGCATCAAGCGGTCACAGTGGGTCTGCGTTATCAATTCGCAGCCGCGGCCGCGCCTGCGCCGGTCGCTCCAACACCGCCGCCGGTTGCGCCGACACCGCCGCCGGTTGTTTGCCCGACGTCTGAGTTCGTCGTGTACTTCGAGTGGGATCGTTCAAACTTGAACCCCACTGCACTCGAAACCATTGACGCAGCAGTCAACCGCGCACGCCAGTGCAACGTTGGCGGCGTTGTCGTCGTTGGTCACACCGACACATCGGGTTCGACCACGTACAATGAAGGCCTGTCGGAGCGTCGCGCTTCGGTGGTTCGCGACGCCCTCGTGGCGCGTGGCATCGCCGCGGGCTCGATCCAAAGCCAAGCGCGCGGCGAAACCGATCTTGCCCGTGCAACGCGTGATGGCGTGCGTGAGCCTCTGAACCGCCGCACGGCGGTGACGATCAGCTTCCGCTAATCGCTGCTCGATAGAGCTAAGAAACTAAGCGCGGGCCCGGCCAAAAGCCGGGCCCGTTGCTTTTGCGTTTGAGCCGCAGTTTCTGACGGTTACGTAACGTCGCAGTTCGTTGCGTGGGCGGACTTGCTCGCTTTTTGATGCGCGCGCGCCACGGCGCCACGTCACCGGTCTCAATCATGCGCGTGTAGGCGTCACTATCGTTGACAGCACGCGCGACTGGTCATCTGGTTCCGGCCGGGAGAGACATGCAGGCCAGCGTTCCGAATAGGACCGGGTCCATACAGGAGGCGCTGCTTCAGGCACGGCGTCTGCTGCAGGACGATCCGTCTCTCGCGCTCGAACAATCCGAAGAAATTCTGAAGGCCAATCCGAACGAGCCGCGCGCTCATTTTATGCGCGGGCAGGCGCTCGCCTATATGGGCCGCCACCAGGAAGCAGCGGACGCCCTTCGCCGCGCCGGCGAGCTAGAGCCCGAAGGCCCGGCATGGCGCCTTCTCGGTGATCAACTCACCTTGCTCGATGACGCAGCAGGCGCCGACGCCGCTTATGCCCAATCGATCCGAGCCTCGGTTCGCGACCCTCACTTGATGCAAGCGGCGATCGCGCTCTGCGAAGGCAAGCTCGCGGTCGCCGAACAATTGTTGCGCCAGCACTTGCGCGCCAAGCCGACCGATGTCGCGGCCATTCGCATGCTTGCCGAAGTCGGCGCGCGCCTTGGCCGTTTCGAGGATGCGGGCAAGTTGTTGCGTCGTTGCCTTGAACTTGCGCCGAGCTTTCATGCCGCGCGCCACAATTATGCGATCGTGCTGCACCGTGAAAGCAAGTCAGTGGAGGCGTTGGCCCAGCTCGACGTGCTGCTGAAGGCCGACCCGGAAAATCCAAGCTATCAGTTTCTCCGCGCGGCTGCGCTTGCGCGCATCGGCGAATATGACGCCGCAATTGCTATTTATCGCGCGGTTTTGGCGAAGTATCCCAATAGCGCACGCGGTTGGCTGAGCTTGGGTCACGCATGCAAGACGGCCGGTCTGCGCACTGAAAGCATTGCTGCATATGAGCGCGTTATCACCGATGCGCCGCATTTTGGCGAAGCCTATTGGAGCTTGGCCAATCTCAAAACCCACCCATTCGGCGATGCAACCGTTGCCCGGATGAATCAGCAACTCGAACGCGCTGATCTTGGTGACGAAGATCGCTTCCACATACATTATGCGCTCGGCAAGGCATACGAAGACAAGCGCGACTTCGAACAATCGTTCAGGCATTACGCCGAAGGCGGCCGCATTCGGCGCACCGGATTGGACTACAGCGCCGACGAAACCACAAAGGCAGCGCGCGATCACGCGGCCTTGTTTACGCGCGCTTTCTTCGACGCGCACAAAGGGCAGGGCTCGCAAGCCGTCGATCCGATCTTCATCGTGGGATTACCACGCTCTGGCTCAACTCTGATCGAACAAATCCTCGCCAGTCATTCGATGATTGAAGGCACCATGGAGCTGCCGGATATCATTGCCATGGCCAAGCAACTCGGTGGTGGCAAAGTGCGCGGCGGCGCCTATCCATCAATCTTGGCCGGGATGCAGTCGGATGAAATCAAGGCGCTTGGCGAGGACTACATCGCGCGAACGCGCGTGCAGCGCAAAACTAGCCGGCCGTTCTTTATCGACAAGATGCCGAACAACGCTCAGCACGTCGGTTTCATTCATCTTATCCTGCCCAACGCCAAGATTATCGACGCCCGCCGTCATCCGATGGGGGCGTGCTTCTCGGCGTTCAAGCAACACTTTGCGCGCGGCCAAGCCTACACGTACGACCTCAATGATGTCGGCCGTTACTACGCAGACTATGCTGAGCTTATGGCGCGCTTCGACGAAGCCGCGCCGGGGCGTGTTCACCGCGTGCTTTATGAGGACATGATCGAGAACACAGAAGCTGAGGTGCGGCGATTGCTGACTTACCTTGGCCTGCCGTTCGAGCAGGGTTGTCTCGAGTTTCACACCAACACGCGCGCTGTTCGCACCGCCAGTTCGGAGCAGGTGCGTCAGCCCATCTATTCCGGCGCCGTCGAGCAATGGCGCCACTATGAACAATGGCTGCAGCCATTGAAGTCGGCGCTTGGGAGAGCCGCCGACGAGTATCCGCAGCACTGACTGAACTGGACCGATCGAGGGGAGCGAGTATGGCGAAGCAAACGAAGCAGGGGCAACCGAAGCGGCTGGCCTGGCATGCAATTTTATTCGCCACGACGGCGCTCAGCGGCGCGGTCGCTGCGCCTTCGGCCTTCGCACAAGACGAAGAAAGTGCGGTGGGAGACATTGTCGTCACCGCTACAAAGCGCGAAGAAAACCTGCAGGACGTGCCGATCAGCGTGCAAGCGCTCGGCGCCGAGCGTTTGGAAGAGCTGGGCATCACCGACTTCGAAGAATATGCGCAACACCTGCCGACGCTGAGCTATTCGCCGAGTTATGGCCCCGGCTACAATCGTCCGTTCATGCGCGGCGTTGCGAGCGGTGAGAACGGCAACCACTCAGGTTCGATGCCGAGCGTTGGCACCTATCTGGACGAGCAGCCGATCACGACCATCGTAGGCAACCTCGACATGCACCTCTATGATGTCTCCCGCGTTGAAGTGCTCGCGGGTCCGCAAGGCACGCTCTACGGCGCCAGCTCCCAATCCGGCACGGTGCGCATCATTACCAACCGCCCGGATGCGGATGCTTTCAGCGCCGCCTACGATCTTGAATTCAACGCGACGCGCTATGGTGGTTACGGCCAAGTTGGCGAGGGTTACGTCAATATTCCGCTGGGCGATCGCGCCGCAATCCGTATCGTCGGGTGGGCCGAGCACGATGACGGCTACATCGATAACCGCCTCGGGAGCCGGTTCTATGAAACATGCGACTTCGATGTTGGATGTCTCGGCTCCGGCCCGACGGACGAGAATTCCGACGTCGCCGATCAGAATTACAACACCACCGATACCTTGGGCGGCCGCATCGCGCTCGGGATCGATCTCAACGATAGCTGGACGATCACGCCGCAATTGATGGGGCAGCAACAGCGCACCGACGGCGCATTCGCCCAGCAAAGCGATGTTGGCGAACTCGCTGTCATGCACTTCTTCCCGGAATGGAACGAAGACAGTTGGATCCAGGGTGCGCTGACGATCGAAGGTCAGATCAACAATTTCGACCTCGTGTTCTCGGCTTCGCGCCTTAGCCGCGATGTCGATTCAAACCAGGACTACGCTGACTACGGCTATTTCTACGACGTCTTCGCTGGCTACGGCTGCTATTACGTCGATAACGCCGGCGCTGGCAGCATCTGCGATGTCGCGACCGGCGGCGCGCGTCTCGGCAATCCGATCAATCCCGGCCAGCAAGTTGGCGGCAACGATCACTATGATCGCGAAACCTATGAATTCCGCATCGCGTCTCCGGCCAACAGCCGCATCCGCGCGATTGCCGGCATCTTCTATCAACTCTCAGAGCACGAAATTCATCAGCGTTACTATTTCTCCGAGGATTTCCGTGACGACTACGAAGTGACGGGTTGGGCGGACACGATCTGGCTAACAGAGCAAACCCGGACCGACGAAGAGCGCGCCTTGTTCGGTGAGCTCTCGTTCGATTTCACCGATAGTCTGACGGCCACAATCGGCATGCGCGCCTACGAGACCGAAAACTCGCTGGTTGGTTTCTTCGGCTTTGGATCGGGCTTCTCCGGCAGCACCGGTGAGTCGCAATGCTTCGGTGGTCCGTTCCGCGGCGCGCCGTGCACCAACCTCGATGCATCGACGTCGGAAACCGGTCAGCTTTATCGGGCTAACCTCGAATGGAACATCGACGAAGATCGCATGCTCTATGCGACGTATTCGGAGGGTTTCCGTCCTGGAGGCATCAATCGTCGCGGTTCGTTCGGACCTTATCAGTCGGACTTCCTCGACAATTACGAGATCGGTTGGAAAACCGATTGGGCCGACGGGCGCTTGCGCTGGAATGGTGCGATCTTCCACCAAGTGTGGGCTGATTTCCAATACGCCTTCATCTCGACCGGCAGCAGCGGCCTCACGCAAATTCAGAACGCGGGCGATGCCGAGATCGACGGCATCGAGACTGACGTGACGTGGGTGCCGTTCGATAGCCTGCGCATCAATGCCGGCGCGACCTGGTTGTCGACTGAGCTCACGAGCGCGGAGATCACTGGTACGCAAGTCGGCAGTGAATTGCCGGTCTCGCCTGATCTCAAGTTCGACTTCACCGCCCGTTACGAGTTTACGCTCGGCAATTGGGAGGCCTTCCTTCAGGGCGGCGCGACGTATGTTGGCGAGCGTCAAACAAGCATTCTGACGCTTGGTCCCGATAGTGACGCAGAATTGCTCGGCACGCTGCCGGAATATTGGATCGCCGATATCTCCGCCGGCATCGAACAGAATGGTCTCAGCATCACGCTATTCATCGACAACTTGTTCGATGAACGCGCGATCAATGGCCGTTACACAGAGTGTGCGGTGGGCACGTGCGGCGCACCGCCCCTCGGCGACGCGCTGGAGGGCACATTCTACGATGTCGTCTCGCGGCCGATGACCGCCGGCGTGCGCTTTGGCAGAAAGTTCTGAGCTTAGGCGGCTGGGCGGAACGCCCAGCCGCAACCGGCCTAGTGCTCGAGCCATTCGTGCTCGAGCAACCGCAGACGCGACGTTACGCTCATCAAGAACGCCGTCGACCACGCAATAAGCACCAGGCCATTTACGGCCTCGATCGCGCCGAGCACGCGCCAGTTCACGCTGAGCGTTAGATCGCCGAGTCCGAGCGTTGAGAAGCTCACTGTTGAAAAATAGAGCGCTTGTTCGAAGGTCGCGAACTCACCCAGCACCCGATAAAGCACTGCGT
Organism: Candidatus Viadribacter manganicus; assembly: GCF_001679665.1. GTDB lineage: Bacteria > Pseudomonadota > Alphaproteobacteria > Caulobacterales > Aquidulcibacteraceae > Vitreimonas > Vitreimonas manganica. Next base: position 2,437,404 of record NZ_CP013244.1, read on the forward strand.
AGCACCACACCTGAACCGTGTGGGTTGCGAAGATTCCAAATACCACCAGCAATATCATGCCGGCCTGACGCCACGCCGCCTCGTGCGGCCGCAACCGCGTGTGCGCGCCGCTCATGAGGCGCGTTAGTAGCAACAATCCGAAGAAGTGCTGTAAGGTCGTGAGGGCGACCATCAGCGTGGCCACGCCGAGATTTAACACAAGTTGTGACAACGGCACTTCCATGCGCCTCACCTTGACCCTGCGTCGCGCCACTCGCGTTGATCGTGCGCAACGCGACCCTTCAATCTCCTAGTCGAGGATCGCTGCGGGGAGGGCCGCGACGATGGCTGCCGTCATCAGCGTCGCCAGAAAGCCCGGTAATAAGGCGCGCCACGCCAAATGCAGGATCTCGGAGGCCCGTTCCGGCATCAGCACAGTCGTCCCCCCGGTCATGATGCCGCCAAAAGCTACGTTCGCAAATCCGCAGATTGCGTAGGTTCATCACTCTCAAAAACGTCTCCGGTGACGGCGACATCACCCAGGCGGATTTCATCTTCGGGCCGTAAGGGCGAAACTGAGGTTGCAGAGCCGGTCTTGGTCCTTCTTCGTTTGACGCCTACGCCACGATTGGGCACGCCTCCGTCTGCTCCACGGATAGGGGAACGCCATGCACCTTAGTCGCCGTCATTTCGCGCAAGCCTCGCTGGGTGCGCTGATCGCTGGATGTGCGCCGCGCGGCGCGCCGGACCTAATCATTCATGGGGGGCCAATTTATACAGGCGCGGGCGCTGCTAAGGCGGAGGCTATTCGGGTCAAAGACGGGCTCTTCGCGGCCGTTGGTTCTCGTGCTGATGTAAGCGCCAACGCGCGCGGTGCGCGCGAGATCGATCTTGCAGGCGCTGCGGCGTTTGCGGGGTTCACGGATTCTCACGTTCATCTTACGGGCGTTGGAGCCGCCGCGTTAATTCTCGATCTCGTCGGCGTGACGTCGATTGTGGATTTGCAGACGCGCTTGCGCGCGTATGCCGCTCAGCACCCGGAAGGTCCGATCCATGGCCGCGGCTGGATCGAGACGCATTGGCCAGAGCAACGCTTCCCAAATCGCGCCGACCTTGATGTGATCGTATCTGATCGTCCGGTCTTCCTCGGGCGCGTCGATGGTCACGCCGCAGTTGTGAATAGTGCTGCGCTTCAGCTCGCGCAGATCGATAACAACACGGCCAATCCTTCAGGCGGCGCAATTCAACGCGATACATCCGGCGCCGCGACGGGCATGTTGATCGATAATGCGATGGACTTGGTCCAGCGCGTCTTTCCTCCCATGACGCCGGCAATGCAGCGCGAAGCCTTGCTGCAGGGCGCCCGCATTTATGCGGCGCGCGGCTGGACCGGCGTTCACAACATGAGCACGTCGCTTGCCGAAGCGCAGTTGTTCGAAGAGTTCGCCGCAAACGGTGAACTGCCGCTGAGCGCCGATATCTATCTCACGCCGGATGACGGGGAGATCGTCCTGCAGCGCGGTCCCTACGGCGAAGGCGCCGTAAAGGTGCGCGGTATCAAGATGTATATTGATGGCGCCCTGGGCTCGCGTGGCGCTGCGTTGCTTGCGCCTTATAGCGACGCGCACGAGTCGAGCGGTTTGCTGGTCATGCCCATTGAGCAGATCGGCGACATCGTGCGGCGCGCGCGCGAGAAGAATGTGCAAATTACCACGCACGCCATCGGCGATCGCGGCAACCGTTTGATGCTCGATGCTTATCGCGATGCCTTCGCCGATAGTCCTGAAGCGCTACGCAATGCGCGCTTCCGCATTGAGCACGCGCAGATCATCGATCGTGCCGACATTCGGCGCTTTGCCGCTCAAGGCGTCATTGCATCGATGCAGCCGTCACATGCGATTAGCGACCTTTTCTTCGCGCCTGCGCGGCTTGGACCACAACGTCTTGCCGGCGCCTATGCCTGGCGCGCGCTTTTGGATTCGGGCGCCATGATTTGCGGCGGCACCGATGCACCCGTCGAGAAGGGCGATCCGCTGATTGAATATTACGCTGCAACCTATCGCCACGATCTCACCGGCTTTGCCGGGCCGGATTGGCATCAGGAGCAAGTCGTTACGCGCAGCGAAGCGCTTCGAATGTTTACCTCGGCGGCTGCGTTCGCGACCTTCAGCGAGAATGAGCGCGGCGCAATTGAAGTTGGCAAACGTGCTAATGTCAGCGTGTTCTCGGTGGACCTCATGACCGCCGAACCCGCTGCGATCCCCACAGCAACGCCGCTTCTCACGGTGAGCGACGGTCGCGTGACGCACGAGGCCTTATAGGCTGAACGCCACCCGCGCTGCCTGTGCCAGACCTGGCGGGGAGAGTGGCCCACGCAGCAGCATGGCCGCGTGAAATGCGCGAGCATCGAAACGTCCGTTAGCGCCCCGCCGCATTCTCCCGCGTATCTCAGCAATGCGCATCGCCGTCAGTCCCTGAGCCGCAGCGACTCCCGGCTGTGCGCACATGCGCAACACATCTTCTTGGATGCTGACGAAGGCCATGCCATCGCCCTGTAGTTCACGCAGTTCCCGGATCGCGCGTTCGCGACTCCAGCGCATCACGTGAATGCCGGTGTCCGCTACGACGCGTCCGAAGCGAAACAGCATCCACTGCAGATACCCGATGCGGCTTGCGGGATCGTCTGCATAGACGCCAGCTTCGTCGGCTAAACGTTCGGCGTAGATTGCCCAGCCCTCGTTGTAACCGCTCGCGTATCGCGTCTGGAGGGCCGGCGCTGGCGCCTCGCGTTCGGATGACGCCTGCAGGATGTGGCCGGGCACAAGTTCGTGAAACGCGACGCTCGGCAGCGTCCAGCGCGGTCGCGACCGGATGGCGCCGAAGTCGACGTGATACACTGTGCCCTCACGCCGTCCCGCCGCGCCACCCGCTTCTGCTTCCGGAGGCACAAGCCGTACGTCCGCTTGCGTGTCCGCGCCGGCAACTACATTGCGGAGCAATGGCCGAACGCGATCTAGCGCCGCATTCATTTCTGCAACTGCTTGCCCTTTGCCCGCGGCGTCATTCGAATAGAGCCGCCGCTCGTCTAGCGCAAAGGTACGTAGACGTTCGCCAACGCCGCCGCGCGTCAGACCTTGCCGCCTCAGGAGGGCATCCACCTCGCGTTGCAAGCTGCGGCAGTAGGTAAGCGCGCGGTGATGCGCGGCGCGGGGCGAGATTTCTTCGCCGAGCTGAAACTGCAGCGACAGTGCGTAGTAGTCCTCGCCTCCTGGCAAAGTCCAAAGTCCGCCTTGATCCGCGGATCGAATGCCGGACGTGATCCATTCCAATGATCGATCGCGCACTTTGCGGAGCGCACTGATCTGCCGTGTCATAGATTCTGCGACGGACCCATGAGCACGTGAAGAAGCTGCATCAACGGCGTTGATCGCGGCATCTAAGACAAACACTGGCGCTACGGCGCCCGCTTGCGCGCCCGCCGCTAGCTCTTCGGTTTCGCGGTCGATCGCCGCGGCATCGGGGTTTGCGCTTCGATATGCGCCGTAGCGATGTGTCACTACATAAGGCGTTCCATTGCGTCCCCAGGGCGAACTGGCGATAAGCCCGTCAGCCCAGGATCCTTGCGCCACCGCTTCGTATAGGATCCGATCTTCGTCGCTGAGCGTCCCTTTATCGAACGCGGCGATCTGAATTGCGCGTTCGCGCCGGTCTGCATTCGCGAGCGCTATCGCGAGTGAGCGAAAATCGCCGCTGGAATTGACGACGTCAGCGTGCGCTGAGCTGGCTAAAAGCGTGCCTATGCCAGCGAGAAGGATAGAGCGGCGATCCATTGCGCCGACCTTAAACGAACAGCGGCCCATGCGCATCCGCATGAGCCGCTGTGGCGATTCAATTCTAGGCGAGTGGCTTTAGGCCGCTGCAACACCGCTGGTGACGGTGGCCGTCGCGCCGGCTTCCTGCGGATCGCGGAGCACGTAGCCGCGGCCCCAGACCGTCTCAATGTAGTGTTCGCCGCCCGTGGCAGCCGCCAGCTTTTTGCGAAGCTTACAGATGAACACGTCGATGATCTTGAGTTCCGGCTCGTCCATGCCGCCGTAGAGATGGTTCAAGAACATCTCTTTCGTCAGCGTCGTGCCTTTGCGGAGCGAGAGCAGCTCCAGCATTTGATATTCTTTGCCCGTCAAGTGGACGCGCTGACCATGAGCTTCGGTCGTCTTCGCGTCGAGGTTGACGACGATGTCGCCCGTTTTGATGACGGAATGAGCATGGCCCTTAGAGCGGCGGACGATCGCGTTGATCCGCGCGATCAGTTCGTCCTTGTTGAAGGGCTTGGTCATGTAATCGTCGGCGCCGTAGCCGAGGCCACGGACCTTCGTGTCGATGTCGGCGGTGCCGGAGAGGATCAGGATGGGGGTATTCACCCGCGCCACCCGGAGCTGCTTTAGCACGTCGTAGCCGTGCATGTCGGGCAGCGTCAGGTCGAGTACGATGATGTCGTAATCGTAGAGCTTGCCGAGATCGATGCCTTCCTCGCCGAGGTCGGTCGAGTAGATATTGAACCCTTCGGACTTGAGCATCAGCTCAATGCCCTGCGCCGTTGCGCTATCGTCTTCGATCAACAAGACTCGCATCAAATGCTCCCCGTCGGCGCAAGGGCCGCACACAGTTAACTCACAGAATCGATGGCAACGGTTTAATCTTCGTTAAAATCGCCAAACGATTCTTACTTTGCTGGTGTGCTTACCTAAGCGCTGCCGCTCCAATCAGCTCCCGTTAACCCTTAGAATCTGATTTGGAATCGCATGTCCACCGCTTGTGTGTGCGAAACTGTCAGCCACAAGCCCCATGAAATGAATCGCATCACAAACGAGCCTTGGTGAGATTCAGATTTCGCTAACCATACCAGCCGAAAGAAGTGTGAGGAAATTTTCGCACGCGCGATGCCATCACTCCTTTCTAAACTTGCTGAAGAGATTCACGCACTCGATCCGCGCCGCTTTGAGGGGCGTGTTACCGGCTTGTCGGGTGCTCTCGTTGAAGTGACAGGCCCAGTTGAGGCGCTTGCGCTTGGCGCGCGCGTGACGATCTTTGGACACACGACAGCGCGTGGCGAGATCGTCGGGTTCCGCGGCGACCGCGCGCTCATCGCGCCTTACGATTCGATTGAAGCGATCCGGCCAGGCGCGCGTGTGGTGTTGGAAGGTGCATCGCCGATGGCGCGGCCCTCGCACACTTGGCTCGGCCGCGTCATCGATTGTTTTGGAAATCCGGTCGACGGCGAGGGGCCGTTGCCGCAAGGCATCAAGCCGACGCCGGTGCGCGCGCCGCCGCCTTCCGCACATGATCGCTCGCGCGTGGGCGGGCGGCTCGATGTCGGCGTTCGGGCGCTCAATATTTTTGCTGCTCTTTGTCGTGGCCAGCGCATGGGCGTGTTCGCAGGCTCCGGTGTTGGCAAATCGGTGCTGATGTCGATGCTGGCGCGCGGCGCCAACGCCGATGTGATCGTGATTGGCTTGGTTGGCGAGCGGGGCCGAGAGGTCAAGGAGTTCATCGAGGACACGCTGGGCGAAGAAGGCCGCCGCCGTTCCGTGGTGGTTGTTGCGACGTCCGATGAAAGCGCAGCTCGCCGGCGGCTTGCGCCCCATATGGCGTGCGCGGTCGCCGAGCACTTTCGCGATGAGGGGCTCGATGTTCTGCTGCTGATCGACTCGGTCACGCGCTTTGCCATGGCGCAGCGCGAAATTGGCTTGAGCGTTGGTGAGCCTCCGACCACGAAAGGTTACACGCCATCCGTGTTCGCGGAGCTTCCGAAGCTGTTGGAGCGGGCCGGTCCGGGGCGCGAAGGCGAGTTGGGATCGATCACGGCGCTCTTTACCGTGCTTGTCGATGGCGACGATCACAACGAGCCGATCGCCGATGCGGTGCGTGGCATCTTGGATGGTCACATCGTGATGGAGCGCGCGATCGCCGAGCGCGGACGCTATCCGGCGATCAACGTGCTGAAGTCGATCTCGCGTTTGATGCCGATGTGTCATACGGCCGAGGAGAACAAGCTTGTCGCGCGCGCCCGCGAAGCCTTGAGTCTTTATGGCGAAATGGAAGAGCTTATTCGCATCGGCGCTTACAAGGCGGGCGCGGATCCGCAAGTCGATGAGGCGATCCGTGTGCGGCCGGCGGTTGAACGTGTGTTGACGCAAATTCGCGATGAACAATCGAGCATCGAAGAGGGCTTCGCGATGCTAGCTGAGGCCCTGCAATGAAGGCGTTCCGGACACTTCTAAAGGTCGCCGAGCGTGACCTTGAAACATTGCGCCGCGCGCTGGCGGATCAGATCACCAAGGACGCGAACGTCGTTCAGCGCATCCATGGTCACGAGCAGACTGTGCGCAATGAGCAAATGTTGGCGCAGCGCGACTATGAATCTGCGCGAGCCTATGGCGGCTACGCGGTGGCGGCCCAGGCAATTCGCAAGGCGCTGGATGCTGAGCGTGTTTTGATCAATCAGGAAATCGATCGGCTGCGCACCTTGATTGCCGAGGCGCATACAGAAGTGCGCAAGTTCGAGCGGTTGATTGAACTCGATGAGCAGCGGAGAAAAGCTGCGGCCGAGAAGCGCGAGAACGACGAACTCGACGAGATGGCGACCTTGCGAGCGGGGCGCGCGTCGCTGCAGCGTTGAAGGCGGTGCGTTTGGCGTCGCCACGCTGACGCGGCGACGTTCTGATTGTCCAAAAATGTGAGATGCGAGCTTAAGAGCTGTTGACTGACCGCGGCTCTGGCGTGGACGCATCATGCGGCGCGACTTCACTTGGTCGCGTGATCCTGAGCGCGAGCAGGCGTGTGACGCCATTGCGGACGCGGCGAAACAAGAGCGGCGCGCGTAAACATCAAGATTGCGGGCGATTTGAACGAGGCGCGCCAGGCGCTCGGTTAGGCTGCCGCCATTTCATGAAGCGGCGTTGGCGCGCGCCGGCGCTTGAACCCAATTTATTGCGTGGGGTGTTGCGGCGCTGAAGACCTGGGCGCGTGTAGGCGCGCCAGTGTCGTATCAACATCGGCGTACGCTGGAACCGCGCCGCGCGGATTAGCAACAGATTGTGCACGAGATACGTCAGCTTGAGCACACAAAGAGTGTCGCTCCGGCGAAGCGATGATTGGTGATGGGTTGCGGTGTGCGCATGGGCGCGATTGTGTGCGCCTTGCAAGCCCTGAGGATAGATTTTTCTCGGCGCCTCGATAAGCCGGAGAAATTTCAGAACATTGTGTTGGGTAGCTCCGGAGGCGGCGGCCTCAATCAGCTCGCGTTCAACGTCTCGACGATGCGGATGACGTCTTCGTAGGCTTGGCTCTGCGGGTGCCGCGTCGGCAGCGGCGTTTGTGCGCGGATGGAATCCGGCACGCGCGGGTCGCGGGTGATGGCGCCGGCGAATTTGGGCTTGAAGCCAAGATATTCGTTACAGGCAAGCGAGAACTGATCGAAGACTTTGCGGCCTTTGACGCGGCTCTCGGCCATGTTGACGATGACCCATGGCGTCACTTGTGAGCCTTGCAAGCGTAGTAGCTTCACCATCGCGTAGGCGTCGGTGAGGGCTGTGGGCTCTTCGGTGGTGACGAGGATCAAGCGATCGGCGGCGCGCGCGAAGCGCAGCACGGTTGGATCGATGCCGGCGGCCAGATCAAGGATGACGCGGTCGTAGTGTGGCGTGAGGCGCGTCAGACCATTAGCGATGCGCGCCACTTCTTCGAGCTTGACCGCGCCAAGCGCGCCCGAGCCCGAATGACCAGCGATCAAATCGAAGCCGCCATTGCGTCCTGGACCACCCATGACGGGGGTGACGGCGGATTCCAGTTCGAGGAAGCCGCGGACCACGGAATGCACGTCCGCCGTTGGCCGGACGCCGAGCTGAACGTCGACATTGGCGAGCCCGAGGTCGCAATCCACGAGGAGTGTGCGTTGACCGGCGCGGCCAAACGCGATCGACAGCATCGTTGAGAGCCACGTCTTGCCGACGCCGCCCTTTCCAGAGGCGATCGCGAAAACCGGCGCCGCGCGCGTGCGCGGCAACGGCTGATCGTTAATGGCGGCGTTTGCGCCTGTCATGCCACCGGTATGCGCCGTAACGATTGCGGAGGCGTTAGCGCCGGTGGATGTTTTGGTAACTAGAGCGTTAATTACTAAGAATACGGATGTGGAGTCCAGGCGCCGCTCAGATCTGCCCCATCGCCTTCAAGCGCACCTTCGCGTGCACTTCCGATTGGCCCATCACCGCCGTCGACGGACGGAAGCGTTCAATGAGCGAGCGCACGAACGGACGGATGTTCGGCGAGGTGAGCATCACCGGCGTTTCGCCCATTTGCGCCGATTTCTCGAATGCGGTGCGCACGTCGGCGACGAAATCGTGCAGCTTGGATGGCGCCAGCGCCAAGGTTCGCTGTTGACCTTCGCCGATGAGCGCTTCAGCGAATGCGAGCTCCCAGTTCGGTGAAAGCGTGAGGATCGGCAGCGCGCCGGCGGCGTTACGGTGCTGGTAGCAGATTTGACGCGCAAGGCGCGCGCGCACGTGCTCGGTGATGAGCACAAGATCGTGCATGGCAGGTGCGGCTTCGGCGATCGCCTCGATGATGGCGCTGAGATCGCGAATGGAGACGCGCTCTTTGAGCAAGTTCTGCAGCACGCGCTGAACGCCCGACCAAGAAATGTGCGCAGGCGCGACATCGTCGAGAAGGGTTTGGGTGTCCTTCGGAAGTTCTTTGATGAGCTTCTTCACCTCAGAGAAGGTGAGGAGTTCGCTCATGTGCTCTTTGATGACCTCGGTGAGGTGTGTCGCGAGCACCGTTGCTGGATCAACAACCGTGTAACCGCGGAAGCTGGCTTCTTCGCGCGCGCGCTCGTCGATCCATTTTGCGTCGAGGCCAAAGGCCGGCTCCTTCACTGCTTCGCCAGGCAATGCGATGCCGGCGCCGGTTGGGTCCATCGCCAACAGGTGGCCCATCTTCAGCTTGCCTTCGCCGGCATCCATTTCGCGAATGCGGATGGCGTATGCGTCGGCCGGCAGCTGAACGTTGTCGAGGATGCGCACGCTCGGCATCACGAAGCCGTAGTCTTGCGCCAGGGTCTTGCGGAGCGCCTTGATTTGATCCGTGAGGCGGCGGCCTTGCACGTCGTTGATGAGGGGCAGGAGCGCAAAGCCGATCTCGATGCGGGCGTCGTCCATGGCGAGTGACGATTGCGGCGTCTCTTCGACGGCGGGTGCAGGCGGCGCCGCTTCAGCCGCCTTCGCTTCGGCAGCGCGGCCTGCTTGGCGCAGTTGCCATGCCAGTGCGCCTGCGCCTGCGGCGAGGAGCAAGAACGGAATCTTCGGCATGCCGGGGAGCAATCCCACACCCAGAGCACATGCGGCGACGACGCCAAGTGCGACCGGATAGGAAGCGAGTTGCTTGGCGAAAGCCTTATCTGCGGCGCCGTCGATGCCGGCTTTGGTCACCAGCAGGCCGGCGGCGACCGAGATAATCAGCGCCGGAATTTGCGTCACTAGGCCGTCGCCGACGGTGAGCAGCGTGTAGGTGTGTCCGGCTTCGGCGAAGTCCATGCCGTGCGAGACGACGCCGATAATGATGCCGCCGATGATGTTGATGAAGACGATCAGCAGGCCGGCGATTGCGTCGCCGCGGACGAACTTGGACGCACCGTCCATGGCCCCGAAGAAGGAGCTTTCGTCTTCAAGCGCTTTACGGCGCTCGCGCGCCTGGGTTTCGTTGATGAGGCCGGCGGAGAGATCGGCGTCGATCGCCATCTGTTTGCCGGGCATCGAATCTAAGGTGAAGCGCGCCGCCACTTCGGCGATACGCGTCGAGCCTCGGGTGATGACCACGAAGTTCACGATCACCAAGATCGCGAACACGATGACGCCGATCACGAACTCGCCGCCCATGACGAATTGCGCGAAGGCGGCGATCACTTCGCCGGCGGCGTGTTCGCCGCTTTGACCATTGGCGAGAATGAGACGCGTCGATGCGATGTTGAGCGCCAGCCGCAGCAGTGTGGCGAGCAGCAAGACCGACGGGAAGGCGGTGAATTCGAGTGGCTTTTTGATCATCAGCGCCGTCATCAGCACGAGGATCGAGAAGATGATCGACACCGCCAGCAGCATGTCGAGCAAGAATGGCGGCAGTGGCACCAGCATGATCGACAAAATGCCGAGCACGACTGCAGCGAGGCCGATTTCGCCGCGCATGACAAAGCCGCGCAGGACGTCGAATGAGAGATCGTTGCCTTGCGGCTGTGCAGCGTCCGTCATGTGTTAGCTCAAGCCGCCTGTCCGGTTGGGGGCGGAGGGATGCGCAGCCCCTCGTCCGAGTACTGCTTCAGCTTGTTGCGCAGCGTGCGGATGGAGATGCCGAGAATGTGGGCGGCGTGCGTGCGATTGCCGAGGCAGTGCGTCAGCGTCTCGAGAATGAGATCCTGTTCGACTTCGGCGACGGTGCGGCCAACGAGATTGCGAGCGGCCGCTTGCGCGGCTTCGATGGCGTCGCCGGTGGAGTCGCGGTGACCGACGGGCGCGCCGTCCGGAGCACGGATCGCCTCGGGACCGACATCTTCGCCATTGGCGAGCAGCACTGCGCGGTGCATGGCGTTTTCAAGTTCGCGCACGTTGCCTGGCCAGCGATGGCTCATGACTTGCGCCATGGCTTCGCGTGAGAGCTTGCGGGCGGGGCGGCCGTTTGAGCGCGCATATTTGTCGATGAAAAATTGCGATAGCGCCGCCAGATCGTCCTTGCGCTCGCGCAGCGGCGGGATGCGAAGGTTCACGACGTTGAGGCGATAGAGCAGGTCTTCCCGGAACTCGCCGCCGCGAACCAAGGCGTTGAGATCGCGGTTCGAGGTTGCGAGCACGCGGATGTTGACCGGCACCGGTTTGTTGCCGCCGACGCGATCGATGACGCGCTCCTGCAGCGCGCGCAGCAACTTCGATTGCAGGCGCAAGTCCATTTCGGAGATTTCGTCGAGCAGCAGCGTGCCGCCGTCGGCCTCTTCGAATTTGCCGATGCGGCGTGCGATGGCGCCGGTGAACGCGCCTTTCTCGTGACCGAAGAGTTCGGATTCGAGCAGGCTCTCCGGGATCGCCGCGCAGTTCACGGCGATGAACGGCTTGTCCTTGCGCTTGGATTTCTTGTGGACGTAGCGCGCGAGCACTTCCTTGCCGACACCGCTTTCGCCGGTGATCATGATCGAGGCGTCGGACGCGGCGATTTGATCGGCCATCGTCACGACATGCTTCATGGATTCATCGGCGGCGATGAGCGGACGTTCGTCATCGCAGACAGCCGCGAGCACAGCGGCGATCAGCTCCGCATCCGGCGGCAGCGAGATGTATTCGCGCGCGCCGGCGCGGATGGATTTGGCGGCGGCCATCGGATCGATGCCGACGCCGGCCGCCACGATCGGCACCACGATGTGTTCTGCTTCGTTCGCCGTGATGAGGGCGGCGATGTCGAGGCGCGCGTCCACCATTAAGAGGTCGGCGCCGCGGCCTGCGCGCAATGCGCCGGTCGCTTGCTCGATCGTGTCCACGTGCGCGACCTTGGCGCCGTGATCCATCGCGATCTTCGTGGCTGCGGAGATTTGTCCTCCGAGCGGGCCAACGATGAGTAGACGCATTTCCGTTCTCCTCGCGACGCCCTTAGGCGCCGTCGCCGTCCTTAATGATTTCCGTCATGGTCACGCCGAGGCGTTCGTCGACAACGACGACTTCACCACGCGCGACGAGACGGTTGTTCACGTAAATGTCGATGGCTTCGCCGACTTTGCGGTCGAGCTCGATCACTGAGCCGCGATTGAGGCGGAGCAGGGACGCCACTTCCATGTTGGCGCGTCCGAGCACGGCTTGGATGTGCACCGGCACGTCGTAGACGGCCGCGAGATCGGCGGCGCTGCGCTCAAGGTGATCCCCGCCCGCGTTCAAGTCCGGCGTCGGTTGGAATTCGTCGAGTTTCAGATCGCTCATCAGTGCGCCTCGTTCGCCGCGAGCGCGGCTTCGATTAATTCTTCAATGCGCCGCGCCGCATCGGCCGGGTCGAGTGCGATAACGCCGTCCGACCAGTCGATGACGACGGCGCCGTTCTTCAAGCCGGGATCGGCGCGCACGAGTATCGCGCTCGCGTAGGCGTGCGTTTCGCACATCAAGGTGATGCGCGGCTTCAGTTGCTCGACCATGTCGGCTGGGAGTTTCACAACCAGGCGCGGCTGGTGGCGCAGGCCATCCATCGCGGCTTCGACCGCTTGCACGACACGCTCGATGCCGTAGCTGTCAAGCGCGGCGCCGGCGATCTTTTGCGCTGCCGCCAAGGCAATACGCGCGGCTTCGGTGCGCATGGCGTGGCTTTCAGCATCGAGGCGCGTTAGCACGGCAGAGGTTGCGTCGGCGATGGCTTCGAGTGCGGCGGCGATGCGGCGCTCAGCTTGAGCGACGGCGTCGTTCTTGCCTTTTTCGTACGCGTCGGCGTTCGCGGCTTGCACTTGCTCGGGCGTGATCCGCTTGGACGGTTCACGCATGATCTCGCCTTCAGGGGAGAACTCGGTATCGAAGGCGTACTTGCGGATGTTGCTCATCAGTAGATCAACTCATCTTCTGACTTGCCATCCGACAGCACGATTTCGCCGCGCGCGGCGAGGTCCTTGGCGATCTGCACCATGCGTGTTTGTGCGGCGTCCACGTCCTTCAGGCGCACCGGCCCCATCGAGGCCATGTCGTCCTTCAAGAGCTTGCCGCCGCGCTCGGACATGTTGGTGAAGAAGAGATTGCGCAGCGTATCGGACGCGCCCTTGAGGCCAATGGCGAGATCGCTCTTGTCGACGGCGCGCAACAATGTCTGGATGCCGCCGGCGTCCAGTTTGCCGAGATCTTCGAACACGAACATCAGCGCCTTGATGCGATCGGCGCTTTCGTTGCTCTTGCTTTCGAGCGCGCCCATGAAGCGGGCTTCGGTCTGGCGATCGAAATTGTTGAAGATCTCCGCCATGAGTTCGTGACTGTCGCGCTTGGAGGTGCGCGCAAGGTTCGACATGAACTCGGTGCGAAGCGTCGTCTCGACTTTTTCCAGGATGTCGCGCTGCACGGGCTCCATTGCAAGCATGCGCATGACGCATTCGGCCGCAAAATCCTGCGGCAGTTCGGCCAAGACCTTGGCCGCATGCTCGGAGCGGACCTTCGCCAGCACGACGGCTACAGTTTGCGGGTATTCGTTCTTAAGGTAGCTGGCGAGAACGGTCTCGTGGACGTTCGCGAGTTTATCCCAGATGTTTCGACCCGCGGGACCACGGATTTCTTCCATCAGGGCGTCGACTTTTTCCTTAGGCAGAATTTGCATCAGCATGCGTTGGGTCTGTTCGACCGAGCCCATGATGGCGCCTGCGCCGGAAAGTCGTTGGATGAATTCGTGGACGAGCGCCTCGACGACCGCCGCGGGCACAACCCCCAGCGACGCCATCGCTTGCGAGACTTCCTTGATCTCTTCCTCGTCCATCACCCCCCACATCTTCTTGGCGTCTTCGCCAAGAGCCATGAGGATGATCGCCGCCTTCTCCGCGCCGCTATAGCGTGACAAATCAGCCGAAGCTGATGAGCCCTCAGGGCGCGCATCTGACGGGTTGGGGCGGGTGAGGGCGTTCATCGCTAAGCGTTATTCAGCCAGCCGCGAATGATCTGAACAGATTCATCCGGATGTTGCTCAACGACTTCTGCGACTTTTTTGACTGACGACGCGCGTACGCGGCCATTGATTTGAGCGATATCGATGCCGTCGTCCGGCGCCGGCAGCGCGGCAGCGGCGCCCGAGCCGCCACCTGAACTCGGACCGGCGAGTGCAGGCACAGCGCCCGCGCCTGCGGCCGCAGCATTGGCGCCGCCGCGCAGCAGACCGCTGACCAGCGGGCTCAGCACGAAGAAGAGGAAAGCGAGCGATGCGATCAAAGCCGCCACGATTTCGATGATGCGCGTTACATCGAGGCCGCCGAGGAAGTCGAACATGCCGGGCTCTGCGGCAGCCGCGCCGCTTGGCGCGAGGCTCGCGAACTGGGTGTTGACGACTTCGACGATGTCGCCGCGCTCTTGGTTGAAGCCAACGGCGGAGCGCACGAGGGCGGTGAGGCGCTGCATCTCTTCTTCAGTGCGCGGTGCATAGGTCGGTGCGGCGCCATCAGCTCCGGGCGTAGTTGTGCCATTGACCGCCACGGCCACTGAGAGTCTGCGGATGCGGCCCCCTTCGCTGATCTCGGTGCGCGTGGTGTTCGAGATCTCGTAGTTGACCGTTTCCGAGCTTTGGTTGTTTTCGTTCTGCGGGCCGTTTTGCGATGCGCTGGCGTTCGCGTCCGGGACGTTGGCGCCGGCTGTCGTGCCACGCGAAGTTTCGCCGCTGCGGCCTGTTTCTTCGGAAGTTTGGGTCGAGCGAACGACCCGGCCTTCCGGATCGAAAGTCTGCGTTGTCGAGCTGACGCGGTTGAAGTCCATCTCTGCGGAGATTTGGACGCGCGCATTACCTTGACCGACGATCCCTTCGACGATGTCAGTCACGGTGCGGCGGATGCGGTCTTCTGTTGAGACTTGTCGCGCGTCGATGCCGTCTGCCGCGCCTTCTTCGCCAGATTGGGCCGCAGCGAGGAGGCGGCCGGTTTCGTCGACGATGGTGACGCGGTTGGCGCTGAGGCCAGGCGTGGCGCTGGCGACGAGGTTACGGATGGCGCGAACCTGACCGGTGGTCAGTTCATCGCGACGCAACTGGATGACGATCGAAGCCGTGGGCTGGTCCGCGTCACGCGAGAAGAGTTGGCGCTCCGGCAGCACGAGGTGCACGCGTGCTGAGGCGACACCGTCCAGTGAGCCAATCGTACGCGAGAGCTCGCCCTCGAGCGCACGCAGGCGATTGATGTTCTGTTGGAACTGGGTTTGGCCGAGCGCGTCGGGTTCGTCAAAGATCTCGTAGCCGATGGAGCCGCGCGAGGGCAGGCCGTCGGCCGAGAGCATCATGCGTGCATTGAACACTTCAGAGCGCGCGACATAGATCGAGCCGCCGTCTTCGCGGATCTCGTAGGGGATGTCGGCCGCTTCCAGGCGTTGGGAGATTTCCGCCATCTCCCGGGTCTCGACGCCCGCGAACAGCAGCGCTTTTGATTCGCCGCCCATGCGGAACACGAGGGTGAAGAGCAGCGCCGCGACCACTGCTGCGATGCCGAGCATCGCAAACAATCGGGTAGGGCCTGCCTTCAGTAGAAGTTGAGTGAAGCCGTTCACGCCAGTCCTCTGCACGCACGGGGAGCTCGCCCAGAATCACTGGGCAAATCTCACCGGTCGGCAGAATTTGCCGGGCTGCGGATGAAACAAGAGTTAATCCGAAAGCCTGAGTGCAGACGGCGCTAAACGCGCAAAGACCCCCGCCGGGGAGACGGGGGCCTTTGAAAGCCTTGATACTGACAGCTGCCAGCGTGGCGCGGTCGGTTAGACCGCGCGGTAGTGCTGGATGCGCGTAGTGCGCAGGCCAGGGAGGCCATGCTTTTCGATTGACTTACGCCAGCCGTCGAATTCCTCTTCAGAGAGGCCGTAACGTTGGCAGGCATCTTCCATCGTCAGCAGACCGCCGCGAACCGCAGCGACAACTTCTGCCTTACGGCGGATGACCCAACGGGTCGTTCCCGGCGGCGGCAGATCGTCCAAAGTGAGGGGATTCCCGTCGGGACCCATCACCACCCCATCATATCGGCGTTGCTTCTGCATGCGCCTTTCTCCTTCTTAGCAACCCACAATAACTCGGATCGCTAAAGAAACGGCTAAGACGCTGGAGGAATCAGGCGAAGAAGCGTGTCTCGAATTAGAACATGAGTCTCTTACTCATTTCTTACCCGAGCCACGCTTCAGCCTATCGTTTGATCATCAAAAGCTCTTCGAGCATTTGGTCGGCGGTTGTAATGATCCGCGACGCTGCGGAGTAGGCGCGCTGCGTCGTGATCAAGCTTGTGAACTCAGTCGCGAGATCGACGTTCGAAGCTTCAAGCGCACCCGAAACGATGCGGCCTGCGCCGCCGGCGTTCGATGAGTTGATGTTGTAGAGGCCAGACTCCAGCGTGGTTCGGAATGCGCCACCTTGGTCCGCCTTCAAGCCGTTCGGGTTGAGGAACGTCGCCAGCGGGATCTGGTAGAGCGCGCGCGCACGGCCGTTCGAGAACTGCGCCGTCAACATGCCGTCGCCTTCAAGCACGAGGCCGACGAGATCGCCTGGCGGCACGCCATCCGCCGTCACCGAGGTGACGCCGAAGCTGTTGGCGAACTGGGTCATGCCGGTCGACAGATCGAGCGTCACGCCTTGCGCCGCAGCGCCCGTGGATGTTGCCCAGTTCACGGTGAACTGGCTGTCGATGTCTTGGGCGGTCGATGCGGTGCCATGTGGCTGCACGCTCGCGACCGTGCCGTCGGTGTTGAAGTTGACGATACCGGCCGCGAGCAGGCCGCCTGTGCCCGAGCCGCCCGTAATGTTCGAGTTCGGGCGCGCATAGGCTTCGACGCGCCACGTGTTCGGGCCTGTTTTCAGGAAGCCGAAGGCGACCGTGCGAGCCGCGCCCAAGCTGTCGTAGATTTCGAGCGAGCTTTCGAAGTGCGGCGTGATCGTGCCGGTGGCCATGTCGCCGACGTCGTAAACGCCCTGTGCGTTGGCGTAGTCTGCTTGCGCCGAATTGAGGTTGGCGTTGAGGCCAACGTTGGCCGTGGGTTCGGCAAGACCGCCGACGCCGGAAATGTTCACCGGCTCGATCGCCGAGAGCGAAGTCGGAGAGGAGGTGACGCTGCCGTCGGCGGCGACCGGCCAGCCCTGCAAGAACAGGCCTTGCGCGTTGACCATGTAGCCGGCGGCGTCGATGGTGAACGAGCCAGCGCGCGTGAACAGCACCGAGCCGCCATTCGAGAGTTGCTGGTTGTTGGTCGATACGATGAAGAAGCCATCGCCGGAGATTGCGAGGTCGGTTGGTGAGCGCGATTGCTCGAGCGATCCTTGCAGCGAGATTTGCTGGCGCGTCAGCGGCAGCACGCCGCCGGCGTTATAAGTCGTGTTCGAGTTCTGTGCGTTGACCAGCGCCGAGAAATCGACGCCGCCGCGCTTGTAGCCAACGGTGTTCACGTTGGCAATGTTGTCGGAGATGACGGCGAGGGCGCTCGAGTTGGCGGTGAGGCCAGAAACGCCCGCACGCAAAGCGGTATAAATAGACATAAGTCCCAGCTCCATCGCCGCGCGCGTCCCACCGGGCGCGGCAAAAATATTGATACTGATGGAGCGCTTCTGCGCGTATCGCGGCGTTCGCATTCGGCGAACACCTTATGTGTCAGCCGTTGTTGAGCACCGATCGAATTGAAGCCAATTCTCTTGTACCGGCAGGCGTGATGACGACGGGCGAGTCTCCGGTAAAATCGACGCCCATGATGGTTTCGCGCACAGAGACGGTCGGAGTAATCGCGGTTCCCGACGCATTTTGCGCGCTAATGACGATTTGATAGACGCCGTCGGCGGCCGTGCTGCCGTCCGTGCGGGCGCCGTCCCAAGCGAAGAGATGCTCGCCGCCGCCGCGCGCCGCGTTGTTGGTCTCGTAGACCGTGCGGCCCTGCATATCCTTGACCGAGATGGTCATCGAGGTTGCGGCTTCCGGCAGGCGATAGGCCCAATTGGCTTCGCCGCCGGCGAGATAGGTTTCGTCCGCCGAGATGATCGCATCCTTTCCGAGATAGGAAAGGGCGGCGCCGGCAGCAGCGGCGTTGTACTGACCGGCTAAGCCTTCGAGTTGCTCGTTGGTGCGGATCTGCTGTTCAACTTGGCTGAACTGCACCAATTGCTGCGTGAATTGCGTTGAATCCATCGGCGCGAGCGGATCTTGATTCTGCAACTGGGCCGTGAGCAGCACGAGGAAGGTGTCGTAATTGTCTGAGAGACGCGTGCGTGAACTCGCAGAATCCGTCTGCGTTGTCGTGGCGCCAGCATTGATGCCTGAAAAATCGACCATTGCTTTGCCTCTAAACCATCACATCCACGCGCACGCCGCGCCACCGCTCGTATCCGATCGGTCGCGCGATAGGCGCTGGTTGCTGTTCGCTTGTTGCGGCGTTTTCGCCGCCAGGATTCCGTGAGCTTGGGTTCGCGTCTTGTGCGTCTCGCTCGCCTTGTGCGCCTTGGCGCAAGTCGAAGGAGAGGCCGGCGTCGCTGAGTTGCAGGCCGGCCGACTGCAATTGCTGCTCAAGCTCACGCGCATGGCGGGCAAGTTCGGTCAGCGCTTGAGGATTATCCGCGGTTACGATGGCGGTGACGCGATTGTCGCGCGTGACTTCCATGCGCACGTCGACGCGTCCAAGTTCGGCTGGATCGAGGCGCATCTCGAAATTGGTCGTGCCGCCGTTGAAGCGGCGGATGATTTCCCGGCCCACTTGGGCGGCCGCCGGCGCCGCGCGCTGCGCGCCCGTTTCAGCCGAAGCGTGCTGTACGTGTGTGCTTGCTTGCGACGCCGTCGTTGAGATCGCTGAATTTTCGGCGATCTGCGAAGTGTCCGGCGCGTTGGCGTTGGTTTGCGGGGCGGGCAGGGCGTCAATGCTGGCGTTGTTGGCGTTCGATGCTTTCGGCGCTTGTGCTTGCGCCTTTGCGTGAGCGACCGGTGCTTCTGTCTTGGCGTCCCGTGCATCCGGTGTGGCTTTAGCGTCGATTGTCTGCGCTACATCCTTGGTCGTGCGCGCGGCTGGCGGTGACGCAACTTGAGGGGCGGGGTTGATGGTTGCTGCGATTGCTTGCTGAACCGCTTGTGGCAAGTCGGTTGTTGCAGCCTGCTGAGGATTTTCCTGCTGCTGCTGCTGCGCAGTTGGATCTGCGTTTGTCTGTGCGGGCTGCTGCGTTTGCGGCGCCGTTTCGGGCTGCGCGGCTTTCGACGTCGCGTCCTTCACGTCCGGCGTTGCCGCCTTGTTCGAGGCGTTCGCATCGACGGGTTCGCCGGCAGCACCAGTATCGGTGGGCGCTTTCGCCGAGGCGTCGGGAAGCGTTGGGGCTGGAGTGGTTGGTGGTGCGGCGAGTTGCGCATCGAGCGGCGCGATAGGCGCGTCATCTTGCGGCTGCGCTTGCTGCGGCGCCGGCTCTGCGGCGGCGAGTTGCACGATGATGGGCGCTGCAACGGGCGGCGCGGTAGGCGGCAGCGGACCACCGAGAAGCGCGGTGTCTGGATCGATGTTCTCTTCGGTGGCTTCGCTGTCTTCGCTGCGTGGCGCGCGTGCTTCGACCGGCGCTGCGTTGTCATTGCGCGCTTCGTTTTGCGTCGCGGCGGGACGCTCACGCGGCTCGCTCGCTTCGTCGAGGTGATCATTGAACGAGCGGTCGTTGGCATCGGGCGCAGATGTGGCCTGCGCCGGCCGGCTTGGCGGCGGCGGGAAGGCGTCACGTACTGGCTCCGGCGCGAAATCCATAGGTCCCCCGAACTGAACGCCTTGAGTCACGTCCAGCCAGCACCCCTGAGCAAGCTCCGGGCCACGTCGCTAACCATAATAAAATTCAATTAAATCCGTGATTTACATGGAGACGCTGATCTTGTGGTGTGGACTTTGCGGCAATTTCCGCCGGTCCGCTGGGCAGCTTCTGCCGGGCGATTAACCATGGCCCCAAGCTTGCGTGGTGAACCGCTGATGCTTTGCGTTCGGGCCCTCCGGCCATGCCCGTGGAGCGGGGAGAAAGCGTGTTGTTTCAAGCGCTTATCAGTGATCTTGCGGCGCTCTACGCGCGTGCGCACGCCCGGCAGATTTCGCCGGGCGCCGGGCGCTTTTTGCCGGGGGCCCGCTCATGGTCGGTCTAACCAGCGTCCTGCTCTCGGGGCTTTCAGGTTTGCGCGCGGCGCAGACCGGCGTCGCGACGGTTTCGCAAAACATCGCCAACGCCAACACGCCTGGCTACGTACGCACCGAGATGATCCTCGCGCCGCGCACCCAGATTGGCGCGGGCGCGGGCGTTGAGATCACCGGCATCAAACGCGCGGCCGATCGCTTCCTCGCGACGGCGAGTTACATTGCAGCATCTGCCGCGAGTTCCGCTTCGGCGCGCTCTGATCTTTTGTCTCGTGCGCAGCAAAGTTTCGGCGATCCATCGGACGCATCGTCGGTGTTTGGCGCCGTTGATGAGTTCTGGTCGGCGCTGACCGCGTTGGGTGTTGATCCATCGTCCAGCTTGCGCCGTTCCGATGTCGTGAGTGCTTTGCAGGCAACGTATGACGAGATTCATCGCATTGGTGGATCGTTGCAAGATTTGATCAGCGAAGCGGACCAGCGCATCGGCGATGCGGTGTCAGAAGCGCAGGGGCTGATCGATCGTATTGCGCAGCTCAACAGCGAAATTCGCTTGAACCAGCGCGTGGGCGCCGATTCAAGTTCGGCCGAGAACGCGCAATCAGCGCTAATCGATCAACTTTCGGCGCTGATGGATGTGCGCACGACACCGCAAGCCGATGGCGGCGTGCATGTGCGCACCGGTGGCGGCGCGCTGCTTGTCGGTGTCGACGCGGCGCGGTTGAGCTACACGCCGGATTCGTCGCCTTATGCGACGCATGGCGTCATTTCGCTCAACGCAGATGTAGGTTCGCAGACAAACATTGAATCGTTCCTGACTGGCGGCAGTATCAAAGGCCTCCTGCAAGCGCGCGATGTCGATCTACCAGGCATGGCGGAGGCGCTGGGCGGATATGCGGGCGTGCTCGCGGACGCCATGAACGCGGTTCACAACGAAAACACGTCCTCACCGGCGGTGTCTTCGATGACTGGGCGCCAGACCGGCTTGTTGAGCACTGACGCGCTCAACTTCACCGGCGTTTCAACAATCGCACTGACGGACGCCACCGGCGTTCTGCGTGATCGCCTGACCATCGATTTCGACGCGATGACGATCACTTCGGAATCGCCGACGAACTCGATCTCGTTTGCGGGTGGCGGCACGATTGGTGATTTCATCGATGCGTTGAACACAGCGCTGGCTGCGGAAACGCCTTCCGGTACGGCGTCCTTCACCGATGGCGTGCTTTCGCTGAACGTCAACGGCAATGGCGGCATCGTCATCCAGCAGGACGCCGCCGATCCGGCGCTACGGGCCGGACGCGGCTTCTCGCACTTCTTTGGTCTGAACGATCTTATATCGCGGCCGACTCCGCTTTTCTTTGAAAGTGGGGTCAGCGGAACGGACGTGCATGGCTTCGCCGATAATGGCGTCATTCAATATCAAATCCGCGATAGCCAGGGCCGCTTTATCGCCGATCGCAGTATTACGATCAGCGGCGCGCTCTCTGCGCCGGGCGCGACTTGGAACGATGTCCTCAGCGCACTGAATGCAACGGGCACGGGGCTCGGCGAGTACGGTGCATTCTCTCTGAACAGTAGCACGGGACAGATCACGTTCGCCGCCAATCCAGCGTTTAAGGTCGAACTCGTGACCGACACGACGCAGCGGGGCAACACCGGCGTTTCGCTCTCGGCGTTAAACGGCCTCAGCGCCTCGGCGACGGCGGGGCGCGCGACGGAGATCGATGTCAATTCGCGTGTCGCTGCGAACGCAACGCGGCTTGCTGTGGCGCGCCCAAACATTACGGTCGCGATCGGTTCGAAGATCATCGAAGCTGGCGACAATCGCGGCGCCAACGCGCTTGCGGCCGCTCGCGACGCCACGCGAAATTTCTCCACCGCCGGCGTGCTCACCGCGCAAACCGGCACGCTCGCAACCTACGCATCGCGGCTTGGGGGTGAGGCGGGACGGCTTGCGAGCGACGCTGAGCGCCAAGCTGCAGGCGCCGCCGCTGTTGCGACCGCCGCCGCCGATCGGCGCGGCGAAATGGAATCCGTCAGCATCGACGATGAGTTGATGAAGATGACGACCTATCAAAACGCTTACGCCGCCGCCGCGCGCGTGATCCAGGCCGCAACCGAAATGCTCGATACGCTGATGACTATCGGCTACCGCTAAGAGTGAACTAGATGTCCGGAACACCGATCAATGCCCGCTTCTTCATGCGCGCCCAGGGCGACGTCCGGCGCATCACAGGAGAACTCGGCAATTTGCAGGCGCAGATTGCTTCGGGCGCAAAGGCAAACACGCTGCAGGGCTTTGGTAGCGCTTCAAGCCGCATACTCAGCGCTTCCAGCATGCGCTCGAACACGGATGCGCGCGCCTCGGTGCTGACGCAGCTCGACTCGCGGTTCGGCATTCAATCGGCTGCCCTCGGGCAAATTTCTGACGCCACTCAGTCATTGGCGCTGACAATTCGCGAGGCGATCAGCGCCAATGACGGGCGCGGCATCGGCACCGAGCTGGAGCTGGCCTTCAATAGCATCGTTACGGCGTTGAACGAGACGTGGAACGGCCAACCAATGTTCGCGGGCGAGCGACTGGATGGTTCGCCGGTGAAGATCACCACGCTCGATGAGCTGGCGACCACAGTGCAGCCGGAAGATCTCTTCAATGAAGGGGAGCGCCATCAGATCATCGATCTGGGCGATGGTTCACCGATCAAGCTGGCGTCGAAGGCTTCGGAACTCTCGACGGACCTGTTCAACACGCTCCGTCAGATCAAATACATTCTCGATGGGGCCGGTGGCACACTCGGCTCGCCGATGACGGGCTCATACACTGACGTGCTGACCAACGTCGCCGCTGATCTCGATTTTCACGCCAAGAGTTTCGTAAACGAGGAAGGCCGCACCGGCCAGCTGCAGAAGCGCTTCGATGAAAATCGCACGCGCCTGGAAGCGCAATCAGACCTGCTGACGAAGGAGATCGGCGATCAGACCGATGCGGATCTCGCAGAGGTGTCGATCAGGCTCAATACGCTGCTCGCCCAATATGAGGCATCGGCTAAAACTTTTGCTGAACTCTCCCAATTGAGCTTGCTGAAGTACATCTAACGCCCTTGCGTCCCACGAGCTCGCACGTCATATCCCCAGCTTGAATTTCGTTCCGGACCTTGAATCCGGGAGGGGATAGAAGATGACAATGCTCGACGCGCCACCGGCACGCACTCTCAATTCATTGGGCTTTGCAAAGCCGCCGCGCGAGACGCGCGTGGTCGCCGCCATGTCCGGCGGCGTGGATTCCTCTGTCGTCGCCGCGATGTTGAAGCGCGAAGGCTATGACGTCGTTGGCGTCACGTTGCAGCTTTATGATCACGGCGCGGCAGTGAACAAGCCGGGCGCCTGCTGCGCCGGGCAAGACATTCACGATGCGCGCCGTGTCGCCGACGCCATGGGCTTTCCGCACTATGTGCTGGACTACGAAAGCCGCTTTCGTAGTGCGGTGATGGAAGATTTTGCGGACACATATCTCGCCGGCGCGACGCCCATTCCTTGCGTTCGCTGCAATCAAACCGTGAAGTTCAAAGATCTGAAGCGTGTTGCAGAAGATCTAAGCGCCGATTGCCTAGTGACCGGTCACTATGTGCAGCGCCTCGAAGGCGATGGCGGGCCTGAGCTTCATCGCGCTGCGGACGCATCGCGAGATCAAACTTATTTTCTATTCGCGACGACGCACGAGCAATTGAGCTATCTGCGATTCCCGCTGGGCGGCATGCCAAAGAGCCGCGTGCGCGATCTGGCGGATGAACTTGGTCTTCGCGTCGCCGCCAAGCCCGATAGCCAAGACATCTGTTTCGTGCCGAATGGCAAGTATCAAGACGTCGTGGAAAAGCTTCGGCCGGGCGCGATCGAACCGGGCGAGGTGGTTCACGTCGATGGCCGTGTGATGGGTGCCCATAATGGCGTCATCAACTTTACCGTGGGCCAACGGCGTGGCTTGGGCATTGCTACCGGCGAGCCGCTCTTTGTGGTGAAGCTCGATGCGCCGAATAAGCGCGTGATCGTCGGGCCGCGCGAGGCGCTCGGCGTATCACGCATTGCGCTCAAGGAAGTGAACTGGATCGGTGAACAGGTTGCGTCCGAGGATGATCTCAACGGGCGTGAAATCCTTGTTCGCGTGCGATCAACGCGTGAACCGGTTCCCGCGAAGCTTGCCATCGATGCGGGCTGGTCGGTCTTGCTTGACGTGCCGGAAGAAGGCGTAGCTCCGGGGCAAGCTGCCGTGTTCTACGACCCGCGGACCACGCGAGTGCTCGGCGGTGGCTGGATCATGGCGACCCAATGAGTCTCGACGAACAGGCCCGCGCACTGCTCAACGAAGTGATGATGCCGAAGCGCCGGGCGCGTCAGCGTATTGCTGAGCCGCTGCGCGATGCACGGCAGATCGAGATCGAGACGCCCTTAGGCAAGATTGCTGCTTGGCGCCTTGGCGAGGGACCTGCGGTGCTGCTGGTGCATGGTTGGCAAGACGACAACTCGCTCTGGAGCCCGCTCATTCAGTCGCTTGCCGATATTGGCGTGGCGAGTGTGGCGTTCGATTTGCCGGGGCATGGTTTTTCCAGCGGCGAGGTATGTCCGCCCGTGGGCGCCGCCGCGGTGCTGCAGGCTGTAGCGCGCGAGCTCGGCCCGATAGACGCAGTTGTGACCCACTCATTTGGCGGGCCGGTGACGGGCTTTGCATTGATGAACGGATTTAGTGCACGCCGTATCGTGCTGATCGCCGCGCCCCGCGGTCGTAACAAGAGATGGTTCGATTTCGCGGAGGAACGCGGCATCTCCGCGGATGTCGTGCATCGTGCGCGTGAGCTCTACGCCATTGACGCTGGCCTTCACGCCGACTTTGATCTTGCGGCAGTCGCGCCCGCGACCGAGACGCTCATTTTGCACTCGATGGATGACGACGCTGTTGAATGGGAAAATGGCCAAGCCATTGCAGACGGCTGGCCGAGCGCGGAATTGGTTCTCTGTGATGGATTGGGCCACCGCATGATCGCTCAGGATCGCGGCGTCATTGAGCGCGTGGTGCAATTCGTCGCTTAGACTGCGAGTTTCTCGGTTGCGTGGAGCACGCGCTCGACATCGCGCGGCGAGACGACCTTGCTCGCCTCGGCTTGAGCCTGCTTCCATCCGGAATAGGCGGACTTGAGGCGCGCGCGGCCCTCGCGCGTTAGCCGCAGACGTCTGATGCGGCCGTTGTCGGGATCGGTAAACATCTCGATCCAACCTGCATCTTCCATCGGCCGAAGCGTTCGCGTCAGTGTGGATGGCGACAGTTCACGCTTTTCCGCCAGTCGCGACATTGTGAGATCGGGTTCTTCGCTGATGCCGGCGAGCAGGCCGAACTGCGACATGCTCACGCCGCTGGCGGCCAGGCGCGCCTCGTAGTGCGACAAAAGTCGCTTTGAGGCTAAGCGCAGCCGCAAATAGAGGCAGGGAGGCGCCTGCTTTGCCGGGATGAGAGGCGAAGGCGTCTCGGATTTTGGCTGACGTTTCGGCATCTTGACGGCCTTGGCTCTGAGTTCTACGTCCGTAATACTTGTAGATACAAATAAGGCAAGTCGAGATGGCTGACGCCTCTTCCCAAGACGCTAAATCCGCAGCTCAGGCGCTGCTCGGTATGTCGGGCCTTGAGGCGATGCGTTTTCTCTTGGCCGGCAATCATCCGCCGCCGTCGATCGCGATCACGTTGGGGTTTACGCTCGCTGAGGTCGACGATGGACGGGCCGTCTTTTTGGGTGATCCGACGGATCGCATCCTTAATCCGCTTGGCATCGTTCACGGCGGCTGGGCGCTTACGTTGATCGATAGCTGCACGGGGTGCGCGGCGCACACGACGCTGCCCGCTGGCGTCGGCTACACAAGTGTCGAGACCAAGACCAATTTCGTACGCGCGATTAGTCCGGATACAGGGCAAGTGCGGGCTGAAGGCGTTGTGCTCTCGCGCGGTCGCAGCATCATCACCACTGAAGGCAAGCTAATCGATTCACGCGGTCGCCTGTTGGCGCACGGGACCTCGACGATTATGGTGCTGCGCAAAGAAGGAAGGTCATCTCAATGAGCCAGGAAGATATCGTCATCGTCGGCATGGCCCGAACGCCTATGGGCGGTTTGCTGGGTGAACTTGCAAATCTCTCGGCGCCAGAACTTGGCGCAGTGGCGGTGAAGGCTGCGGTCAAGGAAGCGGGCGTCGCGAGCGCGGATGCGATCTTTATGGGCAATGTGCTGAGCGCGGGATTGGGGCAGGCGCCGGCTCGTCAGGCTGCGCTGAAGGCGGGGCTCGATAAAGGCACGCAGGCCGTGACGCTGAACAAGATGTGCGGTTCAGGGCTGCAGGCGGTGGCGATGGCGCGTCAAGCGCTGCTCTCGGGTGAGAGTGATGTGGTGATCGCCGGCGGCATGGAAAGCATGACCCGCGCGCCGTTCCTGATGCAGAAGCACCGGGCTGGTCAGAAGTACGGTCATGACAAACTGTTCGACCATATGGCGCTCGATGGTCTTGAGGACGCTTACGAAGGCAACGCCATGGGCGTGTATGCCGATCAGGCGGCGAAGGACTACCAATTCACCCGCGAGGCGCAGGATGCCTACGCGCTTGAAACGCTGCGCCGCGCTCAGAGCGCCACCAATGAAGGTCGTTTTAAACGCGAGATCGTCGCAATTGAACTGAAGACGGGCGTGCTCGATACAGATGAACTTCCGCGCAAGGCCAAGCCGGATAAGATTCCGTCTTTGAAACCGGCGTTCACGGCGGACGGCACGGTCACGGCGGCGAATGCCTCGGCGATTTCAGATGGCGCGGCGGCTTTGGTGCTGATGCGTCGCGGCGATGCTGAAAAGCAGGGCAAGAAAATTATTGCGACGATCGTTGCGCAGTCTTCACACGCGCAAGAGCCGCAGAAGTTCACTTCGGCGCCGGTTCCGGCGATCCAGAAGGCGCTCTCGCGCGCCGGCTGGAAGCCTAGCGATGTCGATCTTTGGGAAATCAACGAAGCGTTTGCCATCGTGCCGATGATTGCGATGAAGGAGCTTGGCATCAGCCATGACATCATCAACGTGAATGGCGGCGCCTGTGCGTTGGGTCACCCGATAGGCGCCTCCGGCGCGCGCGTGCTCGTGACGTTGCTGGCGGCGCTTGAAGAGCGCGGCGCCAAGCGCGGCGTCGCTTCGCTCTGTATCGGCGGCGGCGAAGGCATCGCTCTTGCGGTGGAACGCGCGTGAACGAAAAGATCCTCGCGCACTTCGCTGAGCAGGCGATGTATTGCGACATGTTCGGGTCGCCGTTTACCTCGCAGCTGATCAGGGCAATGAGCGAGGATTACCAGAGCGGCGGCCCGATTGCGGCGCAGCTCGAGGAGTGGAACACGAGCCCGCGCGCCGATGCGTTAGCGCTTCGTCTGGCGGGCTATTTCCATCATGCCGTGCTTGTCGGACGCGAAGCCGCGTTGGCGGCGCATTATCCGTCCAGCCTAGCAAATTGGAGCATCGAGGACGTTTGGCCATTGGCGCGTGCACTGCTTGAGCGTGAGCCGAATGCGGCTGCCGCCTTCATTCGCTCGGCGCCGCAAACCAATGAAACGCGCCGTTCGATTGCTTTGCTTGCGGCGTTCTTGAGGTTTGCGGATTCCTGGAAGGGCGAGGTCGACATGCTCGAGATCGGCGCCAGCGCCGGCCTCAACATGAATTGGGATTTGTACACGTATCAAACCAAGAGCTGGGCCTGGGGTGCGCAAGGTCCGGTGCAGATCGACACTGACTGGAATGGTCCGCCACCGCCGATAGCCGACATCGCCGTGCGCCATCGCGCCGCTTGCGATCTCAATCCGCTCGACATCAGTGACGAGCATGAGCGGCTGCAATTGCGATCTTACGTGTGGCCGGATCAACCGGAACGGTTGGCGCGATTTGATGGCGCGGTGGCGTTGGCGCGCGAGACTGGCGTTCACGTAGAGCGGGCAGATGCGGCGCACTGGTTGGCGCAGAAGCTGAGCGCGCGCGCCGACGATGCAGCAACGATCGTGTACCACTCGGTGTTTTTGCAATATCCCCCGCGTGAGGCGCGCGAGGCGATTGTTGATGCGATCTTATCGGCCGGCGCCCGTGCGACCGAACGTGCGCCACTGGCTTGGGTACGGCTCGAGCCGGAAGCGCTGACGGACGATGCGCGCGATAGCCCGCGGATGGTGATCGATGTCACGACGTGGCCAGGGGCGAAGCGCCGGATCGTTGGCTACACCGATGGTCACGTCCGCGCGGTGTACGCCGTTTAAAACTCAGCGCAGTTTTGCGATGGCAAGGCCGTCAGCCTTGGCGCGTGTCTTGATCGATTCTTCGCTGCGGGTGAGCGATTTTGAGATCGCCTTCAATGACATGCCTTTCTTGGCATACATGTGCAGCTTTTGAATTTCTTCGCTGGTCCACGGCTGCTTATGGCGTTCAAATCGCTCGGTCATGCCGCACTCCTATTGTCTGCGCGCCGAGAAGTTGAAGAGACTGTCCCAAGCAAGGTCGAGTTTGGCGAGCGCTTCGGGTGGTGCGATCGCGGTATAGCTTTCGCCTTCGCGCGCCACGAGCCCTAAGCGCTCAAGCTTGCCGAGGGCGTCGTGAATTTCGAAATCGATCTGAAGAGAAAGGCGCTCGCGGAGGAACGTTTCGCAGAAATTGTCGATCTCGGCCTTCGCGAGCGGGCGGCCTTCGCGGCGAAGGATCGCATAAGCGAGGAACGCCTCCTTCGCGTCTTGCTCTTCGCCGGCGCCGATCAGGAGGTCGAGCACGCCGCTATTGTTGGCGATATTGCGGAAATAGACGGTGTCGGCGAGCTGCTTCTGATAGCGCAGGGTTTGCGCTTCGTACTTAAGGCGCTGGCGCATGATGAACGCGCCGACGGCGACCAAGCCCGAAACGGCGGCGAGGGCGCGCTTTAGTTCGCTTTCCTCGATTGCGCCTTGGGCGCCAAAATAGGCGGCAAGCACAGCGAAGATGACCGTCAGCGCCGGCCACAGATTGAGCAGAACCGGAACGCCGGCAACAACCGCGGGACCGGCGAGCATGGCCTGATCGCGGGGCCGCATGCTTGGGCGCGCGCCCGGATGCAAGGTCACGAGTTCGGGACCCGCGACGCTTCGGAAGTGCTTCACGAGCGCCGCGCCTTGGCGCACGCCGCGGCGCATGCGTTTCAAAGCGCGGCGATCTTCGCGCGCCGCCGCTTCGTCTTCGGCCTTGAAGCCGACGAGCACGACAACGTCGTTCATCGTCTGCACTTCGATTTGTTCGCGCTGCAGACCGAACCATTTTTTGAACGAGAGTGTTTCGATGTGAGCGCCGCGCGCAAAAAAGCGTACGCGGCGGATGCCGCCGACCGACGGTTTGATCGCCAGCCCTGTGATGCGCTTGGTGGCTTCGCGGCTTTGCACCGTGTCGGGATCGATCTCTACGAAATTGGCGCGCGCAAGAGCGTCGCCGAAGTCGCGTTCGAAGGCTTCGAAGGCGCGCAGGGTGACGTCGCGTCGAGACGCCGGCGCGTCGGGATCGAGCGGATCGTAAAGCGCCTTCAATGCTTCGAGCTCCGCGTGCGCTTCGTGGTGAAGCAAAGCGCCGAGCAATTTCAGCACGTCCGCCATGGCCTGCGTCTCGCCAGGCGGCCCTGCCGCGGCGATGGCTTCGGCCAGCTCGGCCTTGCGAACAGCGATGTATCCGTCCCGCCGTGGCGGTGTCGTCCCCTCAGACATGGGGCAGTGCTAACCCAGCGCGCGGCCGGACGCTATGCGGAACGGCGGTTGCGAAGGTCGCGGAAGCCGGTGAAACTGGCGCCCGAAGAGGGGGGGCTAATGCGGGCAAACGGGCTGATCGCGGTGATTTTTGGCGCTGTCCTATTGACAACGGCCGCGCCCGCGACGGCGCAGCAACAGCGCGATCCCTTTAACGGCCAGTTCGGCGCGCTCGAAATTGCGCCGACGCCGGCGGACGCGGTGCGTTTGGCGCGGCTCATGGGCGACACGCTAAATAGCCTGCAGCCGCAACGTCCGGGCGTGCAGGACGTTTATCTGCTCAGTGTTTCGTTCTGGGGTGATCCTGTATTCGAGCGCGAGGCGGTGCAGGCCGAAGAGATTTTGCGCCCGCATCTTGGCGCCGATGGGCGCTCGATCATCTTGTCGGCAGGTGGCCAAGGCACGCGCGCGTACGCAGCCGCGACGCCGGACAATTTCGCCGCCGCGATCGGTTACATTGGCGCGACAATGGATCCGAACGAAGATCTGTTCGTGCTGTTCTTCACGACGCACGGTCAGTCGGACGGCGTGGCGGCAATTCGCGAGCACAATCGCGTGTTCGCAGGTTTACGCCCCGCGCATCTTAGCACCATGCTTTCGCAGGCAAACATCCAGAACCGTGTGGTGATTGTTTCGGCGTGTTTCTCCGGCTCTTTCATCGGCCCGCTGATGACGGATAACACCGTGATCATGACTGCTGCGGCGCCGGACAGATCCTCGTTTGGCTGCCAGCCGCAGAACAATTGGACGTTCTTTGGCGATGCTTACTTCAATCGTAGCGTTCGTGAGAATGGCGACATGATTGGATCATTCGATCGCGCCAAGCGGCTGATCGCGCAATGGGAGCGCGAGCAGAATTTGTCGCCGCCTTCGAACCCGCAAATCTATGTTGGCCAGCGCGGCGCGGCGATGTTGCGCCAAGCAGAGCGCAACGCGCACTAACCTTCGAGATCGCCGGCAATCAGTTCCAGCGGCGCCGCAGTGGTGCGCTTGGCGGCGCGCATCACGATGCGTGATTGCACGTCGCTGACGAGACCAAGTCCCAGCATCTTATCGCGCAGGAAGTCGTCGTAGGCGTGCATGTCTTTGGTGATGACGCGCAACATGTAGTCGACAGCGCCTGTGACGGTTGCGCAATCGACCACTTCCGGCCATTTGGTCACTGCGGCTTCGAACTTCTCCAAGTTTTCGCGCGACGGCAGCTGCAGCTTCACCGAGGCAAACACTTCGAACGTGAGGCCAAGCTTTTCGTGATCGAGCAGGGTGACTTGTTGCTTGATCACGCCAGCCTTCTTCAAACGCTCGATGCGGCGCCAAGCAGGAGAGGACGAAAGGCCGACCTTAGCGGCGATGTCCGCGATCGACAGGCTGGCGTCCTGCTGGAGGAGGTCGAGGATGCGGGCGTCGATGGCGTCGAGCGGTTCGGACAAAATTGCCTCCCAAGTGCCTTATGGCGGCAGGTTGTCCCATGCTTGCGCCGCACGTTGCTGTTTCGCAAGGCCAGGCGGGTCATATGGCGAAAGGAAGTTGCGTTTTGGCGTCTGGACTGGTGCGAAATGCGCCTGGACGGCTTGCCCGGCGCGCTCGCCGCGCGTATGTGACCGCCCTTCGGTGGCGTAGCTCATCTGGTTAGAGCGTGGGATTCATAACCCCAAGGTAGGTGGTTCAAGTCCACCCGCCACCACCAACCACCCCAGAGTTTCGATAGTCCGGGGGCGTGGGGGGCAAAAATCCCCGCCAATTCGGCGACCTTGCGTTTCAACTCCGCGATAGAGAGACCGCCAACGTCGCGAATTGGCGCTTGGATGGCGGTTCATCTCTCGGGGCAGATTTCAAGCCTTGGGCTTTTTCGCCAGAGACCGATTGGCGGCGTCTGCGTGGTGATCGCTCAGGCTATGCGAATTGCTCGCCCCATCGCAGCGGGATCGTCGCCTTGATCAGACTGATCAGAGACAGCCTCGGCGGTTGGCGTCCATCGAGAATCGCTTCGACTAGGTCTGGCGCCAGAAAAGCGAGCGGCATCGACGCGTTCGAGCCTGAGTTTGTTTTTGGGATTAAGCTGACCCACCAATGCGTCGATAACAACCGATGATCATCCCGACGCGGAGTCGAACCGTTCTACGAAAATCGACATTGCTGGCGGCGTTGTCGGCCGGTGAAAGTCAACCTGCTTCGGTGGCAACTCACGACCGCTTTGACCCGGCCAAGGCGCGCTTCAGCGCATAGGCAGAGTTGGCACGCGCCTTGGTTGCCATGGTTGCGCTCGGCGCATGCATGAACCCGTGGACGCCGCCGGCGTATACATCGAATTCGACTTCAACGCCGGCCAACTCAAGTGCGCGCGCGAAGCGAGCGTTTTCGCTGAAGAATAGATCGCTATCACCAACCGCAAGATAGGTTGGAGGCATTCCCGAGAGGTCAGGCGCGCGGCCTGGCGCGGCGTAGATTGGAACGGAGGAGGCGGCGAGGGCGTCGCCGAGATAACAACGCCAACCGAACTGATTGCTTCGTCCGCTCCAGACCGGCACATTGTCTGCTCCACCGCTTGCAGCAGTGCGGTCATCAAGCATTGGATAGATCAGGTGGAGAAAGGCCGGCCGGTTTTTGCCGGCGTCGCGAAGCTTGAGCGCCAGCCCTGCAGCTAGTCCGCCGCCTGCGCTTTCCCCGATGACGCCAATGCGCGAGGTGTTAATGCGCCATCGTGCAGCGTCGGTGAGGAGAAGGGCAAAGGCGGCCGCACAATCGTCTAGAGGAGCAGGATACTGAGCCTCCGGCGCCAAGCGATAGTCCACGGATGCGATGATACATTGAGTTTCCGCAGCGAGCGCCCGCATCGATGGCGCGTCTGATTGAGCACTGCCGCCAACGAATCCACCACCGTGCATATGGAGGGCGCATGGCATTGCTGTGTGATCGCTAAGGGGGCGATGCATCAACAAGAGTACGCCCGGAGAACTCGGCAGTGTCACCGATTCAGAGATGACTCGTAGGTCATCCGGTTGTGCCACCACGCCCATCGTCATCTTGCGAAAGTCGTTGAGGGTTTCGGCGCTCAGATGGAAATTCTTGAAGCGCCCCACAAACTCGCAAAGCTCAGGGTCAATATTCACGAGCGCGGCGTCCGACGCCAACGGGCAGCTTGGTGCGCGGCAGCGATTACCGAGGCCGCATCAATTCCATGCTTGGCATAGAGGTCGGGTAGATCGCCTGACTCTCCAAAGCGCGTGACGCCCAACGCGTGCACCGGATGTCGGGCCACCGCGCCTATCCACGAAAGTGTGAGAGGATGACCGTCCACCAATGTTACCAGTCCAGCGTCTGCAGGGACGAGCGACAACAAGGACTCTACATGCGCCGTCCGGCGAATGCCTTTAGCGCGATCGGCACAGGACGCGTGCCAATCATTGTAGAGCCGGTCGGGTGAGGTGATGGCAAGCAGCCCAAGCCCTGGATAGTCCTCGATGAGGGCGGCAACGGCCTCCATTGCTTCTGGAGCAATAGCGCCGCAATAGGCGATTGCGACCGGACTTGAACCTTCTGGCTTGCGCAACCAATAGGCGCCTTCGATCAGGTCTGCTTCCTGTTCTTCTGTGAGTGTGCGCGGCAATTGCGGAATAGTGCGCGTAGAGAGACGAAAATAAACGGAGCCACCTTGTTTGGCCTGCATGTGGCCAAAGCCCCAGCGCATGAGCGTTGAAAGCTCATCGACATAAGCAGGTTCAAAATATGCCAGGCCCGGCTGGCCGATCCCGATTAGTGGGCTGTTGATGGATTGGTGAGCTCCGCCTTCCGGGGCAAGGGTGACACCCGAAGGTGTCGCGACCAGCATAAAGCGGGCGTCCTGATAACAGGCGTAGTTCAACGCATCGAGGCCGCGGGCAATGAAGGGATCGTAAAGCGTGCCAATCGGCAAAAGACGTTCGCCCCAGAGATCGTTAGCCAGGCCCAAAGCCGCCAACAATAGAAACAGATTGTTCTCAGCGATCCCGAGCTCAATGTGTTGGCCCGTCAAACCACCGCCCCATTTTTGCGTCGATGGGATTTTCGCGTCGCGAAAAACGTCTGGCGAAGGGGTGCGCCGAAAGAGGCCGCATAGATTTACAAACCCGCCAAGATTGGTGGAGACCGTGACGTCCGGCGAGGTGGTGACAAGTCGCGCGGCGAAGTCAGGGTCGGCTTTGACAAGGTCCACGAGAATACGCCCGAAACCCGCCTGCGTGGACATTTCGTCAGCGCGAGGTCGCGGAAAATTCTCACGGCCAGGGGGCTCAATGGTGGGCGCGACCGTTGCAGGGGGCTTTGTCGCGCGCGCAAAGGGCGTCGATGAAAGAAACGTGCGAAGCGCTGCGGCGTCCTGTGCGGCCAGTCCCGCAAAAGGGGCCCATTCATGTCCAACTCCGATCCCCATACTCTCCCGCAAAGCTTCGACTTGGGTCGGAGTCATTAGCCCAGCGTGATTGTCTTTGTGACCCGCGAACGGGAGCCCGTGGCCCTTGATCGTGTAGGCGGTGATTAGCGTAGGCGTGTCATCGTCCGCTGCTGCAAAGGCTTCTAGCAGCGTTTCCACGCAGTGGCCGCCGAGGCCCGTCATCAAAGCGGCGAGGCTGTCATCGTCGTATGATTCAATGAGGGCTTGGCCCGCGCGGCCAAGATCACGCGAGAGCCGCCCACGCCACGCACTCGCGCCTTGATAGGTGAGTGCTGCGTAATCTGCGTTGGCGCACTGATCGATCCAGTCCCGTAATTCGCTGCCGCCGGCGCGCGCGAACGCTTCTCGTTGCCGCTTGCCATACTTGAGCGTAACGACACGCCATCCTGCGGTGTCGAAGATGTCCTCGAAGCGGTCGAACATACGATCCGCGGTAGTCGCATCTAAGCTTTGGCGATTGTAATCGACGATCCACCACACATTGCGGATATTGTGCTTGTACGCCTCAATAAGGGCTTCGTAGATGTTGCCTTCGTCGAGCTCAGCGTCGCCAAGAAGAGCGATCATGCGTCCTTCGCGCGCGGGATCAAGCCGACCATGGGCTTTGAGATAATCCTGTGTCAGCGCAGCGAAAGCTGTGATGGCGACACCCAGACCCACAGAGCCGGTGGAAAAATCCACGTTGATCTTGTCTTTGGTACGAGAAGGGTACGATTGGGCGCCGCCAAGACTGCGGAAGCTCTGCAATTGCTCAAGGCTCTGGCGTCCGAGCATGTATTCGATCGCGTGCAACACCGGAGAAGCGTGAGGCTTGACCGCAACTCGGTCGGCTTCACGCAAGGCGGCGAAATAGAGTGTCGCCATGATGGTGGTCATTGAGGCGCACGAGGCTTGGTGCCCACCGACCTTTAGCCCATCGCGACTCTCCCGCAGATGATTGGCGTTGTGAATGGTCCATGCCGAAAGCCACCGAAGCCGCGCGTCGAGCAGCTCGAGCATGCGCACTTGTTCGGTGTTGGTGATGACATCAGGCGCAGTCAGAGTATTCATTTGGGCTGCTTTTAGACTTCAGATCTGACGATCGTGTCCGATCCAATAGGGCTCTCGCAGGCGGCGTTTAAAGATCTTGCCTGAATCTTCGCGTGGTAGAGCAACCTCGATCTTCACCACGCGGGGCAGTTTGAAATCTGCAAGTCGTGGCTGAAGAAATGCGCGCACGCTTTGGAGGTCGGGCTCGGCGCCTAGTCTGGGCTCTACAACAGCGCAAACTTGTTCACCAAACTCTGCGTGAGGTATGCCGAACACGGCGCAATCCGCGACTTCCGGCATTGAGAGCAGTTCGGCTTCGATCTCGGCCGGGTAGATGTTCACTCCGCCGCTGATAATGATGTCGCGGGCACGGTCGCGCAGAAACAAAAAGCCGTCGTCGTCGAGATAACCAATGTCGCCAAGCGATACGAAGCCGTCTCGTTCGATCGCAGCGCGATCTTTCTCGCGCTGATGATACGTAAAGTCGGGAAAGGCTGAGTTGCGGATGTAAACCTCGCCGACTTCCCCGGGCCCCAATATCGCACCCTCGGGCGAGATAATGCGGAGTGCGCAACCGTCCATTGCTTTGCCGACTGTGCCGGGTTTTGCGAGAGCTTCTTCAGATGTGCACGCGACTGCGCCGCCGGTTTCGGTGCCGCCGTAATATTCTCGGATGATCGGTCCCCACCATTCGATCATGGCGCGTTTTACGTTCGGCGGGCAGGGCGCAGCTGCGTGAGCGACAAACTCAAGCGAAGATAGATCATAGCCGCCGCGCGTCGCCTCCGGCAGCGCCAGAAGTCTTGAAAACATTGTTGGCACCATGTGCAAATGCGTGACGGCGTGCTTCGCAATAAGCGCCAGAAGCGCCTCTGGTTCGAATTTTGGCTGAAGGACCACCAGGCCGCCTGCGCGCGCTGCCCAAAGGCCGTAAAGATTCGGAGCGGCGTGGTACATCGGCCCCGTGATGACCGTGCGCACGGGTCGGGTCAGCGATAGTCCCAGTGCTGTTTCTACGAGGCGCGCCATCGACACTGCCATCGCTGTATCAGCCGGTGCGCGGCGAACCCCTTTGGGTTTGCCGGTGGTGCCAGACGTATAGATGATGGCGTTGCGACTGGGCGTAACTGGCCCGCTCCAGGGAGCGCTTTTAGCGATGAGTGCTTCCCAACGCAGCGATGCCTTGGGCGGCGGCGCTGGGGGCGCCGCCAAATCGTATGCGCGCACGATCTCGCTCGGAGTGTCTACGACAATCAGCTTGATGCCGTCTGGCAGTATCGCCCTTACCTCGCCGAGGAGGTCTTGGTGGACAATCAGTGCTTTGGCGGCGCTATCTTGCAGGATGTAGCTGATCTCATTGGCTTTGAAGTGCCAGTTGATCGGCACCGCATAGGCGCCCAGACGGTCCGCAGCGAAACTTGCTTCGAAGAATGCGAAGTCATTGCGCAAGAGCGTTGCGACGCAATCGCCTTCACCAACGCCTAGGTTGGCCAAGGCAGTTGCGCCCCGTGCAACTCTTTCATCGAGGTGCTGCTTATCGAGCCGCCGATCGCCGCTTAAAATCGCCCCGCTCATAAACCCGCGTCTCCGTGTCTGAACGTGAAGCTCTCATGTCTTGAACGATCGGTCAATTCATGCGGCGCTCAGTTTGCGATATCCCAATCGCGCCAAACGCTGCTTTCATCGGCGCCAACGCGCGGTGGTGGTCCCTGTATTGCGCCAGGTGTCTTGGAAAAACGCGGCGCAGGTGCGGGTTGGATATGGCCGTTTTGGGTGACGAAGGTCTGGCGCGCCTGATTGTGCGGATGAGCATGGGCCTCGCCCATGGCAAGCACAGGGGAGATGCAAACGTCCAAGTGCTGGAGGCGCGACAACCAAGATGCCTGATCTAGACTGAGAAAGATCGATTCTAGGCGAGCGCGCATTGCGGGCCAGTCGCGCTCGTCGTGCTGGCGAAGCGCAGCCTCGGCTTCGACGCCAAGCGCGTCCAACAGGCGCGCGTAGAAATGGTGTTCATAGGCGCCGACGGCGATGTAACCGCCGCACGCGCAGCGATAGGTGTTGTAGAAGGGCGCCCCGCCATCCAGGTCGTTGGCCTCGCGAGCATCGTTCCACGCGCCCATTATGCGTTTGCCCATGATCATGTTCATCAGTGAAGCGGCGCCATCACTCATGGCTGCGTCGACGACTTGGCCCTGTCCGCTTTCGCGCGCATGAATCAATGCGGCGAGCAACCCGAACGCGAGATAAAGCGCCCCGCCGCCCAGATCGCCGACAAGGTTGAGGGGCGCCATTGGTTTGTCAGCGGTTCCGATCGCGGCAAGCGCGCCGGAAATGGCGATATAATTGATGTCATGGCCGGCAAGGCGCGCAAGCGGTCCATCTTGGCCAAATCCACTCATGCGCCCGTAGATAAGCTTGGCGTTTCTGGCGAGCACAATTTCAGGACCGAGTCCTAGTCTCTCCATAACTCCGGGACGAAATCCTTCGATGAGGATATCCGCGCGATCGCATAGCGACAGCGCGCGCGAAGTCCCAACGCTGGTTTTCAGATCACATACAACCGAACGACGGCCACGTTCTGTTATCAGCGCTGGATCTCGATCTTTGGTGTCGGGACGATCGATGCGGACAACATCGGCTCCCAAGTCCGACAACAGCATCGCACAGAATGGCGCCGGGCCAATGCCCGCAAATTCGACAACCCGCAAACCCAAGAGAGGGCCGCTAGCACGACTGCTCACGGAGTTTCGCCGTATCGCGGCAGGCCGGAGGGAATGTAAAAGCTCACGAAACTGATGAACTTCATCAAGGTGACGGCGTCCTGGAAACGCGCCTCAACCGTGTAGGCATCAATGCTTTCAAGCCACGGCAGATAACCTAGCATTTCCGGTTGGCTGCGCTCTTGGAATTCAAGTGTCAGCAAAAGGCTTTCCGGCTGCGCCACGACCTTAGCGCGCTTCTCTCGCAGCGCCTTCTCCACGCCCGCCTTGATGAGTGCGCAAGACGCCTTAGGCGTAAGCGTATTGACGCTCGTCTTGCCGATGGCTTCCTTGGTGATGATTGTTTCGACCTCTGGCAGTGCTTGCCGCACATGAGCGATGTAATCATGGTCGCCGGAGCTAAACACGAGTGGTACGTCAAAATGCCCGGCCACTAAGGCATTGAGCGTCGTTTCTGATTGTGAAACGCCATTTACACGGATGTCGCGGAACGCGCCTGTGAAGGTATGGGCGAGCACGGCGAGACGCGCTTGCGCCGATCCGTGGTGACCGACAAAGACAGCCGCCTCGAAGGTCCCATGTTCGATCCCTTGCATTTGCAATAGGGGCCGCGGCCAAGAGCGGACGATGCGCACATTCTCCTTGAAGCGGTCGAGCAACAGCATGTGTGCGGTGCCGTGACCGTCGGCGACAACGAATTCGGTGGCGCCCGCCGCCTCAGCGCCCTCGATCGCAGCGAGAACCTCTTCGGTGTACCATTTGCGTCCAAGATCAAACTCAAAGCGGTTCGGGCCCGTGCTCGGCAAATGCGCGACGCCAGCAACACCCTCGATGTCGGCGGAAATAAAAATGCGCATGATCAGGCGGCCTTGCGGACAGCCGCGATCGCCTCGTCGATGCTTGGGGCAAGCTTGTCGACAATCTCGGCGACATGCGTTTCGTTGATGATGAAAGGCGGCGCTAACAGCACGTGGTCGCCGTTGACGCCATCTGCAGTGCCAAAGCCGGGGTAACAAATGAGGCCACGTGCGAAAGCGGTTTTCTGCAGCGTGTTCCAGAGCATGGTTTCTGCGGAAAACGGCGTTTTAGTCTCGCGATCCGCGACAAGTTCGACACCAATTAGTAGGCCGCGACCGCGAATGTCGCCGACATGAGGATGCTGGCCGAGCCGGTCGCGGAGCGCCTCGCGCAAGCGGACGCCCATTGCTTGCACATTCTCAAGCAGATTTTCTGAGCGGACAGTATCGATGACGGCTGTTGCTGCTGCGGCGGCGGTGGCGTGCCCGTTGTAAGTGTGCCCGTGAAAAAAGAAGCCCCGGCCGCGCGCTATAGTGTCGACTACGCCGTTGCTTACTAGGATCGCGCTAATCGGCTGATAACCTGCACCCAAGCCTTTTGCGACAACTGCAATGTCGGGCACCACGCCATCCTGTTCGCATGACAGATAGGTGCCCGTGCGACCGCAGCCGGAAAGAATTTCATCAAGGATCAACAACACGCCGTGCTTACGGCATACTTCAGCGATGGCTTTGAAATAGCCCGGAACAGGTGGCACGCAGCCTGCAGTCGCGCCGACAACGGTTTCTGCAACGAAGGCGGCCACTGTGTCGGGGCCTAGCTCTTCGATCTGCGCATTTAGTTCTTGTGCTAGGCGCGCGCCATAGGCTTCTGGGGTCTCGTCAACGCTGCGGTCGCGATACTCGTAACAGGGTGAGACGAAATGTGATTCCGGCAGGAATTGTTCGAAAAGCATGCGGCGGATTTGATTGCCGCTGATGGCGAGCCCGCCGATAGCGCAGCCATGGTAGCTTTGGCGGCGAGAGATAAAGCGCCGACGCTGTGGCTCGCCACGTTCATTGTGATATTGCAGCGCAAGTTTTAGCGCGCCATCCATGGATTCCGAACCGCCGGAGCCCGGAAACACCCAATCCAACCCAGGCGGCGTCATCGCCACCAATTTATCGGCGAACGTTTCCAGTGCCTCGGTGGTGAAATAGGCGTTGTAAACGTAGGCGAGTTTTTTTGATTGGTGCGCGATGGCTTCACTGATTTTGTGGGCGCTATGTCCCAAGCAAGACACTCCCGCTCCCGAGGCGCTGTCGATGTATCGTTTGCCTTGTGCGTCGATCAGGTAAGGCCCGTCTCCCGCCACCGCGACCGGGTAGGGCGTGTTGAGCAAGCGGTGCATGATGTGGGTCATGGCGTGGGCCTTTTGCGGATTCTGTCTTGTAATGTCCGAACGCTCGTTCAATGATAGGATGGGTTTCGTTTGCGGCGCAAGCGCTTCGGCGCG
Source organism: Candidatus Viadribacter manganicus (assembly GCF_001679665.1). GTDB lineage: Bacteria > Pseudomonadota > Alphaproteobacteria > Caulobacterales > Aquidulcibacteraceae > Vitreimonas > Vitreimonas manganica. The sequence continues at coordinate 2,477,507 of NZ_CP013244.1, forward strand.
AGCTTGAGCAACGACATAGGCCAGGCGGAGCGGACGGGTGAGGCTGGCGGGCGTACTGGTTCGACGTTTAGCGATGCTTCCGCTTGTTTTGCTGGGAGTGGTGCTCGTCACCTTTTTCATATCACGCGTGGCCCCGGGCGATCCGGCGCAACTTGTGGCAGGCCCGCGCGCCAGCCCTGAAGCCGTCGCCGCAATTCGCGAACGGCTTAATCTCGATGCGCCGCTACCGGAGCAATTTACCGCCTACGTCGGTGCGCTCGGCAGAGGCGATCTTGGGCAGTCTATTATGTCCGACAGGCCGGTTGCCGAAGAAATTTTCAGCTACATGCCGGCTACCCTCGAATTGATGCTGTGCGCATTCTTGCTGACTGTGCTCGTCGGCGTTCCGCTCGGCGTGCTCACCGCACTTTACCGTGATCGCTTGCCCGATATTGGAGGACGAGTAGTCGCGATCGCCGGTATTTCGATCCCGACCTTTTGGCTCGGTTTGTTGCTGCTGTTGTTGTTCTACAGCGTACTGGGCATCGCCCCGGGCGCGGGTCGCCTTGATAGCAGCGTCGTAGCACCGCCAACTCAGACGGGCCTTTATGTTATCGACAGCTTGCTCGTTTGGGATGGGACGGCGCTTTCCAGCGCACTTCGCCATCTGGCGCTCCCAGCGCTGACGCTCGCCGCCGCATCCGTTGGCGTGGTAGTCAGGTTGGTGCGCGGCTCCATGATTGAGGTGCTGACGCAGGACAATGTGCGTACGGCTCGAGCCTTTGGCTTACCTAAGCGTCAGATCATTTTGCAGTATGCGCTTCCAAACGCCCTCGTGCCTTTTGTCACGGTCATGGGGCTTGAGCTGTCGTCACTTCTATTCGGATCGGTGGTGATCGAGAGTGTGTTTGGCTGGCCGGGCTTGGGAAGCTTCGTACTCGCCGCCATCCTGAATCTAGATTTTCCAGTGATCATGGGTTTTGCCGTGATTGCGTCTTTTGCATTCGTCGCGGCAAATCTGCTGGTTGATCTCCTCTACATGGCACTGGATCCGCGTGTGCGAGGGCTAGCATGAAGCTGCAACCGATTGCCCTCGGCGCTTGCGCAGTGCTTGTGCTCTTGTCGCTCGCCGCCATTGCGGCGCCTTGGATCAGTCCCTATCCGCCCGACGCGATGGATCTTCAGGCGATTCTGCGACCGCCTTCTTCTGCGCATTGGGCAGGGACGGATGAATTGGGACGCGATATTTTTTCGCGGCTCTTGCATGGCGCGCGACCATCCTTGTTGAGCGCGGTGGCGATTGTTGCCATCGGCGCTACCGTCGGCATGGCTGCGGGCTGCTTTTCTGGCTTGGTCGGCGGCATAGTGGATTCCGTCATCATGCGCTTGGTCGATATGATGTTGGCGTTACCGGGCTTGGTCATCGCCATGGCGTTGACGGCGGCTTTAGGGCCGAGCTTAGTCAACGCCGTCATTGCGCTCGGCATACTGTCGATCCCCGGATACGTTCGGCTGGCGCGTGGTCTGGCATTGGCGCTGCGAGAGCGTGAGTTTGTTCAGGCTGCCCGAGCGATGGGCGCGGGCGCCATTTTTATCGCGAGCCGCCACATCGCGCCGAATGTGGCGCCGGCGATGTTGGTGTACGCGAGCTTTCATTTTGGCGGCGCCTTGCTTGCTTCTTCAGCGTTGAGCTTCATCGGCCTTGGTATGCAGCCACCGCACGCAGAGTGGGGCGCCATGGTTGGCGGCGGCCGCGAATACGTGCTGGCAGCGTGGTGGTACGTGACGTTCCCGGGTCTTGTGGTGGCGCTTGGCGCGCTGTCCGCAAACATCCTTGGAGACGCTCTGCGGGATATGACCGACTAACTCGCGATCGCGGGTCGTCCGGGGGAGACGTGCTCGGGTGCAACGCCGAGTTCCGCGAGCACCGGGGGCCATTCTTGTTGAAGAATGAGTGCAGCGCTTGCAGCCGCCATAGCGGGCGATGTTTGCAGACCATAGCCGCCTTGTCCGGCCAGCCAGAAAAAACCCGGCGCGTCCGGCGCGAAGCCAGCCGTCGGCACGCGGTCTTTCACGAAGGAGCGCAGGCCCGCCCAGCGATGAGCGATCCGCGAAACATTCATCGTGGTGTACTCTTCGACGCGGTAGGCTGCGAGCGCGATGTCATAGTCCTCAGGTTGCGCATCGACGGGATCGCTGGGAATTTCATCGACCGGCGAGGCGAGCAGACGTCCCCCCTCGGGCAGCATATAGAATTCGTCGACCGTCGTTTTCACGAACGGCCAGTCACGCGTCTCGATGTGTTCAGGTGGGTCGAACGCAATAATCGTTCGCCGCAGAGGTGATAGACCGAGTGGTTTGACACCCGCTAGCCGCGCGACCTGATCTGCCCACGCGCCCGCAGCATTGACAACGACGCCCGCGCGCCACGCTTTGTCGCCAGACTGTAGAAGCCACGCACCGTGCTCGCGCGTTATCGAATCCACCCGCACACCGGTTTCGATCTGGCCACCATTGCGTCGCAGCGTGCGCGCGAAGCCTTGCTGCAGGGCATCGGCATCCAGTTTGCGACCGGTTTCATCCACCACGCCAGCGATGATTGCCTCTGGCCCAGTGCGCAGGACCGGGAGAAGATCCAGCATCTCCGGCACACCAACATGATGCACTTGATCGGAGAACATGCGCATGCCGTCGTAGAGCTTGTTCAAGCCTTCAATCATATCCGAGCGAGCAATCCAGAGCGCGGCCTTGGGTGTTGAAAGTGGCGCGCCTTGGTGCGACGTTTGCTCAAAGAAGGGGCGGCTGAATGTTGTCAACGCGCGAACCGTGCGATCGCCAATGCCGAGGTGATAGAAGGTCGCGCTGCGTCCTGACGAGTGATAGCCTGGAGCGGCTTCAGCTTCGAGCACGACAACGCGTGCGTGCGTTGAGAGCGCCGCTGCGGCTGATAGGCCGGCGATGCCGCCGCCTATCACCAACACGTCAAAGGAAGTCATTTGTTGCGGTCTCCTGGCTCGCCGCGCTCAAGCGTGTCCAACACCATGCGTTGAAAGTGCAGCACGGCGCCCTCCCAATACGGAGAGAAGCGGGTCTCTAGGCCCGCTCGATCGCGCGCGGTTGCGTTGTTTTGCAGGCTGAGCACAAAGTCATGATCCTGCTCAACCACTCTTGCCAGCGTCACGCCGCGTTGAACGCGCCACGCGTCGCGATCTTCCGTGCCAAACGCCGTAGGATGAAAGTAAAGTCGCGTTTCCAGGCGAGTACGCGCGGGGCCATTCGGAGTGAATACGCCGAGCATCAGTGAGTTTTCGTGGAGTAAAATCATCCCAGTTGGAAAGAGATTGAGCACGAACGAGCGGCCGCGTTGGGCTTCGTTCATGCGCACGCCTTCAATGCCCGCTGGACGGCGTATCGCACCGGAGCGTAGGGGCTCACCAATCGATGCAGCAAAGTTCGGTCCAGTCGCGATCGTGATTGGGCGTGCTGACACGCCTTCGAACAATTGCGGATGCGCCATTGGCAAGTGATAATCTTCCACGCCACCTTCGATGGCGATTTTCCAATTACCGGGGTATTCGCCAGACCATCTGGGTCCGGGCAGCAACTCGTCCAGCCCGATACCATCGAGCAGTTCATTCAGCGGACGCAGATGCTCTTCGATCGATGCTGCGGCGCCATCGAGGTTTACAAGCACCCAATCATGCCAACGGGCGCTGCGAACTTCGCGCAAACCTAAACTAGCTTGATCGAATCCTGGACATTGGTGTGTGGACTCTCCACCCAGCCGTGTGGCCACGCGAAGATCGCCGTTCAACTCATAAGCCCAGCCATGCCATGGGCAGACCATGGTCTGCGTGCGCTTTGGTGCAGTGACGACGGCCATGCCGCGATGGCGGCACTGGTTGTGAAACACGCGGATCGCGCCATCTTTTTGTCGCACCATAACGAGAGGCGAGCCGGCAAGATCGACCGGGAAGGCGTCGCCCGGTTCAGGCAGGTCGGCGCCCATGCCGATAACTGCCCAGGTTCTTGGAAAGAGCGCGCGCTGTTCGAGTTCGTAAAATCCCGCTGAGTAAGCGCGACCAGGCAGCCCTCGAGCCTCTTCGATTGGCGCCCGTAGCGCGGCGCGCTGTTCGGCGTCCACCCAATCATCCAGTGTTGTGTCGGCATGCTGCATCATTGGCATTTTCACTTAGGTCTGTGGTGGACGACCGTAGCGGCTCATCACAGCGATAAGTTCGGGTAGGGGCAGGGCGTGCACTGTCGTTCCGCCCACGCCTTGCATCGTCTCAGACGCTGTCAGGGCGTTGACGATGGCTTCTTCTGTCGCCTCTGCGACCGCCGGAAACATGGGGTTCATGTCCTCGTTGCCCATCATTCGTAGGCCCTCGGTTACGCCGGTTTGATGGAAGGGAAGGGCGTTTCCGGTTGAAAGCGCTATTGTGAAGTCACCGCTTCGATTGTTTCCAAAGCCGCCGACGCGCGAAAGGCCAATGCCTGCGCGCCGTGCCAAGCGATTAAGTTGCGGCGGCATCAATGGTGCATCGGTGGCGACGATGATAATGATAGAGCCTTTAGTCTCTTCCGCCTGATCGTCTTCACGTCGCTGGGGACTGTCGACAATGTCGTAGCCGATGTGGCGACCGACTGGGACACCGTCGACGGTCAGTTGGCTGCGATTGCCAAAATTGGATTGCACAAGAACGCCGACATTCGTCAGCACGCCGCCGCAGCGCACTTGCCGCGAGGCGGTCCCTATGCCGGATTTGAATTCGAAGCTCATCATTCCACTGCCGCCGCCGACGCCGCCCTCTGCGACGGCTCCCGCAGATGCAGCGTCGAGCGCCGCTTCGACGTGTGCGCGTGTTATTGGAGCCGATAGCCCATCACTCAACACGCCGTCATAGGTCTCGGCCGCGCAGGGCTGGTGCCAACGATCTGCAACGCCCAGCTTGAACGGCAACGCCAGAAGCGCGTCGCGCGCCACGCCAATTGAAAACGCCGAGGTCAGCACAATCGGCGACGCCAATGTGCCTGTCTCGGCGATCCAGTGTGATCCGGTTACTTCGCCGAATCCATTGTAGCGGTCGAAGCCAGCGAAGACGCTTTGCTTCAGAAAGTCGAACGGCACAATCGCAGTGACGCCGCTTCGAACGACACGGGGCTGATCCGCGCGCACATCAATGTGTCCGACACGCACGCCTGGCACATCTGTAATCGCATTGAGCGGACCTGTCGGAAGGTGTCCGATCCGGAGACCCAGATCGCGCAAACGCGCGCGCGGAGGCGTCATTGGAAGCACCTTTTAAAGTCGCGGATCATAAACGCGCAGCACGTTGCATCGTGTGGAACGGGAGCATCATCGGGGTCGAGTAATTGTAGGCGAAGGGTGCGATGTCTCGACTTTGTGCGTAGCCCCAGGAGGTCTGAAATAGCGGGATAGACGGCAAATCCTCGTAAACGATCTTTTGTGCGTCTTGGTAAAGTGCGTCGCGCGCGTCACCATCGAGCGCGTCCGCGCGCGCAAGCAAAGCGTCGACGGCGGGATTGGAGTAGCGCGCCATGTTGCCCGCGCCGATCATTTGCGAATTGTACACGAATGTGAACACGATCCACGGATCAGGAAAGTCGATCGAGATCGATTGTGTCGTTATGTCGAACTCGCCGGCGAAGATTTGCGAGCGCGCCGCGGCTGCGATCTGCTTGATGCTGACGTCGAAGCCGATCGCGCGCAGGCTTTCGCGCAAAGCCAGCTGCGTTGCTGAGGGGCCGCCGCCGTCGCCGACCACGGTCAGTTCGATGGGTTGGTTGGCAGGCACACCGGCTTCGTGCATTAGCGCGCGTGCTGCTTCCGGGTTGTAGGCGGGAAGCGGTAAGCTCGGATCGTGCCCCGGCACGCCCGGTGGCAAAACGCCGGAAATGGTCCGCGCTTTCCCGCGATAGATGGACGAGATGATGCTGTCGCGATCGATTGCCAGAGAGATCGCGCGCCGCACTCGCAGGTCCCGGAAGAGCGGTTTTTCATTGTTGAGATGAAGAAACATCACGATCGGGGCGGGCGCCGCAGAAACTGCAACGCCGGTCCGTTGCATCAGCCAATCCTGCTGGAATGGACCGACCGATTCCAAGATGTCGACGTCGCCCTTATCGAGTTCGATGAGGCGAATTGACGAATCTTTCGACACCCGCACGCGCACGTCCTCGAAGTAGGCCGGTTGTTGCGCCGCATGCGGGTTTGGCGCCAACGCCACCTCTTCGCGTGCCGCGAAGCGCACGACTCGATAAGGCCCGCTGCCCGCCGTGTTTTCGCGTAGCCAAGCGGAACCCTGATCATCTCCTTGGGCATGACGCACAATGGCTGGGTTCACGAAGCCAAGACCTGGGCCTGTCAAGAGATAGGGAATGAACGGCGCCCAAGCGGCCAACCGAATGCGCAGCGTGCGAGGATCCGGGGCTTCGGCGCCCGCATACCAGAACAACGCTTGCGCGGCGGGGAAGCGCTGTTGCTGAATACGCTCAATGCTGAAAATGAAATCGCGGGCTTGCAGCTCGGCGCCATCGTCATAGTGATGCCCGCCCTTCAAATGAAACGTGATGCTTGATTTGTCGGGCGCGAGTTCCCATGCCTCGGCGACGTCGCCTTCGACGCCGCGTGTTTCGCCTTCTTCGGTGCGCAGACGCAGCAACCGCTCATAGCAAACGTTTGGCGCGATCAGGTTGGGTAATAGGAAGCTCGTTGCCGCATCGAGTGTGGTGATGTCAGAGGCAATGGACACCACCAACTGCCGCGGATCGCGTGCGGGGGCGGGGATGCAAGCCGCAAGCGTGCTCAGGCCCGCGCCCGCTACAAGACCTCTGCGCGTTGGGGCAAAATCTTTCATGTGCGCGCACCTCGGATAACGTCTTCACTGCTGTCGCGCTCGAAAGGCCACATGGGCCGTGGCCTCTTGTGATAGACGAGGTTCTTGCGCGGCCGAGATACGCTGATGATGCGACCGGCGCGCGTCTCGAAGCCAGTCCGGAATTGTTGGCTGGACTTGACCACAACGAAGCGCTGCGTGTTGAGGTCGATGCCCACCTGCTCGAATAGGGCGGGGTCGTAGGCTTGGTCGCGCAGCGTGCTAAGAACGAGCGTGAGTCCTTCGGTTTTGAAGGCGGCTATGTCGCCCAGCGGCGCGTCAAAGCCACCAATTCGTTGCGTGGCAGCGCGCCGTAATCCAATAACTTCGCCTTCAAGATCTAACGGTGGGCCAGAGCTCGGCCCCGCCTTGCCGCCGACGCGCAAGCTGATGCGCGCCCCGATCCCGGCCTCGAAGCAAAAGCGCGTCGCTTGTGGATCCCAAATCGGGCCCCCGCAGGCGGGCGCCATGTTTGCGTCGCGCAATGCACGCAGAAGAGTCATGTCGTCGCCGGCATTGCCGCCGCCGGGATTGTCAGTGGTGTCTGCGAGAATAACCGGAAAGCGCCTGGACGCCGCCGCCGAGCGTAGGGTGGCCGCTAGATCCTGGCGTCTCCCTTGGGCCCTTTCCCGAAGTGCTTGGAGTTTTGTGCCAATTTCCTCGGCCGTTCGCGCTGCAAGCGCTTCGTCGTTGTCGGCTGTGACCAGGATTTTTGTGCCCATGTCGGCGCAATCGCCGAGACTGAAGCCGTGCACGATCGTCGCGTTTATGACGCCCGGACGCTTCTCCGCCAGCACCAAATTGTTGACCATCCGTCGCCAGGGTGCGGTGGTGGTGCGAAAGCCAATCATCATATGGCAATCGTAGAGGGCTGGGGTCGGCCGCAGAGCGCCGGCGCGAACACGAGCCAACGCGTCGACCAGTTCGATGCTGCGCTCTAGGTAATCGGTGTGCGGATATTGCTTGAAGCCGATCAGCAGGTCGGCAGCATCTAGCATCCGCTGGGAGATGTGCGCATGCAGGTCGAACACTGCACCGATTGCAGCTTCGCCCGCGACGGCGCGAACATGCTCAAGAAAATCGCTCTCGCAATCGTCGTAGCCCTGCGCCATCATCGCCCCATGCACGCCAAGGGCAATCACATCGAGGGGGGCGGCGGCTGCGATCTGCGCTACAATCTCGTCTCGCAGTGCCTCATAGACGTCGCGCCGCACAGGCCCGCCCGGCCAGGCAAACGCGCACGTCCCCTCAATGACCTCCCAACCGTCGGCGCGCTTTGCGCGCAGCGCAGCCATTGGCCCCGTCGCCTCCGTCGCGACGTCTGGATGCGCACCGGGGCGCCAGAGCATTGCTGTCTCAAAGCCCGCCCAACCTGTGGGGATGGGCGAGAACGAATTGGTCTCTGCGCCTAAGGTTGCAGCGAACGCTCTCATCGCGTCACGAGTATCATTGACTAACCGCTCGTTCAATAGTTAGATCGGCGCAAAGGCGGGAGATCGATGGTCGAGGAGCGGTTGCACCGCGGCGGAACACTCGGCTCGCTGGTGCTTCGCGCGTGCCGGCGGTTTCGCGATGCATCAGCTGTGGTGGGTCCTGACCTTCGCCTCACATACGCACAAGTATCACACCGCATCAGCGGGATGATGCAAGCTTTTGATGAAGCCGGTTTGGTGCGCGGCGACGGCGTGGCGCTGCTTTCGAGTAATTCGGCCGACGTGGTTGTTGCAACATGCGCGGTGATGGCGGCTGGGCTTCGGCTTACTGCATTGTCGCCGTTGGGATCGGAAGACGACCATTTGTTTTGTGTGGAAGACGCAGAGATCTCCGCAATCATCGTCGATCCTCGCTTTAACGCACGCGCACAGGCCCTTCGAAGCCGTGCATCGAAGCTGCGGGTAGTGTTTGCCCTCGGCGGAGCGCTGGACGCGATTGATCTGAGCGCGAAAGCAAGCGCTGGCCGCAAGATGGCTGATGACCGCGCGCAATCGAATGACATTGCCATGATCGCCTATACCGGCGGCACCACTGGTCGCCCCAAAGGTGTGGTCCACACCCACGCAAGCGCGCTCGCTGCGTTGCACATGGCTGCCAGCGAGTGGGAATGGCCAACAAACGGCAAAGTGCTCGCGGTGACGCCGGTCTCGCATGCGGCCGGCATTCTGGCGTACCCGACATTTCTTCGTGGTGGCGAGTTTCATGTGCTGGGCGGATTCACGGCGCGGAGTTTCTACGACTACGTTGCGAGCGCTCACATAGGCGCCACTTTCATGGCTCCAACGATGATTTATCGCTTGCTCGATGATCCGCCGCAGGCGGGAGACGACTTGAGCACGCTCGAAACCATCTTTTATGGCGCGGCACCCATGGATGCAGATCGCATGGTCGAAGCGATTGAGTGTTTCGGGTCGATCTTTATGCAGCTCTATGGCCAAACCGAAGCGCCCACTTGCATCACCTATATGCGCCGGTTTGAGCACGATGTGACGCGGCTCGACGTGCTTGCGTCGGCGGGCTTTCCTCAGGCGGGTCTGGACCTTGCGCTGCTTGACGCGGAGGGGACACCTGTACCCGCGGGCGGGTCGGGTGAAGTGTGTGTGCGTGGGGCCTTCGTCATGCGTGGCTATTGGAACAGGCCGGCGGAGACAGCGGACGCGCTGCGTGGTGGTTGGCTACACACCGGCGATGTTGGGCGTTTCGACGAAGAAGGACGCCTCCACATCGTCGACCGTTTGAAGGATCTCATTATCACGGGTGGTTTCAATATCTATCCACGCGAGGTCGAGGATGTGCTCTCTGGAATCGACGGAGTTCAAGCCTGCGCAGTTGTAGGTGTGCCGGATGCGAAATGGGGTGAGGCGGTTGCAGCAGCGATCGTAGCCGCTCCAGGAGCAAATTTGAGTGCTGAATCTTTGATCAGTCTCGTGAAGGGCGCCAAGGGGCCCATCCATGCGCCCAAACAAATTGTCTTTGTCGACTCCCTGCCGCTCACCCCGATCGGCAAGATCGACAAGAAAGCGCTTCGGCTTCTGCTGGGAGCTGACCATGGCGGATGAGGAAATGCGCCCGGCCTTGCGCATCGAAAATCTGTCGCTGGATGCATCGAGCCCCAAGGGCTTGGTGTCGCTGGTGCGAAATGTGGGCATTGAAGTGGGCCCCGGGGAAGTTGTGGGTCTGGTCGGCGAATCCGGATCGGGCAAATCCCAAACTGCGCTCGCAATTTCAGGTTTGAGTCCACAGGGCGTACGCCGCACGTCAGGGCGCATCTGGTGCGATGGCGAAGAGCTCAGCGCGCTGTCGGAGTCGGAGTTGCATCGCCGTCGCGGCGCGAAGCTCGCGTATGTGTTTCAAGATCCGATGAGCGCGCTGAACCCGACCATGCGGGTTGGACGCCAGATGGCAGATGTTTTGCGTCGCGCCCGGCCTCAATTGGACAGAGGCCAAATCGTCCGCGCCGCGCACGAAATTCTCGCCGCGGTAGGGCTTACGGACGGCGCGTGGATAATGCGCGCTTATCCATTTCAGTTGAGCGGGGGCATGCGTCAGCGCGTTATGATTGCATTGGCGTATGGATGCCGTCCGGCACTGATTGTCGCGGATGAGCCCACCACAGCGTTGGACGTAACACTGCAAGCGCAAGTGCTTGATTTGATCCTGGCGCTAAATGGGCAAGTGAAGAGCGCAATGCTGTTCATCTCGCACGATCTGGCCATCGTCCGGCGCATTTGCACGCGTCTCTATGTGATGCGCAAAGGCGAAGTGGTTGAGAGTGGGGCCTGCGCGCAAATCATCGCCAGCCCCCAACACGAATACACCAAAACGTTGCTGGCGAGCGCGCGCGCGAAAGAGGCGATCCCATGAGCATCACTCCGCTCATGCAGATGATTGGGCTGTCGGTGAGCTTTGGCGCTCGCACAGTCGTAAGAGGGGCTCAGCTTGAGGTTGCCGCTGGCGCAGCATTGGGTGTCGTCGGCGAATCCGGCGCCGGTAAATCGAGTTTACTTCGTGCGTTGGCGGGACTGACGCCGACCTCAGGCGGACGCTTGCTTTGGAAGGGGAGCGATATCACCAACGCGAACCCCGCGAAGCGACGTCGTTTGAATGTGCGCGTTGGTCTCGTTTTTCAGGACCCGTTCGCGTCGCTCAATCCGCGCTTGCCCGTGTGGTCGATCGTAAGCGAGCAAGCCTTGGTCAATGGCGAACGGAGCGAAGCCCGTTTACGCGCTTTGGCGACCGCAGCGTTGGAGCAGGTTCAATTGGATCCAGCCATCGCCGCGCGGCGGCCGTCTTCACTTTCGGGTGGGCAGAGACAACGCGTCGCCATCGCGCGCGCATTGATGGGTGCGCCTGAGTTGCTTTTGCTGGACGAGCCGACGTCATCGCTCGACGTCACAGTGCAGGCGCAAGTGCTCGATCTCTTGCGCGCCATTCGCCGCGATATGGGCGTAGCCATGATAATGATCAGTCATGATCTTTATGCAGTTCGCGGCCTCTGCGACACGCTTGCTGTGATGCGCAATGGTGAGGTGGTCGAGCAAGGTGCGAGCGCTGATGTCTTCGCGCGACCCAACGCCGATTACACGAAGCAGTTGATTGCCGCAACGCCGACTATCGGACAGGCGACATACTGAAAACTCTGGGGGAGGAGTTGTAATGAAGGCCTTTGTGCAGAGCCGCGCGCTTATCGTTTTCTTCATTCTGGCTGTGGTGGTCGCGCTCATCTCGATGGCAATTCGCGCCACCGACCCGGCCGCGCTAGGCCAGGCGCTCCGCACCATGTTCGCCGCAAATCAGAAAGCGGACATCATCAGCAGCATCCAGTATTGTCTCGAGACGCCGGTGCTGTGGAACGCAATTTTGTTTCCCGCAGCGCCGACCATTGCTGCATTCATCGTCATCGCCATCGCTTACGGTCCGGGTGGCCCCTCGCGATGGTTTGCGCGGGCGCTGCCGTGGCGCGGCGTGTCTTGGCAGCGAGGCGTCGGGGTTTGGTTGCTCGCGCTGATCGCCTTCTTTGCTATGGTTGGTGTGTTCTTTATCGTCATGGCTTCGAGTGGCGGTGTGGCGGAGATTGCGCCCACAGTTGAACGATTTGGTGCAACGCCTTTGCTCGCGCTTGGTGGCTTGGCGCTAGCGCTTGTACTCAGCAGTGGTCCGTTGCTTGAAGAAATGGGGTGGCGCGGTTTCGCGCTGCCCGTGCTGCTCACGCGCTTCACGCCGCTCTTGGCCAGTGTGATCTTGGGGACGTTGTGGGCGGCGTGGCACTTGCCGCGTGAAATTGGGCCGCTGATGAGCGGGGCTGATGGCGTGTGGACGGCTTTTCTCTTCAAGCAGATGAATTTCTTTCCGGGCTGTATTGCGTCGTCGGTTGTAGCCACCTTCCTTTATTTCAAACTCGGCGGCAGCGTCTGGGGTGGAGTAATTGCCCACGCGTTTCACAATGAAATGTCCGTCAACGTCATGCGTGTTGCGGTGCCGGATATCATGATCGGCGCATTTCCGCTGGGCATGCTCAATCTCATTGAGATCGCAATCGCGGTAGGTCTGATCATCCTCACCCGTGGAAATCTCGGCGCCGACAAGGATTATCGGCAAGAGTCGCATCCGTTCGCACCGTGAGCTTCAAGATTTCGAGGAGCGCCTAAAGTGGGGCAATTGTTCAGATCGAGAGCTCTCGCGCTCTTCTTCGTCCTGGCGGTCGCTATCGCGCTTGTCGCGATGGCTATCCGCGCCACCGACCCCGGCGCGCTTGGCGTCGCTCTAAGGGAGATAATCGCCAACAATCAGCGCGCTGACATCATCATTGGCATCGAGTATTCGCTCCGAGAGCCAGTGTTGTGGAACGCCATTCTCTTTCCCGCCGCACCGACACTAGCCGCGTTCATCGTAATCGCGATTGCATATGGGCCGGGCGGTTTGTCACGTTGGGTTGCGCGTCTTGCGCCTTGGCGAGGTATTTCCTGGCGCGTTGGCTTAGGCGTGTGGGCGCTAGTGGTGCTGTGGTTCCTGACCATCGTCTGCGTCTATCTTGTTTATCTGTCGTTCACGGGAAGCGCCGCGGCCATCACTGAAACTGTCGCGCGCTTCGGGCCGACACCATTGCTCGCGCTTGGCGGCTTTGTCATCGCGTTGCTGCTGAGCAGCGGCCCGCTTTTGGAGGAAATGGGTTGGCGTGGGTTCGCGCTGCCGATGTTACTGCAACGCTTCAACCCGCTACTCGCCAGCGTCATTCTCGGTCTTCTTTGGGCGGCTTGGCATTTGCCGCGCGAGATAGCACCCTTGACCAGTGGCGCTGATGGCGCGCTGATGGCGTTTCTTTATAAGCAGGTCGATTTCATACCCGGCTGCATCGCCACCTCGATCATCGCAACATTCCTGTACTTCAAGCTCGGCGGTAGCGTCTGGTCGGGCATTCTCGCGCATGCGGTCAACAACGAATTCGTTGTTAACGTTGCGCGCGCTGGTCATCCCGTCTGGACCATGGGCGAGGTCACCTTACGCGGCTGGACTCTGGCGGAATGCGCCGTGGCGATTTTGCTCGTATGCCTCAATGGCTCGAGCCTTGGTGCGGATAAGGATCAGCGTCAGCTCCCGCGTCCGTTTGAGCGGCCACAGGCGGGGGCATGACGGATACTGCAAAGCGCCTCGTCCATCTTCGAGGGCTGCCGACCGATTCGCACTCCTCTTACTTGCGAGGCGCAGCGGCAGCACCGGGTTTCATTCGCAAGGCTCTCGCGAGCGATCATAGCAATTTGGCGAGCGAGCGCGGGTTGGAGATCGGTCGCGAGATCGACCTCGTCGATTGCGGCGACGTTCCACTCAACGAAGATGACCAGGATGCTGCGGGCATCATCCGCGCGATTACGGAAAGTCTCGACGTTGGCGCGATGCCGCTTTCATTGGGCGGCGATCATTCAGTGACGTTTCCGATTGTAGAGGCCATCGCAAATCGCTTGGGGCCAGTTCAGATCCTGCATTTCGATGCGCACCCGGACCTTTACGACGACTTTGACGGCGATCCGCGGTCCCATGCGTCGCCCTTCGCGAGGATCATGGAGCGAGGTTTCGCTACGAAACTCGTGCAGGTCGGCATACGAACAATGAATGCGCACCAACGCGCCCAGGTGGCGCGCTTTGGTGTTGAGTCTGTTGAGATGCGCACAGTGGAATCTTGGCGGATGCCACAATTCGCTGGCCCGCTCTACGTCAGCATTGATCTTGACGCATTTGATCCAGCGTTTGCTCCGGGCGTGTCGCATCATGAGCCTGGTGGGTTGAGTCCGCGCCAAGTGATCAATTGGGTGTTGGCGCTCGACGCGCCGCTGGTTGGCGCTGATGTTGTCGAACTCAATCCCAGCCGGGATCAAAATGGTGTCACGGCCATTCTTGCGGCGAAGCTTGTCAAGGAACTGGCGGCGGCGTCTTTGTTCACCGCGGTTGGCGCATAGTCGCCAGCGCAGCAGCGATTGCGCTGCGCGTCTGTGGCAGACTCAAGCGTTCAGCCTGTGCGCGCGCTTCAAGAACGATCTGCTCGCGCAGGCTTCGTTCACTGCAATCATCAATCAGCGCGCGCAATGCGGGCGCAAGGCCGAGGGGCGTGCGGCTGAGTATCGAGATCGACTTCGCTACAGCAGTGGCGAACTCGTCCGCTGGGACGCATTGTGACACCAATCCGGCCTGAAACGCCGGCGCTGCGTCAATCGCGCCGCCGCTTAAGAACAGCAGACGCGTTCGACTAGGGCCCAAGGCGGTGGTGACAATCTTGGTCAATCCAGAGTCAGGCACCAGTCCCAGGCGCGCGAACGGAAAAATCAACTTCGCGCTAGCGCTGGCAACGATCACGTCGGCCAATAGCGCGACACCCGCGCCGCCGCCGACTGCTGGTCCATTGAGAGCGCAGAGGGTTGGCGCCGGGCAGGCAGCGAACATTTGTGCAAGATGGGAGAAATCGTCGGCTGCGGACGCCAGCAGCGCTTCGGTGGACACATGCGCCAGCGCATCAAGGTCTGCGCCGGCGGAAAACGTGTCGCCGTCAGCATCAAGGACGAGACAACGCAGCTCTGGCTCGCGTCCGGCCGCTTCAACCGCTTGAGCCAGCGCACGAATGTCGTCTGGCGTCAGCGCGTTGGCGCGCTCAGGCGTTGCAAGAGAGACCCGCGCGACACCGCTTAAGCTGTCGAACGTTGTGCGGATCATTTCTGCCTAGGCCGGGTTCATGATTTCTGCAAAAGGCGCCATGCCTTCTGCCATCGACCCTGGGAAATGAGCGTGTTCAAAGCCGGCGATCCGCGGCCATGCTTCGCGTACACTCTCAATGGTCAGGTTCGCAGCATCAAGCCTAGCGCCGTCGCTGCGTTGCCAGCGCAACTTGCCGAACCAACCGCCACCCGCTTCGAAGAGAGCGCCGGTCTCAGCACACTCTTCGTGGCAGAGCCAAGCCGCGAGCGGGCTCACATATTCTGGGCGCATGGGGCGCAATTGCTCTTCGCTCATTACCGTCCGCGTAAGCTGTGAATCCGCAGCCGGGGCGATGGTATTGGCGTGCACATTCTTGGAGCGGCCTTCAACGGCAAGGGCCTGCGTAAATCCATGCAGCGCCAACTTCATGCTGGAATAATTAGTCTGGCCGAAATTGCCGTAAATTCCGGCGGCCGAAGAAGTGTTTACGACGCGGCCATACCCCTGGGTGCGCATGTGCGGCCAAGCGGCCCGCGTTACACGAAATGCGCCGAGCAGGTGCACTTCATAAATGTCACCCCAATCTTTATCGGACATGTTGTGAAAGGCTGTGTCGCGTAAGAATCCCGCATTATTGACGACGATGTCGACGCGGCCGAAAGCGTCCAGCGCGGCTTCTACGATGCGCCCTCCGTCGATGACTGACTCGGTGTTCGCCATCGCCGCGCCGCCGGCGCCGACAATATCCTGCACGGTTGCTTCGGCTTGGGTTAGGTCGTTGACCAACACTTTTGCGCCACGCGCGGCGAGCAACCGCGCATGCTCGCGCCCAAGGCCACCGCCGGCGCCTGTGACGAGTGCGACGCGCCCGTCAAATCTCAAATCCTTGTTCATCAATTCTGCGCCTCCGCTACTGCGAGCGCACCGTCCAATCCACTGACGAGCAGGGCGGTCGCTAGATCTACCAATCGATCCAGCGAAACCGGGCCCTTTGGATCAAACCAAGTGTGGCTCCAAACCAGCGAGCCCATCGACAGCAATGTGATTGGCATCAGAAGGGTTTCATGGCGCTTCAGTTCCGGTCGCAGCTCGATCAGAATGTCGCGTAGACTTTCCGAAATCGCGCGTTCGCGATCGCGGATACTGCGCTGCTGTTTTGGCGGCAGCGCGTCGACGTCGCCAAAGAGTCGTGCGTAGTTTATCCGATATGCGATGAGGACAGCGAGAGCTTCGCGCATATAGGCGCGCAACCGATCTGCAGGTGTGCGCGCGGCGCTAACGGCGCCCTCGATGCGCCCGACGTACATTTCCATGAATTCGTCGAGCAGCTCGTAGAGGATTGCTTCTTTGGAATCGAAGTAGTGATAAATCCACGATTTGGACGCGTTACACGCCGCAGAAATCTCCGCCGTCGACGTGCCGTGAAAGCCTTGTCGGGCAAACAATTGGGCGGTGCGCTCTAGGATCATCTGACGTTTGTCGTCATGATCGCGCGCTCTCACACCTGCCAAGATTCAACTCCGCCTGTCTGGTCGCTAGCGGTCAATCATTGACCAACCGTTCAGGTGATGCAATCGATTTTTGCATGGATCGTCCTGCGGCAAATCTCATCAGCACGACTCGACGCGGCAACATCCTCGTTCTCGCCGTGAACAATCCCCCCGTCAACGCATTGGGTTTGCAACTTCGGCGAGCCCTAGTTGACGCGCTTCGCAGCGTTGCTAATGCGCCGGTCCAAGCCATTCTCCTGACCGGTGATAAAGGCCGCTTTGTTTCGGGCGCGGACATCGCTGAACTCGATCAGCCCGTGGCGGCGCCCGATCTGCTCGACATCGAACAGTTGATTGCGACGGTTCGCGCTCCCGTGATTGCCGATTTGCAAGGGCAGGTGCTTGGCGGGGGACTGTTGCTGGCATTGATGTGCGATGCTCGTGTGGCCAATCCCAGCGCGCGTCTTGGATATCCAGAAATCCAACTCGGGCTTATCCCAACGTTCGGCGGCACGCAGATTACGCCACGCCTCTGTGGTCCCAAGTTTGCTGCCGAACTGATGGCTTCGGGAACGCCGATCGATACGCCGACCGCGCTGGCCCATGGCCTCATTGATGCGATCGAAGACAATGCCGAGCGTTGGGTGAAAAAGCGAAGCGCTCACCTTGCCAAACGCCGGGCATTACACCTGCGTTGGCGTGACGATGGTGCGCGCGATAAAGTAGCCGCCTATCAGGCAGGGCTGGCCGTGGCGCAGCCTGGCTTTGACGCGCCGTTGGCTGCGTTGGATGCGATGAGGGCAGGTTTTGACGCTTCATTGAGTGAGGCGCTGAAAATCGAACACACGCTGTTTGAAACTCTCCGGCAGTCGGTGCAATCGCAAACCTTGCGCGAATTGTTCTTCGCTGAACGTGCTGCGGCGCGTGCGCCCATTGGCGGAGACACGCCCGTGACGGTGCTAACACCGGGACTCTTGTCGACATTCGGCTGTATCGAACTGGTCTGCGGCGCGGGCGATCGGAGTCTTGGTGATGTCGTGGCTGCGGCGCGCGCGCAAGGCGAGCGGTGTCTGTTGTCTTCTCGAATAAGCGTTGCCGGAGTTATGCACGACGCCATGCGTGCGGAAATTGATCGGCACTCATCGCTGCTGGGGCCGGCACGCTTGACAACGGTTTTGCGCGCCGAAGGATTTTCGCGAGGAGTGGCCGCATATTGGACCGGCGTCGAGACCGATGAAGTCGAGCCCGCCTCCGAACACTTTGGAGCGATCGCCGATGCGCTAACTGAGTGCGGCTATAGTCTCTTGCAGCAGGGGAGCGCATTCAGTGTGGCGCACCTCAGAGCCATTTGTGCATCGGCATTGGGTTGGCCGCGTTTTCGTTCAAATTTGTTCCCGCGCCTTTAGGCGCGGTCCCTTGTCGGTTCGCGGCTCACCCGGCAAGTGCAACACGCGCTCAGCGATGACGTTGCGCAAAATCTCATCGCCGCCGCCAGCTATTCGCATGCCCGCTCCCCAACACCAAGCCCGCTCAACAGCCGCCCACATCTCTCCGTGATGTTCCTCGCAGAGCGCGCCGTCTTCCGCTAGAGCGTCGAGGAGAAATTGCGCGACATCCTGCGCTTGCCGCGCGGTGACAAGCTTGCCGATTGATTGCTCGGGACCAGGGGTTTCGCCGCCACTGAGGGCCGTGAGAGTGCGGTAAGCGAAAAGATTTACGCCCTGAGATTCGATGTACCAATCGGCGACTTTTGCGCGCGTAACGGCGTCGTCGGCCTTACGTTCCCGCGCATAACGGGCGGCGGCCCGCCAATCGATCAAGCCAATGTCTGCGCCGACATTCATGCGTTCGAACATCAGCGTCGTGAGCGCGCCCTGCCAGCCCGCACCCGGCGCGGTGACGCGATGGCTGTCCAAGATTGTCACGTTGTCGAAGAAGACTTCGTTGAAATCGCGTTCTCCGCTCATCTGCCGGAGCGGGCGTACGCTTATCCCAGGGGCCTTCATGTCGACAACGAACATGGTGAGCCCTGCATGCTTGGGCGCGTTCGGGTCGGTGCGCGCGAGCAGAATGCCGTAGTCTGAAAAATGCGCGCCGCTGGTCCAGATTTTCTGACCATTGACGATCCAGTGGTCGCCCTCACGTCGTGCACGCGTCTGCAGCGCTGCCAAGTCCGAGCCCGCGCTCGGTTCGGAAAATAACTGGCACCACACTTCTTCGCCGCGAATGCCGGGCGGCACATAGCGTTGCGCTAAGGTGGGCGCGAGGCTCGCAATCGTCGGCAAGCACATGCCAAGACCGATTTCGTACACGCCAAACGGCACACGATAGCGCGCTTCTTCTTGCCTGTAGATGATGTGCTGAATCGGTGTGCCGCCCGCGCCGCCCAAGGCCGGCGCCATCATGATGGCTGCGTATCCCTCCGCCGCCTTCTTGGCTTGCCAGGCGCGCGCGCGCGGTAGCTTTTCTGCATCCGGTAGCGCGCGAAATCCAGCGAGGTCGTCGCCATCGCGGCGTAGCTCTGCGTTGGCGCTGAGCCACGCACGCGCGGCGGCTCGGTAGGCGGCTTGATCGGGAGTGTCATTTAGGTGCATCGAATTCAGCGGCGCGGCCGTTCCCCATCAATCAGGCGCCGCCCGAGGTCGTCGCGCCAAGCCTGTGTTGAACCCAGAAAAGCTGAAAGCGCGCGTGCGCGGCGATAGTAGAGCTGAGGAGCCGCGTCCCAGGTGAACCCGATTCCGCCGTGCACATGGACGCATACGCGCGCGGCCATCTCGAACGCATCGCTGGCGCTGACATGCGCGGCAGCCGCAGCTAGAGGAAAATCTTCGCCGCCGGAGGTCATGGCCCAAAGCGCATAATACGCATGCCCCCGAGCCGTCTCGAGCTTGACCCACACATCTGCCAGAGCATGCTTAATCGATTGGTACGAGCCGATCGCGCGCCCAAAAGCGGCTCTGTCTGATACGTAAGCGCGCGCGATCGCTAGCGCTGCGCCAGCGCCTCCAATTTGCTCAAACGCGAGCAACGTGGCGGCGCGGTCCTTGGCGCGTTGGACGCTATCTTCGCCACCAAGTCTGATCGCAGGGCAGTCGGCGAAGATAATCTCGGCCGCCGGCTTCGAAGCGTCCAGAGTACGCAGCGGGCGCTTCTCCATGCCCCCGCTCTCGTCGAGAGACACCAGAAAAAGAGATGCCGCATCGCCATCATTGGCGCGAACGATGAGCACTTGCGCGGCAAGTCCATCGAAGACGGGCCGGGCGTTTCCTGTTACCCGACCGTTGGTGACGCGAAGGCCCGACCCGAAATAGCCTGCCCCGACGGTTGCGCCCTGTGCCAACGCGGCGAGCCATTTCGATTTTGATCCGAGGTCGCCCTCACTGAGCAAGGTGAGGCCGAACAAATAGAGTGCTGAGCCCACAGGCGCCGGCGCCAGAGTTGCGCCTACGGCCTCGGCCGCCGCCGCGAGCGCGATAACATCGTGCGCGCCCCCGTATTCCTCGGGCAACGCTGCCGCCAACACGCCAAGATCGCGCAGATTGTCCCAAGCGGATAGATGAAAGCGCCAGTCCGGTTGTGAGAGCGCCGCGCGCACCTCTGCCAAAGGGCAGGCGCGCTCAAGCGCTCGCGTTACGCTTTCAGCGAACGCTTGGTGCTCGCTCGAAAACGCGAAATTCATCGTCCCTCGCCTCGCACCATCCTCGCGCGAAATTAGCTCTTGCATCGATTGAACGAACGGTCAATAAATGAAAAAAAGGAGATGCTCATGGCCGGTAAGGCTTATGTTCTGGGCGTTGGCATGGTGCCGTTCGCCAAGCCGGGACGCGGGCTCTCCTATGACGAGATGGGCGAAGACGCAGCGCGGCTCGCGCTCGCGGACGCCGGAATTGAGTATGCTGCCGTGCAGCAAGCTTACGTAGGCTTTGTCTACGGTGACTCCACCTCCGGGCAGAAGGCCGTGTATCGACTTGGGCACAGCTCTATTCCGGTCATCAATGTCAACAACGCTTGTGCGACAGGATCGACAGCGTTGTTTCTCGCCCGCCAGGCTGTCGCCAGTGGCGCGGTCGATATCGCACTCGCACTCGGTTTTGAGCAGATGAATCCGGGCGCTCTGGGCGTCACTTATTCCGATCGCAAGTCTATCATGGAGGAGCACGAGCGGATCGTGCTCAGCAATCCCAAGGATGACCCCAACGCGCCCATCGCCGCACGTATGTTTGGTGGCGCGGGTCTTGAGTATCAGGACAAATACGGCGCACGCACTGAAACCTTCGCCAAGATTTCGGAGAAAGCGCGCACGCATGCGGCGCGCAATCCGTTTGCGATTTTCCGCGAGCATCTCAGCGTTGAGCAGATTATGGCCTCACCGCCGATTTTCGGTCCGTTGACGCGCCTCCAATGTTGCCCGCCCACGTGCGGAGCGGCGGCTGCGATCGTTGTGTCGGAAAGCGCGCTGAAGCGGCTAGGCGGCCGCGCGGTGGAGATCGTGGCGCAAAGCATGCGCACCGATCCAGAAACCAGTTTCGACAGTGGCTCAATGATCTCGATGGTCGGTTACGACATGGCGCGTCTGGCCGCTCAAGATGCCTACGAAGCAGCTGGCGTTGGGCCCGATGCTGTCGACGTGGTCGAATTGCATGATTGCTTCACTGCCAACGAATTGTTGACCTACGAAGCCCTGGGGCTTGCTGAATCTGGGGGCGCTGAGCGCTTCATATGGGATGGCGACAACACATATGGCGGCAAAGTCGTCACCAATCCGTCCGGCGGCTTATTGTCTAAGGGGCACCCACTCGGCGCGACGGGTTTAGCGCAATGCGCGGAACTCGTTTGGCAGTTGCGTGGGGACGCCAAGGACCGCCAAGTCGAGGGCGCGCGCACCGCGATGCAACACAATCTTGGGCTCGGCGGCGCGTGCGTCGTCACAATCTATCAGCCAGTGTAAAGCACATGCGTTCGCTGAAACTTCTCACTTTCATGCTTGTTTTCGCTCTCTCGGCCTGCGCAACGGCCGGTTCGCCCGACACGATTGAAAATTCCTACGGCAACACTTTAGTCGCGACGCTCGCGAGCGGCGCTCAGGCGCGCTATTACTTCAATCCCGATGGGACGTATTCTGTTGTGCTCCCAAGCGGCGTCGTTGTGAGCGGCGTGTTCGAGGTCGATGGTGATCAGATCTGCCGGACGCCAGCGGGTGGAACACGCGCTTGTGCGCATTACGTCGATGGAAAATCGGTCGGAGACACCTGGACGCAGACTGCATCTGACGGATCAACCTATTCGGTCACGCTGAGGGCGGGGAGAGAGCCTTGATCAGCCCTGACTTGATCGGCCGAACTCATTCTCGATCGATATTAGTCGAACGCGGGCCACTCAGCGCCTTTGCCCGCTCGATTGGCGAAACCAATTCGCTCTATTTTGACGTCGAGGCGGCGCGCCAGCGGGGGCATCCGGATCTTGTTGTGCCGCCAAGCTATCTCTTCTCCCTATTGCTCTTCGCTGAGGCCGATCATCCTTGGGTCGTCGACCTCGGCGTAGATCTCAGCAAGATTTTGCATGGCGAGCAGCGCTTCGAGCATGACGGGCTGATTTTTGCTGGCGAGACGCTGACGCTCAAATCGGCGATTACAGAGATTTACGAGAAGCGCGGCGGCGCTCTGGAGTTTGTTGAGCGCGCTACTGATGTCTTCGCGGGCGAACAAAGGCGTGGGCGGTTGATAACGACATTGGTGGTGCGTCATGGTTGAGATTGGCCAAGACCTCCCCTCGCTTCAGTGCGGCCCGATAACGCGAACCACGTTGGCGCTTTTTGCGGGCGCGTCAGGCGATCCCAACCCGATTCACATCGATACCGATTTTGCGCGTGCGGCAGGTCTAGAGGATGTGTTCGCGCATGGCATGCTTTCAGTCGGATACCTCGGACGCCTGCTGACCCAGTGGGCGCCGCAGGAGAGATTGCGAACTTGGTCTGTCCGTTTTCTCGCTATCACTCCGGTCAATGCGCAGCTGACGCTGACAGGCCGCGTAGAAGAAATATTCGATCAAGGCGGTGAACGCGTGGCGCGCATCAAGCTGGCTGTGACGACGCAGTCGGGCGTGCAGACGATCGCCGGGGAAGCACTGATCCAGCTCTAGAGGTGACATTTTTACGACGGGCGAGATCTCTCGATTTTCAAGTATTGACCAAGCGGTTGGTCAATGATGGTATCGCAAAGGCAACGGCCAGGCGGTGTGGCGGTCGCGCAAGGGGAGGCGGATATGAAGTGGAAGCTCTTATCGACAGGCGTGCTGTCGGCGAATGCGTTGATGCTCGCTTTGGCGCCGACGCCAAGCTTTGCGCAGGACGGCGCGAGTTCAGAAGACATCATCGTGACGGCGCGGCGGCGTGAAGAGTCCGCCCAGGACGTGCCGGCCTCGCTCTCGGTTGTGGGTGCAGATGAAGCGCAAGCGCGTGGCGCCAATCGGGTCCGGGACCTCGAGGCCGCGACACCTAACGTGCTCTTTACGGGAAGCGAAAACAATTCACTGACGCGCGTGACCGTGCGCGGTCTTGAATCGCAAGCACGGCAAAACGTCGGCACGGAATCTGGATTGGGTGTTTACGTCGATGGCGTGATCCAAGGCCGGCTGACGTCATTCAATCAGGAAATTCCTGATCTTGACCGGGTCGAGTTTCTACGTGGGCCACAAGGAACGCTGTACGGGCGAAACAGCATCATGGGCGCGATCAACGTGATTACGCGCCAGCCTGACTTAGACGAAGCTCACTTCGAACTTAACGGACGCATCGCGGAGCTAGGTGAGCGGACGGGCTCTTTCTACGGCTCTACGCCGCTGGGTGATTCTGCCGCTGCCAGCCTTTCGCTCTTTAGCATCCAGCGAGATGGTTACATTCATAACGTAGCCACCGGCAATGATATTGGAACGGATGACACCCAAGGCGGCCGTCTGAAATTCCTCCTGGAGCCCGGTGGGTCATGGCGGATCACGCTCGCTGCTGACGCTCTGCGCGACGACAGCGTGGGGACCAATTCGCGGAGGACCGTTGGTGCATTCTCAACGCCCGATCCTTACACCACGAACGTTGATGTCGAGCCGTTGTCTCGGCGTGATGTCGGCGGTTTGTCGGCCACTGTAGAGGTAGATGTTCTCGGTGGCCACCAGCTGACCTCAATCAGCGCCTATCGGTGGGCAAATAACGACCGCAGGACCGATAGCGACGGAACGCCGACCGTTTCGCAGATTACTACCCAAGTGAGTGATCAAGAACAGTTTAGCCAGGAATTCCGTCTGGCTTCGCCAACCGGTGGCCGTTGGGACTATGTTCTAGGAGCCTATTTCTACGACCAAACCATCTATGGTCGAACCGATGGGCAAATCATTGGTTTGGGCTCAGCGTCGATCTTCGGGAACATCGAAACAACCTCGATTGCGGCCTACGGAAATCTCGATTTCCATATCACCGATCAGCTAACGCTGAACGCCGGCATCCGATTTACAGACGAAGACAAAGACCTGTCTTATCAACAGACGGGTATTGTTGGGTTTGTGCCTTTCATCGCGCCAGGTCACGACAGTCAGTCTGACAACGATGTCTCGCCCACGATCGGCCTCCGTTACGAACCCACCGACGACTTGATGTTCTACATCACGGCGGCCCGTGGTTATCGCAGTGGTGGCTGGAACGTTGAGCCTCAGACCTCCGCGGTAATCACTAACTTTGGACAATTGCGTTTTGACTCTGAAAGTCTTCTCAGCACCGAAGCTGGCGCCAAGACACAGTGGTTTGACGGCCGCCTTCAAGTAAACGGTTCGATCTTCCAGATTGAGTATGACGATCTGCAGGTCGCAACGCGCGTGCCGTTGCCGCCACCGTTCGCGCCGGGTTTGTTCGCCAGCGTTGTGACAAATGCAGCTGCGGCTGAGGCGCGGGGAGCTGAGCTTGAATTCCGCGCGTCTCCAACCGAGGACTTCAATTTTGGCGGCGTATTTGGGTGGGTGGACACCGAATATACTGACTACGTTCAGCCTGGCGCTCCGCCATTGGTGTTTACAGGCAATGAGCTGAACGGTGCGCCGGATTTCACGGCGGGTGCATTCGCCGAGTATACATTTGCGTTGGGCAGCATGGGATCGCTGACGGCGCGTGGCGACTACAGGCACGTCTCCACATACTTCACGGAGCGGACCAATGACACGCGCATGGAAATCCCAGAGACAGACGTCTTCAATGCTCGGCTGACCTATCTCAGCGCCGACGGACACATTCGGGCAGCGCTGTTCGCCAATAATGTGACGGACGAAGAGATCCTGGTGAGCCGGGTTACCAACGCAGCAGGCACGATCCAATCGGTCGACTATGCACGCCCACGCGTGGCTGGCATTGAACTCGGCTTCAGGTACTAGGGGCGATGGGGAAGGCGCGGCAGGACCTGTCCAGCTGCCGCGCCTATTCGCCAAATAGAATCAAAGAAAATGGCCAAGCCGCGGATAGGAATTTCGCCCGACAACGAATGGCGTGAAGGCAATCCCTCTCGCGCTTTCTATTTCTTGGATGCTCAGAATTTTGTAGCGCTGAAAAAGGCGCGCGCTCTGTCATTCATGCTCGTCCATGATCCGAGCGCTGTTGAAGATTATCTCGATGCGTTGGACGGGATCGTGATTTCGGGCGGGGGCTATCAATTTCAAGACTCCGTGAAGTTGATCAATCCCAACGACTCACAGGCGCCCAACGAAAAGCGCGCGCGCGTTGCTTTTGAGTGGGCCTTGATTGAAGCAGCGCTAAAGCGAGACATGCCTGTATTGGCAGTATGCGGGGGCGTGCAGACTCTAAACGCTGTCCTCGGGGGTAAGTTAGTTGTCAGCCTAGCCGAGGCCAATCCTGCCTGGTCGCGACATCGCGACCCTCCGTTCAACAAGTTAAGCCACGATGTGGCGGTCTTGGAAAACACGCTGCTTCATCGCTTAACCGGGGCAAACACGTTCGCCGTTAACAGTCTGCATCGCCAAGGTATCATTGAAGTTGGACCAGACGTCGTTGTGAGCGCTTCAGCGGACGACGGCATCGTCGAGGCAATCGAGGCGCCACAATATCGCTTTTGCTTAGGCGTCCAATGGCACCCAGAGTTTGATCTGACGCCTGCCGATCAACTCATCTTCGACGGATTTGTGCGCGCCTGCCAAAGATGAGTCGCGGTATGGACGTCCAACCACGTATCGGCGTCACCGCAGGCGTCGAACTGCGCGATAGCGCCGTTCCGCCACGCTATGCCTACATGTCGGACAGCCAGATTCATCGCGCGCTCGCCGAGGTAGGCGCCGCGCCCATAATCCTGCCGCACCATATCGATGCGATCGACACGTTTCTTGATATGGTCGATGGGGTGCTTATCGCTGGCGGCGGCTATCAGTTTCCTGATCCGTTGACCCTGATCTCGGCCGAAGCGTCGAACGAACTGGGCGAGAGCGCATTTCGGACGCGAGCGTCGTTTGAGCTTGCGCTCGCGCGTGCCTGTCTCAACCGCGATATGCCCACGCTTGGCATTTGCGGCGGCTTTCAGGTCATGAACTCCATTCTGGGCGGCAAGCTTGTCGTGAACCTTGCCGCCGAGCGAGCGGCCTGGGGCGCGCATCTCGCCCCGCCAGCAAATTTCCTCGCGCACGATTTGGAGGTTCGTCCCAACACCATGTTGGGCGCATTGGTGAAGGACGCGCGTATCGTCGTGAATAGTCTGCACCGGCAGGGGGTCGTCGAAACGGGCGCGGAGGCTGTCGCGGCCGCGGTTTCCGATGACGGCCTGATAGAAGCACTTGAAGTTCAGCGACATCCATTTTTCTTGGGCGTGCAATGGCATCCCGAGTTCCTGCTCAGCGCCGCCGATCATAATCTTATCCAAGGTTTCGTGGCGGCCAGCGCGACGCAACGATCGAGGTCGAGATGAAGTTGTTTTTTGGCGGACTGGCGACGGAAACGAATTCATTTTCGCCAATCCCAATTGGGTTGGAATCGTTTGAAGCGGGCGGTCTATTGCGGGGGCCGGCAGTGGCCGCGGAGCCCATTCCGGTGCGGGCGCGCGAACTTGGGCTTGATGTTGTGTGCGGCCTCTACGCACATGCTCCTCCGGGTGGCTTGGTGCGCCGAGATGTCTACGAATCCCTGCGCGATGAATTGCTCGAACAATTGCGTGCGGCGGGGCCGGTCGACATCGTCGCGCTATCCATGCACGGCGCCATGATGGCGTTCGGGTATGACGATTGTGAAGGCGACATCCTCGCGCGCGTTAGAGAGATCGTCGGTCCGAGCGTCACGGTTGGCGCCGTATTCGACCCGCACAGTCATTTGTCGCCTGAGATGCAGCGATACGCCGACGCGTTGCTGTTCTACCGCGAAAATCCGCACACCGACATCGATGAGCGCTCGCGCGAGCTTGTCGACCTGCTTGTACGTATAGCTCGGCGCGAGGTGCGAGCTGAAACCTCGGTGTTCGATTGCCGGATGGCGGATGTGTTTCAGACCAATCGCGAGCCGATGCGCAGCTTCGTCGATCGTATGCGGGCGCTGGAGCAGGGCAACGTTCTCAGTATTTCCGTCTGCCACAGCTGGCGACGCGGTGATGTGCCTTTCATGGGCGCCAAAATCGTAGTCATCACCGACAATGCTCACGCCGAGGGCGATGCACTCGCCGAGCGCTTGGGCATGGAGTTGTTTAGCATGCGCGGCATTGCACATGCGCGCGCAGTGCCACTGCAGGAAGCAGTGGAGCGGGTGCTAGCAGCTAAACACGCTCCGATTCTGTTAGCGGACATCTCCGACAATCCCGATTGTGGCGCACCGGGCGATGCAACCTATGCGGTGCGCGCGCTGCTGGACGCGGGCGTCCGCAACATAGCTTGGGGCGCTTTATGGGATCCGCTCGCGACCCGCTTTGCAGTAGAGGCGGGCGTCGGCGCGCGCTTGTCGATGCGCATCGGAGGAAAAGCCTGCGCGCTATCGGGCGAACCGTTGGATCTCGACGTGGTGGTCAAAGCTGTGAACTCGCACGCCAAGCAAACCACGAGCGGCGGTGAAATCCCAATGGGTACCACGGCCGCGCTTGTCACCGACGGCCTTGAGATTGTTGTCACGGACCATAAGCGCCAAACGTTCGGACCAGATTTATTCACCGATCTGGGCGTTAATCTCGCGACAAAGCGAGTGATCGTCGTGAAGTCTGCGCAGCACTATCGTATCATGTTCGAGCAACACTTCGCCGAGGATATCCCGATTGATTCACCGGGCGTGTGCATTTCCGACATCCGAAAGTTGCCTTTGAAGCGCATTCCGCGACCGATGTGGCCTTTTGACGAAGATCCGTTTGGTGAGAACAAGGCGGCGCAGGCATGAGCGGGCAGCTTGATATCGGCGCTTTGATCGATGCCCAGGTGGCCGCGTATAACGACCATGATCTCGATCGCTTCCTCAGTTTCTTCACTGAAGACTGGCAGTTCTTTGATTTCCCCAATGCCTTGCGGTTCGAAGGCCGCGAGGCCGCGCGTGCACGCTACGGGGCGCTGTTTGAAGCAAACCCACGCCTAAACGCGCGCATCACTACGCGTATCGTCGCACCACCTTTCGTGGTCGATCATGAATCTCTCTATGGGCATGAGCGACGCGCTGACGGGGTTAGCGGGGTGGTCACGTATCAATTCGCCGGACCGCTCATTGCGCGGGTTTGGTCAGGAGCGTGGTCGGACAGCCAGATCCAGCAGGAGCGGCCGACGACCTCAAGGACGGTGAGTATGCAGCGTTTCGAGACAACGGAGCGGATGAGTCAGGCGGTCGTACATGGCGACCTAATCTTCCTGTCTGGGCAAGTCGATAAGACGAAAAGGGATACCGTAGAGGAGCAAACGGCAGCTGTTCTTTCTCGGATCGATGCGCTGCTCGATAGCGCCGGCAGCGACAAGGCTCACATCATTTCGGCCAACATCTGGCTCGCGGATATCGGCAGCTTCGCAGAGATGAATTCGGTTTGGGACAAATGGGTCGCGCCCGGCGCAACGCCCACCCGCGCCACTGTTGAGGCAAGACTCGCCGACCCCAAATATCATGTCGAGATAGCCGTTATAGCGACGCGGAAGGCACCGTAGCCGTGGTGCGCGAGCAGACGGTTGCACCACCCGCTCTCGCGTCCTTGCCACCGATACTGCGATCCAGGTTGACCGGGAGGTAGCGACGGATCTGGCGTGATCGGTTCAACGTTTGCCAATGCCCGCTCCACCACCTTCGCGAGCCTTTCGCGTGCGCCAGCAATGTGAGTGGCAAAATCGTCCTGTCTTCCTTTGACGGCGCCGCCAAGGCCTCGGCTTTCGAAAGTCTCTAGGACGAAGCGGCTGGCTTTGCCGTCGCCCTGCAACGCTTTGCGTACTTCGAGCATTAGGATCGCCTTGAGCGCGGGCATTGTGCGCACGCGACCATCCACGGTCACCTGAACCCGCGTCGTTGCGACTTCCTCGACGATATCGTTGAGCGCCACCTGTCGCGGCTTCCGTCCGTGAGGGTTGCCACTCTGGCCAGGCTTGAACCGCGAGTGTTTGGGCGGACTGCAATAGCCAACAGCTTCGTCCGCCCGTTCGTCGTTGGGTCGTTTGGACATCACGGCACTCCTTCCACGCAGTTCAGATCAGTTGGATGCACCGGAGCTAGGTCTTCGATCAGCTCGGGCTTGAGGCCGGTCATGGCGCTCCAGCGCGTCATCGCGACATCGACATATCCCGGAGCTAACTCGACGCCTCGGCAACGCCGGCCGGTTCGCTCGCACGCAATCAAGGTGGTGCCCGAGCCCAAGAAGGTGTCGAGAACGATTTCGCCACGCTTGGTGACATCGAGGATGGCGTCGGCGACTAAGCCAATGGGCTTCACCGTTGGATGGAGCGCCAAGTCGGCGCGCCGGGATCCTTGGAACGTGTTCACCGAAGGGTAGTCCCGTTGGTCCGGTTTCGGCCGTGACGACCAAGTTCAACATTGTTCCGATGTTTCAGTCCTTATCTCCAGCATCTCCAGTGCGCCATTGCTGGACGGCTTCGAGAGCTTGAGCCGCGTACATCACACTGGGACCTGCGCCCATGTAGATCGCGACTCCCATAGCATCGCCGATCTCCTCATCGCTTGCGCCAGCAGCGACCGCGGCCTTGGCGTGAAACGTGATGCAAGGGTCGCAGCGAATTGCAACGGAGACCGCAAGCGCGATGAGTTCCTTTGTTTTTGTGTCTAGTGTCGTCGGCTTCAGCGCAGCCTGCGCTTGCTGGCTAAAGGCGCGCATGACATCACTCTGCCGCCCCCTCAGTCGCGACACGAGTGTGTTCAGTTCCTGCGCCATCCTAGGCCAGTCTTTCAGCACTTGGTTCCTTTCAGCCGACGAACGCTTTCTCGACGACGAAATCGGCGGGAGCCGCATTCGAGCCTTCGACGAAGTTTTTGGCGTTTAGGATCGCCTGCATGTCGTGGATGAAGGGCAGGGAGCCGCAGACCATAACGCGATCACTGGCTGGGTTTAGGGGCGCGATGCTGAGATCGGAGAACATCTTGCCCGACCCAATGAGATCCGTTACCCGGCCGGAGCGGTGGCACGAGGTGCGTGTGCATGTGGCGTAGCGCATGACATGCAATGCGGCCGCTTCACCGATCAAGGGATCTTCGGGCAGCGCGTTGACGATGTCCTCGCTGTAGCGAAGCTCGGCCGCTTCGCGGCAAGTGTGCGTCACGATTATCTTTTCGAATTTTGTATAGGTTTCAGGCTCGCGCAGAAGGCTGGCGAAGGGTGCGAAACCTGTCCCGGTGGATAGCACGAAGAGTCTACTGGCCGGCGTCAGCGCATCAAGCACCAGTGTGCCGGTGGGCTTCCGCGCCATGAGCACTTCGTCGCCCGGTTTGATGTGGCAGAGGCGCGATGTTAGCGGTCCGCTTGGAGCGATGATTGAATAGAATTCAAGCGTATCGTCCCAAGGCGGCGAAGCGATTGAATAGGCTCGCAGAAGCGGGCGGTCCTCCGTGCGCAGGCCAATCATCACAAACTCTCCGGCGCGGAACCGAAACGCTGCGGGGCGTGTGATCCGAAAACGGAAGAGGCGGTCGGTGTAATGTTTGATCGCGAGTACGCGCTCGGTGGTGAGGTTCTCGGGGAGCGGCGCCAGGACCCGATCCGGTGTGCTCGAACGTTGCGGCGCGTCCGAGTGTTTCTCGGTCGCGCGCAAGAAGGGAAAGGTAAGCGTGCTCATCTTCCTTATTTGCGGCAGGGCGCATTGCGCGGATTTGATCCGCATCAAGGAGTTGGCAAAACATGCGTTGATGCTAATATATGTCGCAGGAGCGTTTGATGGCGACGGCGACGAAAAGCAAGAGAGCAATACGAGATCTTGAGAGCAGGGCCGGTGAGGCCGCGGAGCTTCTCAAATTACTCGCGAACGATCAGCGGCTCATCATCCTTTGCCGGCTAAGCGCTGATGAAATGGCAGTTTCTGAATTGGGCGAGTATGTGAACCTCACCCAGTCTGCGCTGTCGCAGCATTTGGCAAAGCTCCGCGCGCATGGTCTTGTTGCAACTCGGCGAGAAGGTCAGAACGTTTACTATCGACTTGCCAATCCGACGGCCCAGAAGCTGGTCGGTGCGCTGTGCGAATTGTATGGCGGCAAGTGATGTTTACTTGAATAAAGTGCCCGGCTTGAAACCCAGCCGTTTGAAAACCATCGCCGCCGGGCAAAATCCCGTGAACGCCGATTGAAACATGTTGAGACCGGCGAAGGCTGACAAGAGCACCCAATAGGGGTGAACCCAAATGGCCAGCGTCAATCCGGTCAGCACCACGATGCCGGCGAATGCGAAAACTGCACGATCAATTGTCATGATTGTTTCTCCGTAACAGAGAGCGGCGCCAGTGCGCGGCTAAGCCATGCGTTCAATTGGTCGGCCGTCATTAAGCCCGCTTGGCGAGCAACCTCGCGGCCGTTGTGGAAGAGGATGAGCGCGGGAATGCCGCGAACACCAAGTTGGGCCGGGGCGCGCGTTTGATCGGCGTTGAGTTTCAAGAAACGCACATCGGGTTCGAAGTGCTGAGCGGCCGCAGCGAAAGTGGGCGCCATCATGCGGCACGGGCCGCACCAGGGCGCCCAGACATCGACCAGCACCGGCGCCGAGGTGAGTTTGAGGTGCGCCGCGAAGGCGGCGTCATCGACATCGATCGGCGCGCCTGTGAAGAGTTTTTCGCCACAACGACCGCACTTGGCGGCGTGCGGATCGCCAGCGCCGATGCGATTGCCGACGCCGCAAGAGGGACAGGCAACTTGGCTCATCGTTTGGTCTCTTTCAGTTTGGCGATGCCTAAAACCTTGAGAGCGAGCGCCTCGTAAAATGTCTCGCTTTGGCCGCGCCGAAGCTTGCCGAGGAAGTATTTCTCGAACTGCTCTTTTGCGAGATGCACCCATTTGCCGTGGGCGGACCAATTGACATTGCGCGGGGGGATTTGTGGCTGGGCGATGAACGCAACGCCTTCATCCCCGAAGTCGGCGAGGCAGACCGCGTTCCACGTCGCTTGTTCTTGCGGCGCTTTCTTGCGTAGCAATGCGCCGATGTTCTTGGCCGTGGCGGTGACCATGGACTCAATCATGAAGCCGGTTTTGGGGACGCCAACAGGAACGGGCGTCTTGCCCGTTGGTGGAATGGCAACCGCGACGCCAATACCAAACACATTCGGATAGGTGGGATTGCGCTGGTATTTATCGACAATGACGAACCCGCGCGGGTTGACCAACCCTTCGATACCCGAGATCGCTGGAACGCCTCGGAAGGCCGGGAGCATCATCGAGAACTTGAAGGGCAGTTCGTGGGTGGTCTTGACGGCGCCGTCGTCGCTTAGCTCTTCAACTTTCATCTTGCCGGCTTCAACTTTGGCGACGCGCGCGTTGGTGATCCATTTGATGTGCCGCTCGCGCATTTCGCTTTCGAGCAAGCCCTTCGTATCGCCAACTCCATCAAGACCAAGGTGGCCAACGTAAGGTTCGGCGGTTACGAACGTCATCGGCACTTGGTCACGCAGCTTACGGCGGCGCAGCTCAGTGTCGAGGATCATCGCGAACTCGTAGGCAGGTCCGTAACAGGATGCGCCCTGAACGGCGCCGACTACGATGGGACCGGGCGCGTCGCAGAATACGTCAAATGCAGTTGCTGTGCGTTCCGCGTGATCCACGTGGCAGATCGATTGGGTGAACCGTTCGGGTCCGAGGCCCTCGATCTCGTCGAACGCGAGATCGGGCCCTGTTGCGATGACGAGATAGTCGTAAACGAGCGACGTCCCATCGCTCAGCTCAAGCCGGTTTTCAGCAGGATGGACGCGCTTTGCGCCCATCGACAGGAACTCGATACCCTTGCGTTTCATCACGGAGGGCAGCTGCACTTCGATGGCGTCGCGATCACGCCAGCTCACTGCCACCCACGGATTGGAGGGTACAAAGTGGTAGGTATCGCCCTTGGAAATGAGGACGATTCTGTCTGAGGCGCTCGCTTCGGCTTTGATCTCATAGGCCGCCAGAACTCCGCCTAGACCGGCGCCAAGTATTGCAACGGTCGCCATCTTGTTTCCTCCCGACGCTCGGAGCGTCGTTGCATATATATTAGAACATGCGTATATACGCAAGTATGCGAGTCTGCTGTGCTGAGAATATCGCTGTTCCGGCAGCTGCCGCCTTGATCTCACGCAAGGTCAGGAGAGCCGTAGCGTCGCAGGGTCAGACGAGGAGTCGGCGATGAGACGGGTTCAAGGATTGCTTGCAGCACTGGTTCTGCTTGGCGCCTGCGGGCGCCAGCTGCCTGTCGCGCATGCGCCTTCTGCCCCGGCTGGAGAGCAATTGTTGATCCAGCGAGCGGCGGTTCCCGACTACAAGACGGTGTCGGCAATCCTAACAAGCCGTGATGTTGGGGATGCGCGCGCCCGCATCGGGGGCACGCTCAGTCGCCTCTTGGTGCGCGAAGGCGATCAGGTGCGCCGCGGTCAGGTCGTCGCGATCATTAGCGATCAGCGCTTAGCGCTCGAGGCGCAGGCTGGCGCAGCCACTGTGGCTGCAGCCGAAGCGGCCGCAGAGCGCGCGCGGGCCGATCAAGCGCGCTTTCAAGTGTTGTTCGACCGCGGTTTCCTCGCCCAGGCGCGCATGGATCAGATCAATGCGGATACACGCGCGGCGGAGGCCCAACTGCGCGCCGCGCGTTCGCAGGGCGGCGCCCTCTCTGAGGCCAGCGCGCAGGGACGAGTGCTTGCGCCTGCGGATGGTCGAGTTACACGCGCGCCGATCCCACAAGGCGCCGTGGTGATGCCTGGCGAAGTTGTCGTCGCGATCGCCACCGGTGCGCGCGTGCTTCGCTTGGAACTTCCTGAAGGCCAAGCGCAGTACATTCAAGAAGGGCAGGACATCCGCATTCTCAGCACAGATGAGGGCGCAGAGGCGCTCTCTGTGCGCGTGCGCCAAGTCTACCCCGCGATTGAGAACGGCCGCGTTATGGCCGATTTGGATGCGCGCGGACTTGAAGGCGGGTTTGTCGGAGCGCGCGTGCGTGTCCTAATCCCAGCAGGCCAACGCGAGGCGATCGTCATCCCGGCGCGCTATATCCAGACTAGGTACGGTGTCGACTATGTGCGCCTCATGCGCGCAGAAGGCGCTGTCATTGATGCGCCGGTCCAACGCGGCAGCGCCGTGCCAACGGAGGCGATGGCGGATGGTGTGGAAATACTATCCGGTCTTGAACCAGGGGATGTCATAGTTCCTCCTGAGGCGCGGACATGAGCCTCGGGATCTCCGGTTCGCTGACGAAGGGCACGATCCGTTCGCCGCTCACGCCGCTATTCTTGTTGACGGCGCTCGCGGTAGGGCTGCTCGCGCTGTTCACCATACCGCGCGAAGAAGAGCCGCAAATTTCGGTGCCTCTCGTGGACATCAGCGTGCGGGCTGACGGCCTGCGTGCGCCCGACGCTGTGGAACTCATAACCAAGCCGCTTGAGACGATCGTAAGGGGCATCGAGGGTGTCGAGCACGTCTACAGCCAGACAGAAGATGATCGTGCCCTCGTAACGGCGCGCTTTCTCGTTGGCACTGATCCCGACGATGCGATCGTTCGCATCCAGCAGGAAATCAGAGCTAACTACGATCGTATTCCGGTTGGCATACCAGAGCCGCAGATCGTGGCGCGCGGCGTCAACGATGTTCCGATCATGGTGATCACACTCTCTCCGAGCGCGATGGCCGCGGATCGGTGGGATGATAGTGCGCTTTATCGGGTCGCTGATGAGCTTCAGAGCGAGCTGATGAAGGTAGACGATGTGGGTCTCACCTTCATCGTTGGAGGGCGGCCACAGGAAATTCGCGTCGCCCCTGACCCCGGTCGCCTCGCTCTTTACGGCGTACCGCTGGGCCGCGTCATTGAAGCCGTCAGCAATGCGAACCGCGCGTTTCCCGGCGGAGATCTGCGTGGACGCGAGGGCACAAACTCCACCGCCGTTGGCCAAACGTTGGATGATCCGGCGGAGATCGGCCTGCTTACGGTGCAAGCGGCTGACGGCCGAACCGTCTATATCCGTGATATCGCCGAGGTGACTCTCGGGCCTCGCGAGGACCAAGCTCGTGTTTGGCGCTTCACGCGCGACGGCGAACATCAACGCATGGCGCCGGCGGTAAGTATCGCCGTCGCCAAGCGAGACGGCGCCAATGCCGTCGTGGTTTCTCAGGCCATCGAGGCGCGGTTGAGAGCGCTGGAAGGAAGCTTGATCCCACAAGGCGTAGACGTCGCCATCACGCGCAATTACGGCGAGACCGCGAATGAAAAGGCGAACGAGCTGCTGTTGCACCTTGGCTTGGCGACGCTCTCCATTGTTGCGCTGATTTTCTTCGCTATTGGGCGACGCGAGGCGATGGTGACGGCGGTGGTGATCCCGACCACGATCCTACTCACGCTCTTCGCGTCTAATCTCATGGGCTATACGATCAATCGCGTCAGCCTGTTCGCCGTCATTTTCTCCATTGGCATTCTCGTCGACGACGCAATCGTAATCATCGAGAATATCGCGCGCCATTGGGCCGCGCGTGATGGCCGTTCGCGCGTCGACGCCGCCATCGCGGCCGTCGCCGAAGTTGGAAATCCGACAATCGTCGCAACGCTCACTGTCGTAGCGGCGTTGCTGCCAATGATGTTCGTTTCCGGATTGATGGGGCCCTACATGGCGCCGATCCCGGCCAATGCCTCGGCAGCAATGCTGTTTTCATTCTTCGTCGCAGTCGTCATCGCTCCTTGGCTGATGCTCAAGTTTGCGCCGAAGAATGAGGCCGCTACGGCGCAAGGGGCAGCGCACCGGCACGACGAAGAAGGCTTGTTCGGGCGGCTTTATCGCCGCGTCGCCGCGCCCATTATTCGCTCCCGCAAAGGAGCGCGTCGGTTTTTGGTCATTGTTGGTGTCGCGACTTTGGTTGCCTGCACGCTGTTCGCCACACGCACAGTGCGTGTGAAGCTGCTGCCGTTCGACAACAAGTCCGAAGTGCAAGTTGTTGTCGATCTGCCTGAGGGCGCCTCACTAGAGGCCACCGAGCGCGTCCTCATCGAAGCTGCCGGCATTTCCCAAAGTGTGCCCGAAGTCGTATCCGTGGATGCGTATGCAGGCACGGCTGCGCCCTTCAACTTCAACGGCCTCGTTCGGCACTACTATATGCGCCAGCGCCCGGAATTGGGTGATCTGCAATTGACCCTGCTGCCAAAAGGCGAGCGCAGCCGTACGAGCCACGCCATCGCACTTGATCTGCGCCGGCGCCTCCAGGCTCTCTCGTTGCCGGAAGGATCGGTCATCCGCATCGTCGAGGTGCCGCCTGGTCCGCCAGTTATCGCGACGTTGCTGGCGGAAGTGTATGGTCCAGATGCGCGAACCCGCCGCGAGACGGCGCGACAGCTGCAGGACATCTTTCGCCAGGTTCCGTATCTGGTGGATATCGACAATGGTTATGGCGTTCCGCGGCCTCGCCTGCGCCTCACGCCCAACCGCGAGCAGATAGAATTCTTCGGCGTCTCCGAACGCGACATGATGGATAGCGTTGCGGTCGCGATGGGCGGTCAAGTGATTGGCTACTCGCATCGCGGTGAAGGACGCAATCCAATCGAGATCGCGCTGCGACTGCCGCAATCAGCGCGGTCTTGGAACCAGAACTTGGCGTCGATGCCGGTTGCGGCGACGCAGAACGGGGCGCGCCTCGTCGAACTGGGCGAGTTGGTGTCGGTGCAGGAGGAAGAGGGATCATATCCCATCTTCCGCCGCAACGGTCGCTACGCCGAAATGGTGATGGCGGAACTTGCCGGCGCGTATGAGGCGCCGATCTACGGAATGCTCGATGTGGAGCGGCTCGTGCGCGAGCACGATTGGGGCGCTGTAGAGCGGCCGCAAATCCTAATGCATGGCCAGCCCGCGAACGAGAACGCGCCTTCGATTTTGTGGGATGGTGAGTGGGAGATCACTTACGTGACCTTCCGCGATATGGGCGCAGCGTTCATGGTGGCGATCCTCGCTATCTACATTCTCGTGGTGGCGCAGTTCAAAAGCTTCAAACTGCCTCTGGTCATTTTGACGCCGATACCGCTCACACTCATTGGCATCGTGATCGGGCACATCCTCTTCAATGCGCCATTCACGGCGACATCGATGATCGGCTTCATCGCGCTCGCGGGCATCATCGTCCGAAATTCGATTCTGCTGGTGGACTTCATCCGTCATGCCAAAACGGTGGAGCGACCGCTCCGCGACGTCTTGCTGGAAGCCGGGGCCATCCGGTTCAAGCCAATCATGCTTACGGCGCTTGCCGCAATGATCGGCGCGACCGTCATTCTGTTCGATCCGATCTTTCAGGGGCTCGCGATCTCACTGCTCTTCGGTCTTGCCTCATCGACACTGCTTACGGTGCTGGTGATCCCGGCGATTTACGTTGTGATGCGCGACGACGAGAGGCCATTGGATGCATCCCCCAACATCGCGGACCCACATCTTTCGAAACTGAAAGCCGCTGAATAGGAGACGCGACATGCAAATCAATGAGGGCGCCGTCGACCGCGCGATACGTGTGATTGTCGGACTGGCGATATTGTTGCTCGTGTTCATCGGGCCGAAGACACCTTGGGCTTGGTTCGGCCTTATACCGTTGCTTACGGGCATGATCGGATTTTGTCCCGCGTACGCGTTGCTCCGCCTCAACACCTGCGGAATGCGAAAGCAATAGATTAGAGTCTCATGTCACTTTTGGATGAGAGCGACCGACCGACAGAAACGCATCGACGATCGGCTCCGGTACTGGCGGGGTCATTCAATTCGCTAAGTCAAACCATCGCTGATTTGGCCCTAGTCAGTCGGTCGCCTTGCTCTGAGCGCGATGCGGCAAGTGTGCGATTGGGTACAGATGTAAATGTGTGCGCGTGCAACAAAATCTCGTGCCCGGCCGCGCTGGCGGCCGGTTGAGAGAACGGAATTGGCAGTGTCACTTCATATCGGCGACGTCGCGCCCGATTTCACGGTCGCCACCACCAAGGGCGAGATCAGTCTGCATGCGTGGGCGGGCGAGAGCTGGGTCTTCTTCTTCAGTCACCCGGCCGATTTCACGCCTGTGT
Source organism: Candidatus Viadribacter manganicus (assembly GCF_001679665.1). Lineage (GTDB taxonomy): Bacteria > Pseudomonadota > Alphaproteobacteria > Caulobacterales > Aquidulcibacteraceae > Vitreimonas > Vitreimonas manganica. Next base: position 2,515,709 of record NZ_CP013244.1, read on the forward strand.
GCACCACCGAGATGGGCCGCACCGCGCAGCTCGCGGCACAATTCGAAACGCGAAATGTGAAGCCGCTCGGCCTGTCGACGGACAGCGTCGAGGAGCATCTGAAGTGGATATCGGACGTCAACGAGACCCAGCACACAGACCTGCAATTTCCGATCATCGCCGACCCCGATCTGAAAATCGCCAAAGCCTACGACATGATCCATCCTGAACAGAGCTCGACCGAGGCGGTGCGTTCAGTGTTCATCATCGATCCTAAGAAGAAGATACGCCTTACGATGACCTATCCGATGAATGTCGGTCGCAATTTCGATGAGATACTGCGCGTGATTGACGCGCTGCAGTTTGCTGACGCGAACCGGATCGCCACGCCGGCCGACTGGAACCCTGGCGACAAGGTGATCATTCCGCCGTCCATCCCAGACGCCGAGGCCAAGGGTCTCTTTCCTCAAGGCTGGGAAACGGTGAGACCCTATTTGCGGCTTACGAAGATCAAATAGGTCGCGCCGCAACGACTCGCCGTCGGACGCTTAAGTGCGAGCGAGCAGGGTAGATAAGAAGCAAAGAGCATGAGCTACTATTTCTCGAAGATGCTAGCGGCTACGTTTGAAGATGCGGTCGCGCGGACCAAAGAGGTTCTCGCAGCGCATGGATTTGGCGTCCTTAGCGAAATTGATGTTGCGTCAACTCTGAAGGCCAAGCTCGGCGTGGATATGTCGCCCTATGTCATTCTCGGCGCCTGCAATCCGCAATACGCTCATCGCGCGCTTGCGATTGAGTCAAAGATTGGAACCATGTTGCCGTGCAACGTGATCGTGCGGGAAGCCGGCCCAGGAAGCATTGAAGTCGCCGCTGTCGATCCGGTCGCTTCGATGCAGGCCGTGGAAAACCCCGCACTTGCTGCCGTGGCCGAGCCGGTTCGCGGATTGCTTGAGCGCGCAATCGCAGGTTTATAGGTTTTTCATGACTCCAATGGATGCCTTTGTCGCCCGGACGAATATCGTGCGCATGCGCTTGCAGCTTGCGACGTCAATGGACGCTGAAACACAAACTACGCTCCAGAAATTGTTGGAGCTGCAACTGGAAACACTCCGCGCTGGCGAAACCGAGGAAGACTTAACGCCGGACTGAATCGTGGCGTGTAGGAAGTGCAGAATTGTTCCCGCCGGCGATTTCTTGCCCGTCGTACAGCGGACGCGAATGTTCGTTCTGCGGCGCATCTAAGCCAATGGCCGTTATTGGATCGAGCTGTAGGCGCGAGTACATGTGTATTCGCTTGAACGATCGCTGAGATACGCGCCGCTATTCCAGTCCTCCAATCGCTGAGCGCGTTTTACTTGGTCGCCAGATGCGGTGTCGTAGTTCAACTGGTCGCAATGGACGCGCGATGATCACTTATGATCGTGTTCTGGCTGTGTGCACGATCGATGGGCGTCGCGTCGCCGACATTCTACGCGAGGCGGGGGGTCGCCGAGGGCGGCAATTAGCCCAGTTGTCGGAACCGTGCGGAGATCAGGGGTTGTTCAGGTCCCGCGCCCCGGTCTGTTGTCATAGTCGGGTCGGATTTCGATCCTGCGTGAGCCACAACAAGAACAGCGCAGGCGCAAATCATCCAACCGACGATCTTCGCCCCAAAGCGCGATCGCTAGCATCATTGTGAGCGTGCTCGAGTGGCGACACCCACCGATGCGGGTCGGCGCAGCGATGCAATTCACAATAAGTCCATCAGCGCCGCCCGAGCGCGCTTCCCCGATAGTGATTTTGTGTCCCATGTCATTGTCCAGACGCGCCCATGCTTCAGCCAGATCGGACTTGGCGTTGTGAGCATCAAGGGGCGAATAGGACTTGGCGCGCCGATAAGACGCGTTCAGCGCCTTCTAAGGACGTTTGAGACCTGACCGGAAACGAATGCGATAGGGGAGAAGCACGATGCCGGTGATCACGGAAAGGAGCGTGATCAGAGTGACGATGATGATGAGCGGGTGGTTGAAGTCTTCGTGGTTTTGCCAATCCATGATGTGGAGAGCCCAAAGCGTATCGTAGATGCGCCATAAATCGGAGCGGCGCGCTGTGACCGCGCCAGTATTTTGCGCGACGTAGACTGAAAGGCCGCCTTCAGGAAACTGGACGCGCCACGCCGGCAAGGCGCCGCGATATTCGGACGTTTCCTCATTGACGAGCGTTGTGCTCGTGGGCGCTGAGCTGAGGGTGACGTGCGTGCGCGCGATAGCGCTCGCCTCAGCCGCGCTGAGAGGCGAAAGACGCGCCAGGGTGGCGGCGTCGTAGAGCGCCGGCGGCGCTTCGGCGAATTCAGCGACAATAACTTGCCCGCTGGCGCGTCGCTCGATGGTGAGCTTTGTCGGCAACGCGTCTTGCGGGCCGCGCAGCGAGACGAGGGAGGCCAGCGTCGCGGTATCGATAACCTCTGCTTGCGCCGGCCGGATGAGGTTCTCGCTTCGGATCTGCTCGATGGGAAAGAGCGTGAAGAAAAGCCCGCTGACGACCCAGAACACAATTTGAATGCCCACAAGTAGTGCGAGCCACTTGTGCACAAAGGACGCAACGCGCGCTAACTTCATCGCTCTTCCCCCGGGCGTGCGATTTATTGAACGGTGAACCGAATGACGCCGTTCATCGAGTGGCCGGCGCCGCTCGCAGTCCAGCGTGCTTCGTAGGCGCCGGCGGCGAGCGCCGGCAGGGCGACAGAATAGGCGCCGGTGGGCGCGCTCGGGCGGCGAAAGCTCGCGTTGACTGGCGTATTGTTAGGGCCCGTTATGGCGACGGTTTGCAGCATGACCGGATGCGCAAAGGTGAGCGCCATGGTGCGCGGCGCGACAGCGAGCGTGGCGCCGTCGCTTGGTGTTGAGGCCGCAAGCATTTGCGAGCTGGCGGCGTTATGGTCCGCGTGCTGATCTTGGCCGTGCTCGTGCGTGTGATCGGCAAAGGCCGGCATCGGCGCCGCGACCATGGCGAGCGCAAACAAGATACGTTTCATTCTCATCTCCTTCAGAACCAAAAGCGGATGCCGGCGCGCACGGATTGGCTGCGGACATCCTCGCCATTCGAGCGGGCGATGGACGCTGTCTCGCCGAGTGCGCTTTCCCAGACGAAATCCAGATAGGGTGCGAACTTGCGCGTGATTTCATAGCGGACTTGGAGGCCCAGTTGCGCATCCGAGAGACCTGCGCCGATGTCGCGCTTGGGAATGTCCTGCGCATAGGCGTTGAGTTCGACGTGCGGCTCAGCGATGAGGCGCTGTGTGAGGTGGAGGTCGAAAGCTTGGTGGAGGCGGGCGCTAAGATCGCCTTCCTCGCTTAGGAACGCTGTGGCCTCGGTGTCGAACCGATAAGGTGCAAGGCCCTGAATGCCTATTGCCAAGTAAGTCGTGGTGTCGGGTTGAAGATCGACGCGCACGCCGGCCTGCAGATCCCAGAAATCGGAGATGTTGCGGCTCCAGAGTGCTTGCACTTCAGCGCCGTGTACATCGCCGTCTTCGATCTCGCCTTCGGTTTTGAACCAAATCCGATTGGTGTCGCCGCCGATCCAGGCTTCGCCGGCCCATGTGAAAATGTCAGCGCCGTCGATCTCAGCGCCGTCCACTTCGCCGCGCACCATATGGAATGTTTGCTCATCCATCGCCTGCGCTGCGTTCGCGCCTGCAAGCGATAAGCCTAGCGCTAGAATGAGAGGCTTCATTGGTGGCCTCCATGCGCATTGGCGTTGTCGTATGCGGCGGGTTGGCCATCGCTGCGTGCGACGACGACACGGCTCATCATGCCGGCGTTCATGTGATAGAGAAGATGGCAGTGGAACGCCCATTCGCCTGGCTGATCGGCGGTGAGCAGCACCGAGTAGGTTTGACCGGGGGCGACCGAGACGATGTGTTTGTCGGGCAGCCGCTCAGTTGGCATGCCATTCTCAAGTTGAACAAACATGCCGTGTAGGTGCATCGGGTGCGCCATCATCGTCTCATTGATGAAGGTGAGACGCGCGCGCTCGCCGAAGGCGAGGTTGATCGGCGGGGCATCTTCCATGCTTTGGCCGTTAATTGTCCAGTTGTAACGCTCCATGTTGCCGCCGAGACGAACAATGATTTCGCGCTCTGCGGGGCGCGTATCTCGTTGCGGCGTTGCTGAGGCGAGATCGGCGTATGTAAGCACGCGCGCATCTGCCGGAAACTCCGAGCCCCACCCATAAGGCCGGCCCGATCCATCGACACCGCCATTGGCGCCGAGACCGGAACTGATGTCGTGACCTTGATGGCTATCGGCGCTTTGGCCCATAGCGCTGTGATCCATTTGGCCCATCTGGCTATGATCCATGGCGCCGTGATCCGCACCGTGGTCCATTCGGCTATGATCCATCGGCATATCGGCGGACGCATCGCCATGCGACATGCCCATATCGGCCATGGTCAAAATGGCGCGCGGCCGCATCTTCGGGATTGCGGCCTCCATGCCGAGACGCGGCGCCAGAGTGCCGCGTGCATAGCCGCTGCGATCCATCGATTCAGCGAAGATGGTGTATGCAGCGTCCTCGCGCGGTTCGACAATGATATCGTAGGTTTCGGCGACCGCGATGCGAAGCTCATCGACTTCTACGGGTTCGACGTCGCGGCCATCGGCGGCAACAACGGTGAGTTTCAGCCCAGGAATGCGGAAGTCGAAATACGTCATCGCCGAGCCATTGATGAGGCGCAGGCGCACGCGTTCATTTGGGCGGAAGAGAAAGGATGTGTTGTCTGTAGCTGGATGGCCGTTGAGCAGGAACGTGTAGTTGGTCACATCCGCAATGTCGGTGGGGTCCATCCGCATTTGGCCCCACGCCAGACGATCTTGAAGTGCTGCGCCAAAGCCGAAGGTTCGTGCGTCGCGGAAGAAGTCGCCGATCGTGCGGTGATAGTTGTTGTAATAGCCAGAATCCACCTTGAGGTTGTTCAAGATGCGATCGGGATGTTCGCTGGTGAAGTCCGAGAGGAGGACAACGTAGTCGCGATCGGGTGGGTTGGTCTCGGCAGTCGCTGGCTCGATGATGAGCGGCGCGTAGAGTCCCATTTGCTCCTGGCCTCCCGAGTGTGAATGGTACCAGTACGTGCCGTGCTGACGGATGGTGAAGTGATAGGTGAAAGAGCGACCAGGCTGGATGGCTTGGAAGCCGGAGAAGCCCGGAGAACCGTCCATTTCTGCGGGCACGAAGAGCCCGTGCCAATGCAGCGAGGTTGGCGCGTCGCTATCATTGCGAACGTGGATCACAGCCTCTAAGCCTTCGGTGAAGCGCAGAGTTGGTCCCGGCAGTTGACCGTTTATCATCATGCCGTCGGTGACGCGTCCGGCGATTTCGATGCGCGCGTCGTCGATGACGAGATCGTATTCGCGGGCTAGGGCGGGCGTTGCCGCCGCGAAGACCGCCAGAAATCCGATGAAGGGAAGAGGACGCATGCGAGGTTGGGCTCAGTTTCCAGACTGTGTGAGAAATACGCGCGGCGGCCGCGTTTCCCTCATGGTGAAGAAGCACGGTCGCCGCAGGGTGTGCACCTATCCTACGATAGGAAGGTCAACAGGTTATTTGCTCTCAAGCGCCTGGCTGATGGCGAGCTTGGCCCGGTAGATGCGCACTTCTACGGCCTTGGCGGTAATCCCGAGGGTTTCGCCGATGGCGCGATGAGACAGATTCTCGGTCAGCGAGAGGAGCAGCGGCTCTTTGAGATTCGGCGGCAAGGCGGCGATGGCCGTGTCGAGGCGCGCTAGATCTTCGTCTTGATCGGTCGGCGCCTGTTCGATCGCCGCCACATCAAAGCCGGGCTGGTGAATGTCTTCGGCACTATAGAAGAATTGGCGCACGGCCCGTCTGCGGCGCCAATCGCGGCACTTGTTGATGGCAATGCGCTTTAGCCAGACGCCGAAGGATCGGCGTTGATCGAAGCGCGAGAGCGCGTGCCAAGCGGCGACGAAAGCCTCCTGCACGAGATCGTAGGCTTCACCAGCATCGCCGGTGTAGCCACGAATGAAGCGATAGAGGCTATCTTTGTGTTTCCGCATCAATTGCCCGAACGCCCGTTCATCGCCGGCCAGGACGGCCGCCACGAGCGCTGCGTCGTCGCGCTCGTCGGGGGTTGTCATTGTTGTTCTGCGGTAAGCGCGTCGACGACGGTGGTGTCGAATATCGCCTGCTGCTCAGCCGTCAGCACCTCGCGCATCGCGAAGACATGGCGGATCGTTTCGGACTGAAGCTCACCCATGGCGTGATGGAAGCGCGCGACGGCCGCCGTCACACGGGGTCCGTAACCGTGCTCTTCGCGGATTGCGGCGGCAAGCTCCGCGTTCGCGGCTTGCATTTCTGCTTCCTGGGCGCGGCGGCGTGTTGCGAACTCGGATTCAATGATTTCAATGCGCTCGATTTGCTCTTGGGTGAGATCAAGGCGCTCGTGAACGACGTCGTGTAGGCCAGGGCGTGCGTGGTGCAGCGCGTGCATACCGGTCATCCCGACCCATACGCCGCCAACGCCGGCAGCGAATGCAACGGCTGCGGTGATCGCGAGCCCACGCCAAGAGAGATTCACGGACCACCTTCGAGAAGTGTTGACGGCGCGTAGGCCGAGTGCATCGCGAAGGGGGAGACTTCAGGCTTTTGAGTGGCGCTCGCGGCGCCTCCGGCGACGATCCCGATAGCGAGTACGGAAGCCACTAGGGCGGCGCGAAAACCGAGGACGCCAGATAGGCCAGATAGGCCAGATAGGCCAGATAGGGATGTGCGATCCCGCGCGCTGAGCCGGGCCCAGACGTGCGCCTCCAATTGATTGAGTTCGCCTGGGAGGGTGCGCCCGGACCACGCGGCGAGCAGGTTATCAAGATTGGACATGGGCTCCTCGAGACTGCGCCTCGCAGCATTGATTACGCACGCTGGTTTGATTTCCCTCAAGGCCATGAACGTGAGCGAGGGGTTTTTGACGCAGATGCGTATCTTGGGTAGGCGCGGCGCTGGATTGCGCAGGCTGGCAGGAGGATCTCGAATGCGTTCTGGAATGATTGCGTTAGCGCTTTTGTCAGCCGCAGCCTTGGGCGGGTGCGCCACGGCTCACGGCATGGGGCATGGCATGGAGCGTGGAAGCATGAGCCATGAAGAGATGATGCGACACTGCCAGATGATGGAGCAGCATCAGGCGCAGGGCGGTCATAATCCGGCCGAGCACGATCCGGCCCAGCATGGCGGCATGACCCACGAGCAGATGATGCAGCATTGCGCCGAGATGCGCGCGCACCATTCGCCCAGCGAGACACCCGCCGCGCCGCACGCGCACTAGGCGCGCTTGCGCCGGGCAGGGCCAAGCTTCCTGGGCTTGGCCAGATCGTCCAAGATCGGGCAGTCGGAGCGTTCGTCGCCGTGACAATTTTGCGCCAAGCCGCGCAGTGTCTTTATGATCGAACGCATTTCGCGAATGCGGTGTTCAAGATCGGCGACGTGCGCTTCGGCGAGTTTCTTCACTTCTCGCGAAGGTCTCTTCTTGTCGCTCCAAAGCGCCAGCAGGGCTGAAACCTCTTCCAGCGAAAAGCCGAGGTCGCGCGTGCGCCTGACGAACTGCAGCACGGCCACGTCAGCGTCGCCATAGTCGCGATACCCGTTTGCTCGGCGCGCGGCGGAAGCCAGCAGGCCGACGCCCTCATAATAGCGGATCATTTTGGCCGTAACGCCGGACTTCTCTGAGGCCTGACCTATGTTCATGAGGGGCGTTCAATTTTCTCTGTTGACCTTCCCATTGTGGGAAGGTGCACGCTGAGTTTCAAGCGAAGAACCCAACACCTTGGAACAGTAAAATGCACGAGCACCAAACCAACGATTCTGCGGTGGGCGGCCAGAAATTTCGAGACCCCGTCTGTGGCATGGAGGTTGGCGCCGATACGCCGCATCGTCTTACGCACGATGGCGCCGAGGTGTTGTTTTGCAGTGCTCATTGCAAAGCGAAGTTTGCGGCGGCGCCGCAGAAATATGTGAAGGCGGCGCCGGTGAGTTCGCGCTGTTCGGCGCATAAGCCGGGTGACGGTCATGGCGCCGGTCATGGGCATCATCATGTGACGGCGCCGGTCGATGCGCCCAAGGGTGTGAACTGGACGTGTCCGATGCACCCCGAGATCGTGCGCGACGGTCCAGGATCTTGTCCCGTCTGCGGCATGGCGTTGGAGCCGATGACGCCGAGCGCCGATAGCGGTCCAAATCCGGAATTGGCCGATATGACCAAGCGCTTTTGGATCGGCGCTGCGCTCGCGCTACCGGTGCTTGTGCTGGAAATGGGGCGGCATTTGCTTGGCATCGATCGGCTCGTGCCGCCAAGTTGGAATCCGTGGCTTCAATTTGTGTTGGCGACACCGGTCGTTGTCTGGGCGGGCTTTCCGTTCTTTGAGCGCTTTTATCAATCGCTGAAGACCCGCAATCTCAACATGTTTACGCTGATCGCGTTGGGTGCCGGAGTGGCGTGGACATATAGTGCCGTGGCGCTGCTGGCGCCTGGCCTCTTTCCGCCTGAGTTTCGCGATCATTATGGCCTGGTGGCAGTCTACTTTGAGGCGGCCGCGGTCATCACGGTATTGGTTCTGCTTGGCCAAGTGCTTGAATTGCGGGCGCGCGAGCAAACTGGCGGCGCTATTCGCGCGCTGCTTGATCTCACACCGAAGATGGCTCGCCGCATCAAGAATGGCGCCGAAGCAGAAGTGCCGCTTGATCAAATCGTCGTTGGCGATCGCCTTCGTGTTCGCCCCGGTGAGAAAATTCCGGTGGATGCCATCGTTCGGGAAGGACGCTCGACGATCGATGAATCGATGGTCACTGGCGAATCCATGCCCGTAACAAGGGCGCCTGGCGCGCGGGTCATTGGCGGCACGCTCAATCGCACTGGCGCCTTGGTCATTGAAGCAGATCGCATTGGGGCCGACACGATGCTTTCTCGCATTGTGCACATGGTCGCGGCCGCGCAGCGTTCGCGTGCGCCAATTCAGCGGCTGGCCGACAAGGTTTCGAGCTGGTTTGTGCCGGCAATTATTGGCATCGCCGTTGTGACCTTGATCGCGTGGTGGCTATTTGGACCCTCGCCGGCGTTCTCCTACGGTCTTATCGCCGCCGTTTCGGTGCTGATCATCGCGTGTCCGTGTGCGCTGGGCCTTGCAACGCCGATGTCGATCATGGCCGGCGTCGGTCGCGGTGCGCGCGCCGGTGTGCTGATCAAGAACGCTGAGGCGCTCGAACGATTCGAAAAGGTGGACACACTCGTCCTCGACAAGACAGGCACGCTGACCGAGGGCAAACCTGCCGTCATCACCATTCAGATGTCGGCCAATCACAATGAAGCTGATGTCTTGCACCTTGCTGCAAGTCTTGAGAACCAAAGCGAACACCCCCTTGCACAAGCGATCGTCGCCGCAGCGAAGGAGCGCGGATTGGCGCTTGGTGAGGCGTCCGATTTTGACTCTCCAACTGGCAAGGGTGTGATCGGTGTCGTGGAAGGGCGTGAAATAGCGCTCGGCGCCGAGAAGTACTTAGCGGAGCTGAAGGTAGATGTTTCAGCGCTCGGCGAGAAAGCCGAACACCTTAGACGTGAAGGCGCGACCGCGATCTTTGTGAGCGTGGATGGCGTGGCGGCGGCGGTATTTGGCATTGCCGACCCCATCAAGGCGACAACGCCCGACGCGCTTGCGGCGCTCAAGGCACAAGGGCTGCGGCTGGTTATGCTGACAGGCGACAATCGCACCACGGCGGATGCGGTGGCGCGCAAGCTCGGCATCGATGTGGTCGAGGCGGAGGTGCTTCCAGAAGACAAATCTCGTATCGTTGAGCGACTAAAGCGTGAGGGCCGCGTCGTGGCCATGGCTGGCGACGGCGTAAATGATGCTCCGGCGCTTGCGGCAGCGGATGTTGGCGTTGCGATGGGATCAGGGACTGACGTCGCCATCGAAAGCGCCGGCGTCACGCTGCTTCACGGTGATCTCACCGGCATCGTGCGTGCTCGCACGATCTCGCGCGCGACCATGAACAACATTCGTCAGAATTTGTTTTTTGCCTTTGCTTATAACGCGGCTGGCGTGCCGATTGCGGCAGGCATGCTCTATCCAATGACGGGCGAGTTGCTCTCGCCGATGGTCGCGGCCGCGGCGATGGCGCTTTCCTCCGTGTCGGTGATCGCCAATTCTCTTCGTTTAAACGCGATCAAGGTCTGAGCGATTGTGCCCGGCGCAAATCGAGCGCGACCGGCACCGATTGCGACCGTTGACGCAGCGGAAAAACGCTGTGCGGCGAGTAGGAACTCGAGGCTGTCGCGCAATCAATTCTCAGCGCACTTCGCCGCGGTGCAGGGCTCGCTTTTCGATCCTATGCAAGTAACGTGTCGTCCAAAATGGAGAACAACGTGCCTGAAGCTTGGATCATTGATGCGTGCCGCACGCCCCGAGGTATTGGCAAGGTGGGAAAAGGCGCACTGGCGGCGATCCACCCTCAGCAGCTTGCCGCGACGGTTTTGAAAGCGATTGCTGAACGCAACAATCTGCGCACCGGTGAGGTGGATGACGTCATTTGGGGGACCTCTTCACAACGTGGAAAGCAGGGCGGTGACTTGGCGCGCATGGCGTTGCTCGACGCGGGCTACGATATCCGCGCGAGCGGCGTGACGCTCGATCGCTTCTGCGGCTCGGGCATCACCACCGTAAATCTGGCCACAGCGCAGATCATGTCCGGCATGGAAGAGGTTGTCATCGCGGGCGGCACGGAGATGATGAGCTATACGGCGTCCACGGCGGACCCAAAGACGCCGTTCATGATGGACACCGGCAATCTCCGTTTGCGCGCGCGTCATCCACAATCGCACCAGGGCGTTTGCGCAGACGCGATTGCGACGTTGGATGGGATCCCGCGCACCACGCTTGATGCGCTCGCGCTTGAGAGTCAAAAGCGTGCTGGCGCCGCGCTGGAGGGCGGGCATTTCAAGAAGAGCCTTGTGCCAGTCTACCATGAAGATGGTTCACTTGCGCTCGATCATGAGGAGTTCCCGCGTCCGCAGACGACAATAGAGGGGCTCGCAGCGCTGAAGCCGGCCTTCGAGGCGTTGGCCGAGTTTCCGCTTGATGATCGCGGCACGACCTACGGCGCCTTGATCCGGCAAGTGTACCCTGACTTGAAGATCACGCACGTACACCATGCGGGCAACTCATCGGGCGTCGTCGATGGCGCAGCAGCGGTGCTGCTCGCGTCACCGGACTATGCGAGGAAGAATGGCATGAAGCCGCGCGCGCGGGTCATCGCCACGGCGAATGTCGGTGATAGTCCGACGCTCATGCTTAACGCACCGGCGCCTGCGGCGCAAAAGGCGCTTCGGAAGGCAGGGTTGACGATCGATGATATCGATCTGTTTGAGATCAACGAAGCGTTCGCGGTTGTCGCCGAGAAGTTCATTCGCGATCTCAAACTCGATCGGGACAAAGTCAACGTCAATGGCGGCGCCATGGCGCTCGGCCATCCCATCGGCGCGACGGGCTCGATCCTGATTGGGACTGTGCTCGACGAACTAGAGCGCCGTGATTTGAAGCGCGGCCTGGTCACCATGTGCGCGGCGGGTGGTATGGCGCCCGCGATCATTATCGAGCGGATGTGAACACGAAACGAGGCAACATGGCTGCGTCCGCGCCAAGCATTGAGCATCTCACCAAGTTGGCGCCGCGGCTTATGCCGGACGGCGTTGGCATCTCATCGGTGAAATTTCTGTCGGGTGGCGCAAGCCAAGAATTGTGGTCGATCGGGGTGCGCTCTCCCGTGACGGAGGCGCTGGTTGTGTTACGGCGCACGCCGGAGCAGCGCGTGCGCAGCGCGCTCGCGATCCCGATCGAGTTGGAAGCTGAACTCATCACGCTTGCACATGCCGCGGATGTGCCTTCCCCGCGCGTGCTTTATGTGTTGCGTCCAGAGGACGATCTCGGCGCGGGATTCTTCATGGAGCACGTGCCTGGCGAGGCGCTCGGACATAAGATCGTACGCGATCCAGCGTACGCAGACGTGCGGCCGCTATTGGCGCGCCAATGTGGCGAAATTCTTGCGCGCATTCACAAACTGGCCCTCCCGACGGAATTGCCGAGGTCCTCCAGTCTTGAAATTATCGACGCGCTTGATCGGCAATATCAAAGCGAAGGACGGCCCCGGCCGGTGTTCGAGCTCTCGCTGCGATGGTTACGCGACAACGCAGCCAAGGTCGCAGAACCTCGCATGGTCCATGGCGATTTTCGGACCGGCAATCTGCTGATCGATAGAACGGGCGTCCGCGCGGTGCTCGATTGGGAATTGGCTCACGCGGGCGATCCGATGGAAGACCTTGGCTGGATCTGCGTGAACTCATGGCGCTTCGGTGAGATAGACAATCCCGTCGGTGGGTTTGGCGCGCGAGAGGAGCTTTACGCAGGCTATGAGCGCGCCGGCGGCGCAAGCTTTGATCGTCGCAGCGCGCATTTCTGGGAGGTGTTGGGTACGCTGCGTTGGGGGGTGATCTGCACGATGTCTGGCGTGGCGTTGCGTGAAGGCGCGGCGGTGGGGCTTGAGCGCGCGATGATCGCGCGTCGCACGTCCGAAACCGAGCTCGATCTTCTGAATTTGCTGGAGGCGTAGAATGCAAGATCTGCCAGCTCCTGCCGTCATACTTGATCTTGCGATCGATCAGTTAAATTCGATCGATCCTACGGGCGCGCGCGCCAAGTTCGAGATGCGAATGGCGACAGCGGCTCTCCAGCTTGTGAAGCGCGCCTTGGAGCTTGAGCTCATGTCAGATGCACGCGAGATGGCCAGACTGAGGGCGCTTCTTGGGGAAGACGCTTCGCTTGAAGCGCTCAACCTGCGCCTTTGCACGCTCATTCGCAGTGGCGAACTCACGCGTCAGTCTCCAGGCGTTACAGCGCATCTGCGTGCGGTCACGATGGAAAAGCTGGCGATCGATCAACCGAGCTACGCGGCTTATCAACGAGCGCTTCAACAAGCAGAAGGTGACGCATGAACTTTGATCTGCCGAAAGAGCTCGTCGCGTATCTGGCTGAACTGGATGCATTCATTGATCGTGAGATCAAGCCGCTCGAAAATGAGGGCGACAATATCAAGTATTTCGACCACCGGCGGGAGTATGAGCGCACGGACTGGGAGCGCGGTGGTGTGCCGAAGAAGGCGTGGGAAGATCTGCTCGCAGAGGCGCGCCGGCGTGCCGATGCTGCCGGTCATTTGAGGTTTGCTTGGCCGAAGGAGTTGGGCGGCAAAGCCGGCTCGCAGCTCTGGCTCGCCGTCATTCGTGAGCATCTGGCGGCGAAGGGGCTTGGCCTTCACAATGACCTTCAAAACGAACATTCGATCGTCAGCAACAACCCGTTTGTGGTGATGTTCAAGGAATTCGCCACGGCCGAACAATACGAACGCGATGGCGCCAAGTTGCTCAATCAAACCATGGCTACGGCGTTCGGTTTGACCGAACCAAATCATGGCTCCGACGCGACGTTCATGGAAACCCGCGCGGCGCCACGGGAAAGAAACGGCGCGCCTGGTTGGCTGATCAACGGCGCGAAAATGTGGACGACGGGTATGCATGTCGCCACCCACGTCATCGTCTTTGCGCGCACGAGCGGCAAAGATGGCGATGCGCGTGGCATCACAACCTTCATCGTCCCGGCGGACGCGCCGGGGCTCAAAATCGAAGAATATCTTTGGACGTTCAATATGCCGACGGACCATCCGCGGCTTTCGCTGACCGATGTATGGGTGCCGCAAGAGGCGTATTGGGGCGAGATCGGCAAAGGGCTGAAACTCGGGCAGAGCTTCTTGCATCAAAATCGCATTCGCCAAGCGGCGTCGTCACTTGGCGCGGCCGTTTATTGCATCAATGAGAGTGTGAAGTATGCGCGTGAGCGTAAGCCTTTCGGCAGGCCGTTGGCGGAGAACCAGGCGATCCAATGGCCGCTTGTTGAATTGGCGACGCAAGTTGAGATGTTGCGGCTGCTGATCCGAAAGACGGCCTGGGAGATGGATCGCATGCCGCATAAGCAGATTGAACTCGAACTCTCGGATAAAGTTTCGATGTGCAATTACTGGGCGAACCGTCTTTGTTGCGAAGCGGCGGATCGCGCGATGCAGGTGCATGGTGGTCTAGGCTATTCGCGTCACAAGCCTTTTGAGCATATCTATCGCCATCACCGCCGCTATCGGATTACCGAGGGCGCGGAAGAGATTCAGATTCGTAAGGTGGCGGCGTTTTTGTTTGGGTACCTTGGCGCTGGTGCGGAGGCGCGCGCCTAGCGAACTTGATTTGGCGCTGTGATGTCGCGATAGGCGCGCCAGCTGGCAAGGCCTAGCCAAGGAAATACGATCGCAAGGCCGAGCCACGATGTGGCCGCGCATGCGATCAACAACGCGGTGATGAGAGCCGCCCAAAAGAGCATAGGAAAGAAGTTTTTCGCGACGCTCGCGAGGCTCGTGAATATCGCCTCGAACACGTTTGCTTTCTCGTCCAGAAGCATCGGCGTAGAGATGACGGAGATTGCGAACGTGAACATGGCCATGGCGCCGCCGGTGATCGTCCCGGCGATGAGCATTGTATGGCCTTCGGCGGTGCCGATGCTGAAGTCGATGAATTCCTTAACCGTCGTGTGCAGGTGATAGGTAGACAAGCCGTAGACGATCTGCGCCACCCGACTCCAAAACAGATAGATGAGGACAAGCACGAGCCCGAGATAGCAGACATCTGATCGGAGCGCGCCGCGCACGAAGATCATTTGCTTCAATGTGGGTTTTTCACCGTTGCCGAGACGGCGGCCCGCTTCGTAGAGGCCCATCGCGAGCATGGGCGCGATGAATACAAACCCGCAACTCAGCGTCAGCGCCCAAAACGCCAGGTTGGTTTCGATCAGCGCCCGCCAAATGCCGAAGCTCACCAGAGCGATGGCAGTCCCGTAGATCAGCGAAGGGGCGAACGTTTTCGTGAAATCCTGCCAGCCCAAAGCGAGCCAGCGCAGTGGCGCCCCGAAGCCTATCGTGTTCACTTCAGCCACAGCGGACCTCCGGGGGGTGAGGCGCAGCCTCGATTTCACACGCCATGCTATCCAATAGGGTCAGGCGCCGGAGGTCTTGAGCGAGATCAATGTGAGGTCGAACGAGCGCTTGTGCGCCCCTTGTGGCGGCGCGCACGCGCTAGGCGAAGGGCGGGGCAGTGTGTCCCCTTGCTTTGCCTTTTCGCACCTCCGGCAGTTGTCGGGTTACGCGTGTGGGGCGCGGGAGGCTTAGTAATTGCCGCTGGTGTGTCTCCCACGCTAGTCTCTGAAACGCTTATCAGATGGTGCGGGTTGGGTGGGGGCGGCGGTGGCATGCCGATAGACGCGGCGGAGATGCTGAGCCCAGATAACAAGCCGGATCACTGGGATGTTGTGGAAGGCCAGGGATCGCTTTTTTATCCTGCATACGCGGGTGTTTCGCTGGGGCTGTTGCACGGAAGCCAGCCTGACGTGATCGTCGTTTGTCATGACGCAGCACGAACGCATGTGCTTGGCTATCCAACTTACAGGCTTCCCACGGTGAGTGAGGTGGCCGATCTTGCGCTCCGCCTAGGTTCGCGCACCAATCCAAACGTTCGTTTTGCGGGCGTCAGCCTCAATACGTCGAGTTTGAGCGCAAGCGAGGCGGCAGATTTGCTGGCGCGTGAGCGAGAAGCTCTCGGCGTTCCGGTCGGTGATCCAATTCGAGGTGGGCCGGCGTTCGAAGAGCTGGCTGATGCTTGTCTTGGAGTGTGTTGCTAAGAGCAGGGGATGCATTTGAGATTTGCGGTTCTTGGCGCGATTGCGCTTTCACTCGCCACCCCGGCATGGGGTCAATCTGTAGCGCCAACGCCTCGTGAGCAAAATCGCATCGAGCGCATTCTATCGCGCACGCCGCTCATCGATGGACACAATGATCTGCCCGATCAGGTCAAGGACAATTTCGGCGGTGACATAACGCGGCTCGACCTGACGCAAGATACCAGCCGTCTGACGCCGTCGCTTCACACAGACATTCCACGCCTTCGGCACGGTCACATCGGCGCGCAGTTTTGGTCAGTCTACGTTCCAGCAGAATTGCAAGGAGCCCAGGCGGCCGAGGCGGTAGAGGTGCAGATTGATGTCGTGCGCC
This sequence comes from Candidatus Viadribacter manganicus, assembly GCF_001679665.1. GTDB lineage: Bacteria > Pseudomonadota > Alphaproteobacteria > Caulobacterales > Aquidulcibacteraceae > Vitreimonas > Vitreimonas manganica. The sequence continues at coordinate 2,531,864 of NZ_CP013244.1, forward strand.
AGCTCATCGCGAGGTATCCGACCGTCTTTGCTTTCGCCGAGAGTGCCGACGACATCGTGCGCATTCATCGCCGCGGTCAAATCGCTTCGATGATTGGTATGGAAGGCGGCGAGCCGATCAATTCAAACCTTGCAGTGCTGCGAAGCTTCCGCGCGCAGGGCGTGCTCTACATGACGCTTTGCCACGCCAAGACGACGGCATGGGTCGATAGCGCCACTGATGCGCCGCGCCATGGCGGCTTAAGTCCGTTCGGGGAAGAAGTTGTCCGCGAGATGAACCGCATCGGCATGCTGGTTGATCTCAGTCACGTTTCCGCCGATGCGATGCGCGATGCGCTCCAGGTTGCGTCGGCGCCGGTGATCTTTTCGCACTCTTCCGCCTACGCGCTGACCGCGCATCCGCGCAACGTGCCCGATGATGTGCTTCAATTGGTTCATCAAAATGGCGGCGTGGTGATGGTGAACTTCTATCCGGGCTTTGTCTCGGAAGAGGTTCGCGCTTGGAGCGCCCAACGCGCAGGTGAAGAGGCGCGCCAAAAGGCCCTGCATCCCAATGATCCAGACGCGGTTCGCGCGGCGATGACGCAATGGGAAGCGGCGACGCCTCGTCCGCTGGCCAGCGTTGCAGAGGTTGCCGACCACATCGAGCATATCCGTGATGTTGCCGGCGTGGAGAATGTTGGCATCGGCGCGGATATGGATGGCGTGCCATTCTTGCCCGCGGGTTTGGATGGTGTTGACGGCTATCCCAACCTATTTGCGGAATTGATGCGACGTGGCTGGTCTGATGCCGATTTGGCGCGCTTGGCCGGCGGCAATCTGCTGCGCGTTCTGCGCCGGGCGGAGGCGGTCGCGGCGTCGAGTGCCGGTTGAGCTTTGCGCTTGAGCGCGGTGATAAAAATCAATGAAAATCGAGCCTGTCATTCACCTCTAGCCTGCTCGGCGCGGCTTAGCCTTGCCTTGGAGGTGAGTCATGCGTGAGGACAACGATCAAGATTACTCAACCCGGACCGGCGCTGCGGCTCTTGCTGATCTGATTGAAGAATATTGGCGCGCGCGCGGCTATGAAGTTCTGCTGAGCCTTGAGGAGAAGGGCTTCCACCCCGTTACCCGTTCGGCCCGATTTGAAGTCAAATCAGATCTCGTTGATGGCTTGCCGCGCAAGCGCAACGCACAGCGAGCGGCCTGATACTTTAGGCCGACATAACGCTTGGGCGCTCGCCGTCGCCATCGAGGTGTTGGATGAACGCCACCGTCGCGTCGGCTGAAAGCGGCTTGCTGCACACATACCCTTGGACCTTAGGGCAGCCAGCAGCCGTCAGCCGCAACCATTGCTCGTGAGTTTCGACGCCTTCAGCGATGACGCGCATGCCTAGAGCTTGAGCAAGTCTCACGATTGCACCGAAGAGCGCGTCGGACTTGGCGTCATGTCCGAGCTCGGTGACGAACGAGCGATCAATCTTGATTTTGTCGATCGGGAAGCGCGGCAGGTAGCTAAGGCTTGAATAGCCGGTGCCGAAATCATCGAGCGCGATAGAGAAGCCGCAGTCGTGGAGCTCGCTCAGGGCTTCCCGCATTTGCTGTTCGTTGGTGAACAGAACGCCTTCGGTGAGTTCGATCTCAATCCAGCTCGGCCGAGATCCGACCTCAGTGACGATCTCGCGAACTTTGTCGACGAAGCCTGGTGTTTGCAATTGGGTCGCCGACGCGTTGACCGCGGTTTTGATGCCGGGCCAGCGCAGGCTGTCCTTGGCGGCCTGCCGAAGCGTGAACTCACCCAGCGCTTGAATGAGGCCGGACTCTTCGGCGAGCGGAACGAAGATTGCCGGTGAAATAGGGCCTTTGGTGCGGTGCGTCCAGCGCACCAGCGCCTCGACGCCGACCACCTCTCCGGAAAGTCGAACTTGAGGCTGATAGACCATTTGTAGGCGACCTTCGGCAAGATCGGTGCGCAAATCATCCCGCAGTTCGCGCCTGGTTTTCAGCTCTTCGTCCATCGCATCGTCGAAGACGCGATAGCAGCCGCGTCCTTCGGCTTTGGCGCGGAAGAGCGCCATGTCGGCGCGCCGCAGCATTTCAAGCGGTTCGAAGATCTCCTTGTCAGAAAGCGCAACACCAATGCTGCAACCGATCAGACGCGCCCCGACGCTAAGTTCAAAAGGCGCCCCGAGAGCCGCGACGATCTCATCGGCAAGGACTTGAACGTCTCGTCCCGATCCTCTGGCAAGCACTGCAAATCCATCGCCGTCGAGGCGCGCACAAGCGTTGCCGGCGCCGGCGCGCAAAGCGATGCGCTCGGCGGCTTGTTTCAGCGCTTCATCGCCAATGTCGTGGCCATAAGTGTCGTTGAGTTCCTTGAACCGATCGAGGTCAACGCAGAGGACGCCGAAGGGCGAGTTAGCCTTGGCTGCATGCACGACGGCGTCGAACATGAGTTCTTCGAAGTGAACACGATTGGGAAGGCGGGTCAGGCTGTCATGACGCGCCATGTGCGCCGAGCGTTGTTCGCTGAGTTCGAGGCCTTTGCGTGCATTCTGGGCGCGAAGAAAGAGCGCAAGCGTGATGCCGAGCATCACGGTGAAGAGTGCGATCACCGCCGGAAGTGCTTCCCAGAGGAGATCAATGCCTGGCTGCTCGGGGATCCAGTCAACGGTTGCGACGATGTCGCCTCCTGCGTTGCGTAATGGCGCGTGCGCCTGAGCTGGCTCGCTCATAGCATCGCCTTCATGCAAGTGCAGATCTTCCAGCATGTAGCGGTCGGCAAATGCGGAGAGGAAGTCTTGGTCCAATTCGCGCCCGGTCAGCACAATCGGCGCTTGCTCGTGGATCAATTGCGCGCGGCCAAAATCGGGCTGCACGAGTGTTGCGGTTACGATGAAAAGTCGATTGTTGATCCAGTGAATGGAGCTCGCCTGATTGGCGTTTGCTAAGGCGTCGCGATTGAGGCGGGTCTCGCGCTCGCGCTCGCGGACGGTTCTAATTTCCGCTATCGCAGTAGTCTGGTGCTCTGCAGCTTCAGATGGTGCAGCGTCTTCGCCATTAAGCATGGCGTATCGAACATTGTCGTTGGCGTCCAAGACGATGGCGAAGCCGAAGCCGCCGGTGCTCTCGTAGAATTGGCCGATATTGTCATGGGCCCATGCCGCGTTGAAATGATTGTCGAGGTTGCGGACCGAGTCGTCCCATACGGCGTTGGGTACAACGAGGTGCTCGATTTCGTGAACGCGGGCGGCGAGCCCGTTAGTGATAACGGATTCTTCCCGTTCACGGGCAAGAGCATCGCTTCTTTGTGCGAAGACAAAGATGCCGAAGGCGAGCGTTGCGATGGCTGCTAAGCCCATCGCCGCCACAGCCCAGAATTTATCGCGCGCCTGCTTTAGGGCCATGAGACTTCTTCTCAATGCTCATGGCGATGATCGCACAATAGGGCTAACGCCTGGTTCCACAGGGCGTTTAAAGTCTGTGACAAAAGTGCAGGCGCGGGTGGCCGGCGGTCAGGCGATTGGAATAGCGCCCGGCGCCAGCGCCGCCAGCGCCGCCACGTCGAGGATGCGGAGGGAGCCGGGGCTATACTCAATGACGCCGGTCTGGCGGAGATCTTTCAAGGTGCGGTTGACATGCGCGTGTGTGAGACCGAGTGCGTCGGCGATGTCTTCCTGAGTGAAGGGGAAGGGCATGGCTTCCTCGCGCATGAGCCCGCGCTCTGACAATCGCTGGCGCAGCTCAAGCAGGAAGCCGGCCAAACGCCCGGGCGCGCGCCGCCTGCCGATGTCTATCATGTGTTTGGCCATCAGGGCCTGGTGACGGCGTATATGTCGTTTGGCGTAGCGGCGAGAGCGAATGTCGCCTTGAAGCCGCGCGCGGTACTCATCGATCGAGAAAAAGCAGACCTCTGTCGGCGTCAGTGCTGAAGACGCAAACATGGTTGGCGTCTGGGTAAGCATCACGGCATCTTGGTCAAAGACATCGCCCGTGACCAAGAATGTGAGAATTTGGCGCCCACCACCCTTCATGGGCACACTCTGCATTGCCCAGCCTGATCGAACGATCGCGACCGTGTTGGGCGTCTCGTTGTCCTTGTAGATCTCTTCGCCAGGTTCGAATCGCTTGCGCGCTACACGGCGGAGCGGGCCGCCTGGAAAGCTTTTGCCTGCAGGACATTCGCCAGTCTCAGCGAACGCACATCCCTTACACTGGGACGTGATTTCAGTACTCAATGTCGCTACCTGCATTTTGTGGTTTGCTCGAAGTCTTTGCTTACGCTGACGACATTCAGCGCGTGAGCCTTGATCTTTCGCAATGAGATTTATCAATCGTTCGACGCGTTTCGCTTAACGCAGCATTCCGCACGATGCGCGCAGTCTGCCCGCCAGCGATGCTTACGTACAAAATCGATTGTGATTGTCGATAGTTGTAAGCGCGCGCGGGGAAACAAGCGTGGCGGCCTATATCTTCGACATAGTTCGTGAGAGCTATGAGGGCTTAGTGCAAATCAAGCGGCCGTTTAGTCCGGGAGGACTACGGGTTTCGCGGTCGTCGGAAAACAGCGGTTTACTGGCCTCAACCCACACTGCCGGAATGAACCGGCGTGCTTTTTCGCACCACCTTGTCGCTTCAAGTGCATTGGCAGGCGCACTCGCGTGTCTGTCGCCCGCCCTTGCTCATGCTGATGATGCTGTTGCGTTCGAGCTTGAATATACCGGTGATGTTCTAGGTCCGATCGCCGGCGCGAACCGGCAGGGCGAATATCTCGATAACCTCGATATCGCAGCGACGTTCGACATGCAGCGCCTTGCAGGCTGGCGCGATACCAGCGTGTTCGTGCATCTGCTCAACAATGCCGGTGGTGCGCCGAACGATAGGGCTGGCACGTTGCAGGGCGTCGACAATATTGAAGTTACCCAGCAGGGCGCGCGCCTCTATGAATTCTGGGTTGAGACCAATATTGGCGCGATCAACACCCGCGCTGGCCTCTATGACGTCAACAGCGAGTTCTACGCGAACGAATCTGCCGGGTTACTGATCGCGCCGGCGTTTGGGATTGGCTCTGAACTCGCGGCGACAGGACCGAATGGCCCTTCCATCTTCCCGTCGACGGGTTTGGCGTTGCGGTTTGCGACGCAATTCTCAGAGCATGTTTCCGGCCGGTTCGCGGTTGTGAACGCCAATGCGAGCGTTTTGGGCGACGCCGACGGCGTCGATACTTCGTTCGACAACGGCGCGTTGGTGATCGGCGAACTCACTTGGGCTGGCGCCACCAGCATCGATATCGGCGCTTGGACGTATACCGAGGAGCAGGGCGATATCCGGCTCCTCAACGGACTTGGCGATCCAGTGTCGCAACGCGCATTGGGCGCCTATTTGACGGCAGAGCGTGAGCTTTGGATGGACGCCACGGCGTTCGTTCGGCTCGGCGTCTCAGATGGGGATACGACGCCGTATAATAGTGGTTGGCAAGCGGGACTTTTGTTCACCAACGTCGCGCCCTCGCGTCCCGACAGCCAGCTTTCGATCGGCGCCTATCAAGGCCGCTTTGATTCAAAATTTCGCGCCAATCAGCGCGATGGCGGCATCGATGCCGCGCGCGCCGAGACTGGCCTTGAACTTACTTATTCAGACCAAGTCACGCCTTGGCTGCGCCTGCAGCCGGACGTGCAAATTGTGTTCGATCCCAACGGAGACCGGGATCGCGAGGATCTTTGGATCGCAGGTCTCCGGTTCGCCATCACTCCGTTTGGACATTGAAGCACACAGGAAGCATTGAGCCATGTTCAAGAAGTTCAACTCGCATCTTTCGATCGGCACCCGGCTCGGTATCGTGTCGGGGCTCTTTGTGCTGTCGTCTGCAGCAGGGCTGTACTCGACCGTCACGGGCGATCTCGAAGATTTGAGCATTGCGCGGCACGAGCAAGCCGGCGCAGGCTACATGTATCGCGTGTGGAATGCTTGGCAGGGCGCCAATTGCTGCGCCGTGGAAGACTCCGATGAGTTGAACGAATTGTTCGGCACAAGCGAGGAATTTGCCGCCTTCGCCAATAGTGCGCCTGGTATCGCGCGCGACGAAGCGGCGGCGCAGTTGTTTGTCGCCATCGCGGACGGCTCGAAACTGACTTTGGATCCCGAGCTTTCAAGCTTCTACTTGATGGACGGATTGGTGAACAGAATCCCCAACATGGTGGTGGCGGAATCTACTCTGGACGCCGTAATCGAAACTGAAACCGGCACGAACCGCTCCTATGTCGTGGCGGCCAAGATCGATGCGCTTGAGGTCGCAACGAGAATGACGCGCGAAGCTTTTGGGCGTGCGATCGCGGCCGCGCCAAATCTTGCGGCCGGGCTTGAGACGCAATTGCTGGAGGCGAGCAGTATCGGCGATCAAATGGTTGAGGAGGAGCGCGGGGCGCTGCTTGGCGCCACCACGATTGCTTCTGACACTACCGAAGCCGATTTCCCGCGTATTTTGACTGCGACTTGGGAAGTGGGGGCGACGCGCCTCAACCAGGTGCTGCAAGAGCGCATTGATGGCCTGACGCGACAGCTTTGGCTTGAAGCCATGGCCTGCCTGGCGTTGCTCGCTGCAGCGGCGGGCGGCTCCTTCTTGATGGCGCGGGGGCTCAATCAACGTTTCAAGGCGCTGGGCGACGTTATGGACGGCCTGCGCTTGGGTAGCACCGAGACCGCTGTCCCATTCATGGATGACAAGTTCGAGACGGGAAAGATCGCCAGCACTCTTGAGGCGATGCGCAGCGGTCTTGAGGGTCAACAGGCGGTGCAGCTTGAGGCGAGCTATAAGAGCGCCGCCTTCGAAGGCAGCTCCGTCGCCACCATGATGGTCGATCGCGACTTTAAGGTGATTTACGCCAACTCGGCGACGATGGCGTTGTTGCGCAACAACGCCGAAACCTTCCGCAAAGTTTGGCCGACCTTCAATCCTGAGCAAATTGTCGGCTCCAACATCGACATGTTCCATAAAAATCCGTCGCACCAGCGGCAATTGCTGTCGGACCCGTCGCGTTTGCCTTACCGCACCGATATTTCGGTCGGTGATTTCAAGTTCGCTCTGAACGTCAGCGCTGTCTTCGATGCCAAGCGCAATTATGTCGGCAACATTCTGCAATGGGATGATGTGACGGCGAGCCGTATGAATGCTGGCGTGCTCGCGGCTTTGACCCGCTCGCAGGCGGTCGTCGAGTTTGGCTTGGATGGCACCATCTTGAACGCCAACGACACCTTCTGCCGGGCGGTGGGCTATGGTCTTGATGAAATAAAGGGCCGGCGCCATTCAATGTTCATGTCGGGGAACGAAGCGGGCTCCTCCGAGTATGCCGGGTTCTGGGACGCTCTGCGCCGCGGTGAATTCCAGTCCGGTAAATTCCATCGCGTCGGCAAGAACGGCAAGGATGTCTGGCTTGAGGCGACCTACAATCCGATCCTCGACGGCAATGGCAAGCCCTTCAAAATTGTCAAGCTCGCCAATGACGCAACAGCGGTTGAACTTGAGCGACGCGAGGCTGAAACTGAACGTCTTCGCGCCGGCGAGCGCCAGCTCGAAGCTGAGAACCGTCAAAAGCAGATCGTCGTCGAGTTGTTCGGCTCGGCATTCGCTAGCCTGGCCGGTGGCGATCTCACGGCGCGCATGAGCGATATGCCCGACGCCTACGTGAAACTGGGCGCAGACTTCAATATCGCGATGGAAAAGCTTGAGAAGGCGATGGGTGTTATCGTCTCGAACGCCGGCGGCATTCGCACCGGCGCCAACGAGATCTCGCAAGCCGCAGACGATTTGTCTCGCCGCACCGAGCAACAGGCCGCCAGCCTTGAAGAAACCGCCGCAGCGCTTGATGAAATCACCGCGACGGTTCGCAAGACTGCAGATGGCGCCAATCAAGCTAACAGCGTTGTCGTCGCGACCCGCGCCGACGCCGAAGCCAGCGGACGCGTCGTTCGTGAAACGGTTGCGGCTATGGCCGAAATCGAAAAGTCGGCAAAGCAAATTTCGCAGATCATCGGCGTCATCGACGAAATCTCCTTCCAGACCAATTTGCTTGCTCTCAACGCTGGCGTCGAAGCGGCGCGGGCGGGCGAAGCGGGCCGCGGCTTTGCGGTGGTTGCATCAGAAGTGCGCGCTCTGGCGCAACGTTCTTCCGAAGCCGCCAAGGAGATCAAGGGTCTCATCTCGATGAGTTCGCAGCACGTCGAAACCGGCGTCGATCTCGTCGGCGAGGCCGGCAAAGCGCTCGAAGTCATCGTCGATAAGGTGAGCGACATTAGCGGCCTCGTCGCTGAGATCGCAGCGTCGGCCCAAGAGCAAGCGACGGCCCTTGTCGAAGTCAACACCGCCATCAACCAGATGGACCAGGTCACGCAGCAGAACGCGGCCATGGTGGAAGAATCGACCGCCGCCAGCCACTCGCTGACGCAAGAGGCGGACGAACTGATGAACCTCGTTGCTCGTTTCCGCGTCGGCGACAGCGGCGGCGGCGCACACGCTGAGACCCGCGCGCGCAAGCCGGCCGCGAGCCAACCGGTGATGCAACAGCGCAAGCGTGTTGCGCAGTTCGCCGCCGGCAACGCCGCGCCGAAGACTGACGACTGGCAAGATTTCTAAGGGGAAGCGCATGCAACTTGCTTCAATCTTAGACTTGGCGGCCGCCGCTCCGCTCAGCGCTGCGCTCCGTGCTCAACGCGGCAAGCCGATCGAGCTTGATGTCTCCGCCGTAGAGCGCCTGGGAGGACTTTGCCTTCAGGTGCTCGTTGCGGCGCAGCGGGCCTGGCAAGCGGACGGTGTGCCGTTCACTTTGGTCAATCCTTCACAACCCTTCGCTGACGCCGTCCGCTTGATGGCCGCAGACGAGCTCACGGCTTCGGAGATTATCAGGTGAGCAAGAAAATTCTGACCGTGGATGACTCGCGCATGATGCGAGAGATGTTGTTGATGGTGCTGAAAGGCGCCGGCTTCGATGTTGTGCAAGCCGAAGACGGCGAAGAGGGCCTTGCGGTTTTGGGGGATGCTCAACCGGACCTCATCATCACTGACATCAACATGCCCAAGCTCGATGGTTACGGCTTCATCGAAGGCGTGCGGTGCGATGATCGCTATCGGGCAGTGCCCATCTTGGTGCTCTCGACCGAGAGTAGCTCCGAGAAGAAAGCGCGCGCGCGCGAAGCGGGCGCTACCGGTTGGATCGTGAAACCGTTTCAAGCCGAAACGCTGATCGAAGTCGTTCGCCGTGTTTGCGCCTAAGGACGAAATCTAATGGACCCGATGGACGCGATCAAAGCTACATACTTTCAGGAATGCGACGAACTGCTCGCAAGCCTGGAAGAGGGGCTGCTCGCGTTGCAGACGGGCGATGGTGATAACGACACCATCAATGCGGTGTTTCGCGCGGTGCACTCGATCAAAGGCGGCGCTGGTGCGTTCGGCTTCGAGGACATGGTCGAGTTCGCGCATGTGTTTGAGACATCTCTCGATGAAATGCGCTCCGGCCGCCTCGACCCCGATCCACATGTGCTCAAAGTTATGCTGCGCGCCTCAGATGTGTTGGCCGATCACGTTCAAGCCGCAAAAGGCGAAGGTGTCGTCGACGCCGTACGCGCTCAGGCGATGTCAGAGGAACTCGAAGCGCTGACTGCACCGCCCGTGGCTGCCGTGAACGCTGCGCCGGTCGCGGCCGAGTTAGAAAAGGATGAGTGGGGCTTTGCACCGCTCAAAGTAGAGTTCGACATGGAGCCGGAGGCCCCGGCGCCGTGGATGCTCACGATGCGGCCAACCTCGGCAATGTACGCAAAGGGGCATGATGCTGCGCTGTTCTTGCGAGAATTGGCCAGGCTCGGTGAAATCAAAGCGACGCTGGATGTGAGCTTATTGCCGGATCTCTTAACGCTGGACGCGGAAGCGGCGTATTGCGGTTGGACCGTCGAGCTTGCCGCGGAGATCGCTGAGCAGGCGATTTTGGATGTCTTCGACTTTGTCGGCGATGATTGCGCGATCAAACTGCGTCGCGCCGGTTCTGAGCTGGAATTGCCTTTCGTGCCCGAGGCGCCGCCGGCGCCGGTCGTTGCCGTAAGCGCGCCGGTGGAAACTATCGAGGCGCTCCCGGTTGCTCAGGAAGCATCTAGCGCTGCTAAAGCCGAAGCAAAGGCTGACAATAAGTCCACCGCTCCCACAAGCGCCACCATCCGTGTTGATCTGGAACGTGTTGATCGGCTCATCGATTTGGTCGGTGAGCTTGTGATCAATCAGGCCATGCTCGCCCAGCGTGTGATGGAGAGCGAGCAGCCGCCATCATCGACGGTGACACTTGGTCTCGATGAACTGGAACAACTGACGCGCCAAATTCAAGACAGCGTCATGGCGATCCGCGCGCAGCCGGTGAAGTCCGTGTTCCAGCGTATGCCACGCCTGGTGCGCGAGATTGCGGCATCGACTGGCAAGCAGGTCCGCCTGGTGATGGAAGGCGAGGGCACCGAAGTCGACAAGACGGTGATTGAGCGACTGTCCGATCCGATCACGCACATGCTGCGCAACGCGATCGATCACGGCCTTGAAACGCCCGCTGAGCGGATTGGCGCCGGTAAGCAGGGTGAAGGCGTCGTCAGATTGTCGGCGCTTCATCGCAGCGGCCGTATCGTCATTGAGGTCTCGGATGATGGCAAAGGCATCAATCGCCCGCGCGTGCGTGAGATCGCGATAAAAAAAGGCCTGATCAGCCCCGAAGCCAATCTCAGCGACGACGAAATTGACAATCTGATCTTCCTGCCGGGCTTTTCGACCGCATCGTCGGTGTCGAACATTTCCGGACGCGGCGTCGGCATGGACGTTGTGAAGCGTTCGATCCAAGCGCTCGGCGGACGCATCGCGATCACCTCGCAGCCCGGCAAAGGCTCGAAGTTCTCGCTGTCGCTGCCGCTGACGCTGGCTGTGTTGGACGGCATGGTGATTAGCGCCTCCGACCAAACTTTGGTCGCGCCGCTCACGGCGATTATCGAAACGCTGCGGCCGAAGCCGGAAGATGTGCGCGCGCTCGGACCTACCGGCGCCGTGCTCTTGGTGCGTGGTGAGCACGTGCCGCTTATCGATGTCGGCGTCGCCCTCGGGATTCGCACAAAACCTGTCGATCCAGCCAATGGCGTTGTGCTCTTGGTTGAAAGCGAAGGCATTAGCCGCGCAGCTTTGGTCGCCGACGAAATCCAAGGCCAACGCCAGGTCGTCATCAAGAGCCTTGAAGCGAACTTTCAGCGAGTCGTCGGCATCGCGGCGGCAACGATCTTGGGTGACGGGCGTGTGGCGCTCATCCTCGATATCGAAGCGATGCTGGAACGTCGCCTCAATGAACGTGTCATCCCCTTAGCGCGAGCAAGCTGAGCCATGAGCAAAGACGAGTCACTCGGCAAAAATCTGGAACTAATTTCCTTCCGTGTCGCGGACCAGGAATTTTGTCTCGACATCATGGCCGTGCGGGAAATCCGCGGCTGGGCGCCGGCAACGCCGCTGCCGCATTCGCCGTCATACGTGCGCGGCGTCATCAATCTGCGCGGCGCCGTGTTGCCGATTATCGACCTTAAGGCCCGCCTTGGATTGGGCGTGTGCGATCCGCGTCCGAGCAGCGTCATTATCGTTGTCCACATCGGTTCGCGCCTCGTGGGCCTGCTTGTAGACGCGGTGTCAGAGATTTTGGCGGCGGATATGTCGTCGGTTCAGCCGACACCCAATGTGGGTTGCGATACTGTCGGCCGGTTTGTACGCGGCATCATCGCTCAAGAAGGGCGTATGATTTCCTGGATCGCGATCGACGAGATCATGCCCTCTGAAGAGATCGTGGAAGCGGCATGAGCGCCAGCGCTGTCCTCCGCACGCGAGAGAGCGCGATCGTCGAAGGGGAATATCCCTTCACGAAGCGCAATTTCGATCAGATCGCGACCTTCTTGCGCGAGAACACCGGCATTTCGCTCAACGATGCGAAGGCCGCTTTGGTGTATTCGCGTTTGGCCAAGCGGCTGCGCGCCCTGGGCATTGGCGATTTCGATGAATACTGCCGTTATATAGAAACCCAAGACGGCGCCGATGAGCGCCACGAGATGGTCAATGCGTTGACTACCAACGTCACGCGCTTTTTTCGTGAGCCTCACCATTTTGAATACCTCCGCCAAGAGCTTGCGCCGACGCTGATTCAAGCGGCCAAGCATGGAAAGCGGGTGCGTCTTTGGTCAGCGGCGTGCTCGAGCGGTGAGGAGCCCTATTCGATAGCGCTCACAATGCTCGATGCTTTGCCGGATGCCGATCGCTATGACATCAAGATTCTTGCGTCCGACATCGACGCTAAGATCCTCGCGCGTGCTCGTTTGGGCGTATACCGCGACGAGGCGATAGAGCCTATTCCTGCGGCGACGCGCGAGCGCTGGCTTGCTCAAGAGCGCCAAGGCGCTGCCAAGCAATGGCGCGTTAAAGATGCTGTCCGCTCGCTGATTACCTTCAATGAGCTCAACCTCATTGGATCGTGGCCAATGCGCGGTCAGTTCGACGTGATCTTCTGCAGAAACGTCGTCATCTATTTCGAAGAGCAAACCCAAGCGCTTGTCTGGCGTCGCTTTCGCGAAGTCATGTGCCCCGATGCGCGTCTCTTCATCGGGCATTCTGAGCGCATTGACGTGGAGGGCTTCGAGAGCGCGGGTCTTACCATCTACAAGCTGGAGGGCGCAGCATGAGCAAGGTTCGCGTCCTTATCGTTGATGATTCGCCGACCATCCGCAGCATGATCTCTAATTTGCTGGGCCGTGATCCAGAAATTGAGGTTGTGGGTTGGGCCGCCGATCCAATCGACGCGCGCGAAGCGATCAAGCAGCTCAATCCGGACGTCATAACGCTCGATGTTGAGATGCCGCGGATGAATGGCATCGAGTTTTTGGAACGGTTGATGCGCCTGCGACCGATGCCGGTCTTGATGCTCTCCACACTGACGCAGGCTGGCGCAGCGGTGTCGCTGCACGCGCTTGAACTCGGGGCCATCGACTGTATCGGCAAACCCGATTTTGAAGGTTTGGCCGAGAAAGTTAAGGCGGCTGCGCGTGCGCGGGTGCGTCCCGTCGGACAACGCCAGCCCGGCCAGGCGCCGATCCAAGGCTATAGGCCGGGCTCAAAAATTCTCGCCATTGGATCATCCACCGGGGGCGTTGAGGCGTTGGATACGCTGCTCAGCAGCTTTCCGTCAAACTGCCCACCGACGGTGATTACTCAGCACATGCCAGCAACGTTCACTGCAAGCTTTGCGGCGCGTCTCGATAGAATGTGCGCGCCGAAAGTGCAGGAGGCAAGCGATGGCGCCCCGATTATGCCGGGCCATGTTTACCTCGCGCCTGGTGGCGCGGCGCACCTTGAGGTGACGGGCGGCTCTCAGCCGCGATGCCGTTTGGTCACCAGCGATCCGGTCAATGGCCACCGGCCGTCGGTCGACGTTCTGTTTCGCTCGGTGATGCGCGCTTACGGGCGCCGATCGGTTGGCGTCATTCTCACCGGCATGGGCCGCGATGGCGCTGACGGCCTTCGTGCAATGCGTGAAAGCGGCGCGAATACCGTTGGTCAGGATGAAGCGAGCTGCGTTGTCTATGGAATGCCGAAAGTCGCTTGGGAAGTAGGTGCAGTGGAACGGCAATTACCCTTGAACGCAATATCGCGCGCGATCCTTGACTTGTGCGCCCTGGAAATTCGGGGAGCCGCATAATGCCCGCCGCCGCCGCGATCAAAGTGCTCGTTGTCGACGATCAGCTGACCATGCGCGCGCTTATTCGTTCAGCCCTGCAGGAAATTGGCTTTCGCGACATCGCCGATGCGGGCGATGGCGAAGAGGGGTTTAAGTCTCTCATTGGCCGTCCGGCGCATCTTGTCATCTCCGATTTCAACATGCCCAAGATGGACGGCCTTGGCCTTCTGCGCGCCGTGCGCGCCCATGATGGAACCAAGAAGTCGGCTTTCATCATGCTGACTGGCCGTGCTGACAAAGATCTTGTCCAGCGCGCCATTCAATTCGGCGTCAACAATTACATCACTAAGCCATTTTCGCCGCTCCAGCTTCGTCAGAAGATCGAAGAAGTTTTTGGAGCTTTGACATGACGAGCATTGCTGTATCTGCGCCGCAAGAGCGCACCATGCACGTCGTTCAGGGCGAGTATCGCGTCATACGTGACCCACGCATCGTGCTATCAACGATCCTTGGATCGTGCGTGGCGACATGTATTTGGGATGATGTCGCCGGCGTTGGCGGCATGAACCACTTCTTGTTGCCGGGCGATGAAGGCGCCGGGCCCGATCAGGTGAAATATGGCGTGAACGCCATGGAATTGCTGATCAACGGACTTCTCAAAGAGGGGGCGGCGAGATCTCGCCTTCAAGGCAAATTGTTTGGCGGCGCCCACGTGGTGCAAAGCCTTGGTGATATCGGCGCGAAGAATGCGGCGTTCGCGCTGCGTTTCCTCGCCTTGGAACGTATTCCGTGTGTGGGTCAAAGCCTTGGCGGCGATCGCGCCAGGCGTGTGCGCTTTTGGCCGACGACTGGCCGCGCCAGCCAGCTCTTGCTTGAGTCGACACAGGCCAGCGAACTCTTGGCCGAACGCCAGCTCCAGCCGGCGCCGGTCGATCCATCGGCGGGAAAGGTGGAGCTGTTTTGACCGCGCTCGCCATCTCCACCGAACACGGGCGAGGTACCGCTCGTTTAACCGACACGATCGCCACTTTGAGCCAAGAGTTGGAGCGCATTCGTGTGTTGGGTCTAAAGGTGGAGCAGACGATTTGCGCCATCGCGGTGCGCTCGGCGATCGATAGCGCCGTCGTTGCCGAATTGCAGCATCTTGACGTGCTTATTCAACACATCGCGGCCTTGCGGGATTTTTCCGAACAAGTGGCGGTGGAGTGCAGCGACGACGCAAAGATCGATCTTGAAGCGGCGCTGGATCGTGTGACGCTCGCTGACGTTCGGCGCCGGCTCGCGCATGAAGGCGCCAACGACCGCCAAGACAATTGGGAAGTGTTGTAGGGTCCGATGGCGGAGCTTGCCCCCGACACACGCATTAATCTTACCAAGGCCAGCATCTTGTTGGTCGACGCCAGCGCGCACTCTCTTGATGTCACCGCGCAAATCTTGAAGGGCTTTGGCGTCTCGACGGTCCACCGCTTCAGTGATCTTAAGGACGCGGTGAAATTTCTCGCTCAGCGCACCGCCGATCTTTTCATTATCGACCCCTCTATTTCTAATGGCGAAGGCTATGAGTGCGTTCGCGATTTGCGCCATTCGGGGCGTGCAAATGCCAGCATGCCCGTCATCTTGGTCTGCGGGCACGTTCGAAAGGCTGATCTTGCGCTCGCCCGCGACAGCGGCGCTAATTTCGTCGTCGCAAAGCCGCTCGCCCCAGTGGTTTTGTTGCAACGGCTATTGTGGGTCGCCAAGGATACGCGGCCGTTTGTCGATTGTGGCAGCTATATCGGTCCGGATCGGCGGTTCAAATTCGAAGGACCGCCTGCGGGCAGTGAAGGGCGCCGCGCCGAGGACTTGAAGGCGCCGCTCGGTGACGCGACCGAACCAAATCTTTCCCAGGATGAAGTCAACGCCATGCTCAAGCCACAGCGGGTTATCATATGACGCGCGCCCGCTTTTTCTATCCTGAGGTGCGCCTCAAGCGCTTGCTCAAAGAACCAGGCGGGTTGAGGGTCGTGGACGCGCTTGATCGCGCGGACGCCGCGATTGACGCCATCCGTGATGATTGCCTGTTGGCAATCGACGGAAAGATCGCGGCGATCTCTTCGGCAGCAAAACGTGAGGGCCATCCGGACGCTCGTTACACGTTATCGAACGAAATTTACGCAGAAGCAGGCGCGCTTGGCTTGGCGGAACTCAGCGATGTGGCGCACAATCTTTGCGAACTTTTGAGTCTCGAGCGCAAGGAAGACGTGTCGGAGCAAGCAGTTCGCGTGCATGTTGATGCAATGCGCGCGCTCCGTTCGCCGGCGGTCTCCGCCAATGGCACGCTCCGGCGCGCGGTTCTGGCCGAATTGCATCGTCTGGCGGCGCGTTTGGCGGCTGCCTCGACGCGATAGAGTTAACAACACTGCAAATCGCTGTTACTCACACGTGGGCTTAACTGCGTTTGCCTACAATCACCCGACAGCCGGCAGTCCGATCGGCAAGTATGGTGATTGTCATGTCAAGTATCGTTTCGAATTCCACGCATCTTCGCAGTGAGCGTTTTGAGCCGGAACCTGTGCTGGATCCGTCCGAACAGCGTAAATTGCGCGGCCACCTTGAGCAGATCGATTATGCGGCATTCGCCGCCAATCGCACGGTTGTGGCCCAGGCGTTGGGTCGTATCGATCTTACAAAATTTGAGCATTTGGCCGTAGCTGCCGCTCACGCACGTGCGCGCTGGGCAGCGGCCGCGATCGCGATGACAGAGAAGGGCGCAAATCTGACGCCCGATCAAGTCGCGCAGCTTGGCGTGCTCCGCAAGACCTTTGAGGAGTTGACCGAGGCTTACGATGCGATGCGCCGAATGGTAGAGCGAGGGTATCTCGCCTACAACGCCCGCGCTTGATTGGTGAATAGCGAGCTCCTATGCGATCTTGACTAGGGTCAAGACAGCGAGCCTTGGAATGAGCGATGGTCTTCGGGTTGGAGATCCAAAGCATGACGCTCACCAAAATTGTGATGCACTTGGCGCGCAACCCTGAAGCGGGGTTTGCCGAAGGCAGCCGTGAACACGGATACTTGTTGGTTCTGCCGCTCACGGCGGACGGGCAAATCGATGAGGATTTGTGGCATGCGCGGCGCAGCGATTGTTCGGTACGCGCCTTCTCGCCTGATGCGCCAGTACGTGAAGGGCGTTTAGCCCGGCGCGGACACAATTGGTTCTTCGACTATGACCGCGGCGGCGTTGATGACGATGAGCCGGTGTTCAAGCTCGAGCAGCACAGGTTTGAGGTCGGTGAATACGTCACCATCAGAGATCACGATGAAACGCCGCTTGTCTACCGGATCGATGGTAAAGAGCCGCTAGACTGATCTTGGGCTTTACTCGCTGGATGATGGCGCGTCCTGGATGGATTGCAGGTACGCGACCAACGCACTTACATCGTCCGGTGCGAAAGCAAATTGCGGCATCGCTGGGTGGCCAACGCTGATGCCTTCCGCGAACGCTTCTTCAAGTGCATCCACCCGGTAGTTTTGAGAGAGCTTGCGGAATGGGGGCGCCTCCGGCGCCGGACTGTCGCCGATGCGGCCGGTCGCGTGGCAGGTGCTGCAATGTTGTTCAACGAGCGTCTGTCCGCGCGCTACTTGTGGCGGCTGTTCCACCGATTGGTGCGAAGCGCATGCGCTGGCGAGAAGAGCCGAGACGATGACGAACGCGAGCTTCATGACGCGACTTTCTCAGGCGGCTTCAAGAAGCTCCAGCGCACAACGATCACGCACAACCACGTGGCGCGAACTTGGCAGCGAGATGGTCTTGTCGCGTTCCATTTGCGTAAAGGCGCGCGACACGGTTTCGATGGTGAGCGCCAAATAATCGGCAATGTCGGCGCGCGACATCGGCAGATCGATCTCACATTGCGATGTCACGCGATCGGCAAGCTGCAAAAGGAAGGCGGCGACGCGTTCGCCGGCGCCTTTGCGGCCCAGCACCAAAGCGTGTTCCTGGGCGTTTTGTAATTGGCGCTGCATCATAGTGATGACGGCGCGCGCCGCAGAGCCGTCTTGGGTGGCGATCGTGTCGATCAACGAACGACGAACGAGAGATATCTCCGCATCGGCGACAGCCTCGGCGGAGAGAGTGTGCTGGCCACCGCATTCGAGGCCGAAGATATCGCCCGGCAAATAGAAGTTCAAAATTTGGCGCCGGCCATCGCTTGAGAAGCGAATGGTTCGAACTGCGCCGGAAACGACGCGGTAGACGTACTCGGCCGCTTCGCCTTCTCCGAACACTTCTTCGTTGCGGCGAAAGTGCATGCGCGTGCCCTGCAGGACCAAACCTGGACCTAAGGCAATAGAATCGGACACACGGTGGGCGGGGCCGCCTGACGTTTCGATACCGAGATCGCGCATGGAAGGTTCTCCTCTGCGCTCTGGGGTACGCTTGGCCGCGGGGCGAGGAAATTCGGGTCGAACGCTTAAGGGTAAACCCTTAGTTCAAAGGAGATGGCGCTGGCGCAATCGTCGCCTTGGCGCGGCGGTTTGGCAGGCTATGGTGCGAAAGTGATGCGGTTTTCCCACCTTTCAGGGCGCTTGGCGGCCGAGCTTCGTGCTCGCCCCCAGGCGTCGACCTACGCCCTCGTGGCGGCTGTGTGCGCGGTCACGGCGATTGTGGCCGTCTTGTTGGCCTGGGCGACGCCTTCCGTTCCGGTCTTGATCTTGTTTGCCCCGGTTGTCTGCGCCGTAGCGCTGATCGGCGGCCTGGGGCCGGGCTTGGCCGCGACGGTGTTGTCGATCGTCGCTGCATTCTATGCGCAACCTGGGCAGGGCGCCTCGCTTTGGGTATTTGCCATCATAGGCGTGATCGTCGCCATTGGCGGCGATTGGCTTTTTCGCAATCGGCGTATCGAAGCTAATGCCTCGCGGGCTCTGGCTGAGCGCGAAGCGCACCTGCTTTCAATTTACGACACCGCCCCCGATGCGCTGATCGTCATCGACGCTCACGGCGTCATGCAATCTTACAGCGCCGCCGCCGAGCGCATGTTCGGCTGGTCGGCTTCTGAGGTCCTCGGCCGTAACGTCAAAATGTTGATGCCACAGCCGTTTCGCGTGCAGCACGATGATTATCTCAATCGCTATCTCGATACCGGCGAGCGGCGGATCATCGGCATTGGGCGCATTGTTGTCGGTGAACGCAAGGACGGCTCGACGTTTCCTATGGAGCTGGCAGTCGGTGAAGTGCGTTCTGAACGCGGGCGCGTGTTCACTGGTTTTGTACGCGATTTGACCGAGCGGCAAGCTACGGAAACGCGGCTCCAAGAGCTGCAATCTGAGCTTGTTCACATGTCGCGTTTGAGTGCGATGGGTGAGATGGCCTCGGCCCTGGCGCATGAGCTCAATCAGCCGCTCAGCGCGCTCGCCAATTATTTGAGCGGTGCGCGGCGTCTATTGGAGCGCGCCGGAGTAAATGAGCCGCGCGCAGGAGACGCTTTGGAAAAGGCCGCTGACCAGGCATTGCGTGCTGGTGAGATTATTCGGCGCCTGCGGGATTTTCTCTCTCGGGGAGAGACCGAGCGGCGGGTCGAGGATTTGCCAAAACTTGTGCAGGAGGCCTGCGCTTTGGCCCTCGTCGGCGCGAAGGAACACGGCGTTCGGGTCAGCTACAATTTTGCGCTTGATGCCGATTTGGTGCTTGTTGATCGCGTGCAAATTCAACAGGTGATCTTGAATTTGGTGCGCAATGCGATTGACGCCATGGCCGAGCATCCACGGCGCGAACTCAAGATCGCAACCGCCCTCGAGGACGATGATATGGCGGTTGTCAGTGTGATCGATACCGGCCCGGGCGTGGATGAGGCGGCGGCGGCAAAGCTCTTCCAACCATTCGTGACGACCAAGATGAGCGGCATGGGGGTGGGCCTCTCGATTTCGCGGACCATTGTGGAAGCGCACGGTGGGCGGATCTGGACCGAGCCAAATCCGGGCGGCGGGGCGATTTTCCGATTTACTTTGAGACTGGCGCGCCAAGCTCCGGTGGAGAGTATGGCATGAGCGGGCCGGTTGTTCATATCGTTGATGATGATGCGCCGCTTCGAGATTCTATCGCGTTCTTGCTGAATGCTGAAGATCTTGAAACGCGCACTTATGAAGGCGCGGGCTTATTGCTGGGTCGCTCGGGCGAACTTGAGCCAGGGTGCATCATAACCGACATCCGCATGCCGGAGATGAACGGCTTGGAGATGGTGCAAGAGCTAAAGCGCAAGGGCGTCTTGCACCCAATTATTGTGCTCACCGGTCATGGCGACGTCTCATTGGCTGTGCAGGCGATGAAGGCTGGCGTCATCGATTTTCTCGAGAAACCTTTTGAGGATGAGGCGCTTTTGCGCGCGGTGCGAACCGCGCTTTCTGAGAGCGGCAATGAAGCGTCGCGTCATAAAGAGCTGGCGCTGATTTCTGAGCGCACAGAGCAACTTACCGCGCGTGAAAAAGATGTGTTCAAAGCCATTGTCGCCGGCGATTCCAACAAGGCGGCAGCGCTAAGATTGGGCATTAGTCCCAGAACGGTTGAGATTTATCGCGCCAACGTCATGACCAAGATGCACGCTAATTCTCTTTCGGAACTGGTTCGGATGGCGCTTTTGATCGAGCGCTCTTGAGGCAAGTCAACATCGATCTTGGCAAAGCAGGCCAAACTCAAAGCCAGTTTGGACCAGGTTGTGCGTACTCCCGCCGTTGTGGCTCTGGTTGATGACGATCCTGCCGTTCGTCATGCGATCTGCTTTGCCTTTGAGACAGCCGGCATCCCCGTGATTGCTTATAGCGATGCAGAATCAGCCCTTCTGGCGCAAAATCCGCGCGCCTGGCGCTGTCTTATTCTTGATCAGCGCTTGCCGGGCGGCACAGGCCTTAACTTGTTGGCCAAGCTGCGCGCCGACGGCGTGAGCGCAACATGCTTTCTCATCACAAGCCACCCCTCGCGTGAGCTCAAATCGCGGGCTTTGCTCGCTGGTGTCGAAATTGTCGAAAAGCCGCTCTTGGACGGCCAATTGCTCACCAAGGTGCGAAAGGTAATGGCTGACGCCCCTCGTTGATTTGGCGCAAAGCATTGGCGCAAGGTTGCGCCAAGCATCTTGGGTCGACTTCTGGAGGCTTTGATGGGCCGCGTTGCAGGACATGTGGCTTTGGTTACGGGCGCGGCGCTCGGGCTTGGCCGCGCCTGCGCGATACTATTGGCGCGCGAAGGCGCCAAGGTGATGATCACCGATCTGCGCGAGGAAGAAGGGCGCGGCGTCGCCGACGAGATTGTCGAGGCGGGCGGTGAAGCCATGTTCCTGCGCCAGGACGTTTCTTCGGAGGCGGATTGGGATGCGGTGATCGCTGCGACGGTGCGCCGGTTCGGTCGGCTAAGTGTTTTAGTCAACAATGCCGGCGTGGCTCTAGGCGGCGATGTCGAGCAAACGAGCTTGCAGCAATGGCGCGCGCTGATGGCAGTTAATTTGGACGGAGTCTTTCTTGGGACCCAGCGTGCGATCGGCGTCATGAAACAATCGGGCGGCGGCTCGATCATCAATCTGTCTTCGATAGAGGGCTTAATCGGCGATCCAAACCTGCCTGCGTATAATGCAAGCAAGGGCGGGGTTCGCATCTTTACGAAATCTGCCGCGCTTCACTGCGCAAAGGCTGGTTACAAGATCCGCGTGAATTCTGTGCACCCCGGCTACATATGGACGCCAATGGTTGAGACCTATCTGGCGGCCCAACCTGATCCGGAAGCGGCAAAAGCGTTCGTGGCGAGCCTCCATCCTGTTGGACATTTGGGTGAGCCTGACGATATCGCTTATGGCGTGCTCTATCTTGCATCGGACGAGTCCAAGTTCGTGACCGGATCGGAGCTCGTTATCGACGGCGGCTATACCGCCCAATGAATGTCACCGATCCTGCGCCGGAAAGACCATCTCGCGCGCTCTATGCTGCGCTGATCTATTTTGCGCTGGTTTTCGTGGTCGGTTTGATACTGGGCCCCGCACGCGTGCTTTGGCTGGAGCCGTGGCTGGGAAGGGCCATCGCTGTGCTTTTAGAAGCGCCCTTTTTGGTTTGCGCGATGTGGTTTGCGGCGCCTCTTTCTTTAAGGTGGGGGCGCGTTGAGCTTGGTTGGGCGCGCGCGCTCTGGGTTGGCGTGCTCGCGCTCGTGCTGCAACAAGTGGCGGATCTTGCCGTTGGCTTTGGTCTGCGTGGCATGACATTGACCGATCAATTGACATATTTTGCAACCCCTGCCGGCGCCATCTACGCCTTCACTTTGGTGGTCTTTGCAATCATGCCGCTTATGCGGATGCGGCGAGCGGAGAAAACAACATGAAGCGCTTCATCTGGGCAGCTTCGGCGACGTTCTTATTGGCGGCGTGCCAAGGGGGTGAAGAGCCGCTTGACGGTCGCTGGCAGGTTCAGCAGATCGCGGGCGCGTCTTTGGGCCAAGATGTCGATATCTGGATGAGCTTCGATATCGCAACCGAGACCGTCACCGGCTTTACGGGCTGTCATCATTTTAGAGCGCCGCTGAGCTCTTTTAGCGAAACACTTGCGATCGGTCCTGTGACGCAAGGCGAGGGTGAGTGTGCGAGCATCGCCGCGGCCACTGATGAGCAACGATTCTTGATGGTGCTGCCGGAGATTCGGCGAACAATTCGTCACGGCAAGTCGCTTGAACTTTTGCCGTTGGCCGCTGGAAGCGAGGCCTTGATTAGGCTGCGGCGCGAACCCGTCGCCGAGTAGGCGCGCCAGCTGCGAATGCCGCAGCGATCAAGAATGCGGAAGCGCCGCTCCAACACGCGGGGCAGTGTCCTAGAAATTCTAAAGTCTGCGGCGCGCCGCCACAGCGCGAACTTAAGAGTGCGTGCGCGAGCGGCGTAGTCATCGCGTCCGTGACGGCGCAAAGCGCGCTTGGCCAGGCTGCCGCTGCGACCACGAGTGCGGACGCAGTGATGGTTCGAGAATTATCAACCCGCATGATCGGCTCCTCGCGACAGCAAATACCTGCGTCGCAGGCGCGCATCTTGAGCCAGATCAAAGGTGCCTCGCGCGAGCGCTGTTACCGCCCTTTTAGAGTTTCTCGGAAACGGCGCACGTGTGCGTTGGCGGGGAGTGGCGGGAATGACGACGAGCGTAGCTAGACAACACACCGGTCGGCTTGATGCCTGGGCGATCGGCGCGATCCTTATAGCGGGGAGTTACTTTGCGCTGTGGGGGGCGGCGAACGCGACCGATTCGCGGTTCGCCATCCAAATGTGGACGGCGCTGCTTGCCTTCCTCGCCGGCGCGGCAATGCTGGTGGGCTTCGTTGGACGAGGCGGCGCGCCGGATCAATCCTCACGCTACGAAAACGGCGTCGTCAAAGCTGGCGTCGTCGCTTCGATGTTTTGGGGCATTGCCGGCTTTCTCGTCGGCGTCGTCATTGCAGCGCAGCTCGCGTTCCCAAATCTGCTCTACTTCGCTGAATGGGGATGGACGAATTTCGGTCGGCTGCGGCCTTTGCACACCTCCGCCGTCATCTTCGCCTTCGGCGGCAACGTTCTTATCGCGACGAGTTTTTATGTCGTTCAACGCACCTGCCGCGCCCGCCTCGCTGGTGGTCTGTGGCCCTGGTTTGTGTTCTGGGGCTATCAGCTCTTCATCCTGCTGGCTGGGACGGGCTATCTGCTGGGCGTTACCGAAGGCCGCGAATACGCCGAGCCGCCGTGGTACACTGACCTTTGGCTGACGCTGGTCTGGGTCGTCTATCTGCTGGTCTTTTTAGGGACGATTTGGAAGCGGCAAGAAAAGCACATCTATGTCGCCAATTGGTTCTATCTGGCGTTCATCGTCACGATCGCGATGCTGCACATCGTCAACAATCTGGCGCTGCCGGTCAGTTTCGGCGGCTGGTTCAGCTATTCGCTCTTCTCTGGTGTTCAAGATGCGCTGACCCAGTGGTGGTATGGCCACAATGCTGTCGGCTTTTTCCTCACAGCCGGCTTCCTCGGCATCATGTACTACTTCATCCCGAAGCAAGCTGATCGTCCAGTTTATTCCTACCGGCTTTCGATCATCCACTTTTGGGCGCTGATCTTCCTCTACATCTGGGCGGGTCCGCACCATCTTCACTATACGGCGCTGCCGCAATGGGCACAGACGCTCGGCGCCACGTTCTCGATCATGCTTTGGATGCCGAGCTGGGGCGGCATGATCAACGGTCTCATGACGCTCTCTGGCGCCTGGGACAAACTTCGCACCGATCCAGTGCTTCGCATGCTGGTCGTGTCGGTGGCGTTCTACGGCATGTCGACGTTCGAAGGGCCGGTCATGTCGGTGCGCGCCGTCAACTCGCTGTCGCACTACACCGATTGGACGATCGGGCACGTGCATTCCGGTGCGCTTGGCTGGGTTGGTTTCGTGAGCTTTGGCGCACTGTATTGCCTCGTGCCGTGGCTCTGGAAGCGCAAGGGTCTGTTCTCCAACGCGCTGGTTGAATGGCACTTCTGGCTCTCGACCATCGGCATCGTGCTTTACATCACCTCGATGTGGGTTGCGGGCATCATGCAGGGCCTGATGTGGCGCGCCTATAACGAGTTTGGCTTCCTTGAATACTCGTTCGTCGAAACGGTTGAGGCCATGCATCCTTACTACATCATCCGCGCTCTTGGTGGGACGCTGTTCCTGCTCGGCGCACTCATCATGGCGTACAATTTGTGGCGCACTGCAACGGCGAAAGATCCAGAGCATGTCCGCGTCACCGATGTCCCGGCCCAAGCGGTCGCGGCGGAATAGGCGGGGGCAAATATGTGGACCTTCCATAAGTGGTTCGAGCGTCACTCGCTCATTCTCATCATCGGCATCCTGGTCGTCGTCTCTATCGGCGGCTTGGTGCAGATTACGCCGCTCTTCTTCATCGAGAGCACAATCGAGCGCGTCGAGGGCGTGCGTCCTTATACGCCGCTCGAACTGGCCGGCAGGGAAATCTACATTCGCGAAGGCTGCTATGTTTGCCACTCGCAAATGATCCGCCCGCTGCGTGATGAAGTTGAGCGTTACGGTCACTACTCGCTGGCGGCCGAGAGCATGTACGATCACCCTTTCCAATGGGGCTCAAAGCGCACGGGACCGGACTTGGCCCGGGTCGGCAATCGCTACTCGGATGAGTGGCACCGCGCGCACTTGGAAAATCCACGCTCGGTTGTGCCAGAATCGGTGATGCCGCCCTACGCATTCTTGGCGCGCGCTGACGTCAATACCTCGCTTATGGGTGATCACGTGCGCGCCAACCGCTTGCTCAGCGTTCCTTATACCGATGAGCAATTGGCGAATGCGCCGAGCGACGCACGTGCGCAGGCTGAGCCTCTGGGCTCAAACGCGTACGATTTTTCGCAGCGTTACCCCGGCGCCGCCGTTCGCGATTTTGACGGCAATCCAAATCGCGTAACCGAGATGGATGCGTTGATTGCCTACTTGCAGATGCTCGGCTCTGGCGTTGATTTCAGCACCTATCAAGCCGACGCGCCTGAGAACACGAGGTAAGCGCCATGAGCTATGAGCAAGCCTCACACCTCGCACAGACATCGGGCCTTGTGCTCCTTGCCGTGTGCTTCGGGCTCGCGGTGATCTATGCGCTGTGGCCCGGAAACAAGTTGAAGTTCGATCATGCGGCGCGCAGCCCGCTCGAAAATGGGGACGACAATGGCTGATCGTGAGCGCGACCATGTGAGTGGCACAGAAACCACTGGTCATGAATGGGACGGTTTAAAGGAGTTGGATACCCCGCTGCCGCGCTGGTGGCTCTATATCTTCTATGCCTGCATTCTTGCGGCCGTGATCTACTGGGTGCTGATGCCGGCCTGGCCGATCGGCAATGGCTATACCAAAGGCATTTTGGGCTTTTCTGATCGCAGCAATGTCGCTGCTGATGTTAATGCCCTGCGCTCGGCGCGTGCGCCCTTGTTCGAACGGCTCGCCAGCGCGAGCACCGCCGAGATCGCCGCAGATCCAGAGCTGCAGGAATTTGCCCGCGCAGCAGGGGAGTCCGTGTTCGGCGATTATTGCCGAACCTGCCACGGCGCCGGCGGCGCGGGTGCGCCTGGATATCCAGTGCTCGCGGATGACGTTTGGATTTGGGGCGGTTCACTTGCCGACATTGAACACACTCTGCGTGTCGGCGTTCGTGCTGATCACCCCGATACTCGTATGTCGATGATGCCGGCCTTTGGCCGCGACCAGCTGCTTAACACCCAGCAGATTGGAGATGTGACAGAACATGTGATCGCAATATCGACCGCAAACACCCGCTTACATGCCGACAATGCCGCTGCCGCGCGAGGCGCCGTCATCTTCCAAGAGCAATGCGCTGCCTGCCACGGGACAGGCGGGGCTGGCGATCGTGCAGTTGGAGCGCCGAGCCTCAACGATGACGTCTGGCTCTATGGTGGCTCACGCGAAGAGATCCGTCGCCAAGTGGAGATGGGTCGCGGCGGGGTGATGCCGTCCTGGGAACGGCGCTTTGATGCTGGAACCTTGCGAGCGCTTGCTTATTATGTCCATGAAATGGGTGGGGGCGAAGCTGACGCACCCCCACCTGTGATCCCGGCCTCGACTTCTGAGCCAGCTCAAAACGCAGCCCCGGGCGCGCCGCTACGTTAGCGGCATGACCAAGGTTACTCTCATCGATACAACGGCGCGCGCCGACGAGCACAGCATCGAGGCGCGCGCCGTCAATTCCAAAGAGGCAAGAGAACTCTACAAAAAGCGCGAGCAAATCTATCCAAAGCTCGCGCAGGGGTTTTTTCGCAACCTCAAATGGGCGGCCATGATCGTGCTGCTCAGCATCTATTATATTACGCCCTGGCTGCGCTGGGATCGCGGCGTTGGTCGCGCCGACCAGGCCGTGCTGGTTGATTTTGAGGCCCGTCGCTTCTTTTTCTTTTTCATCGAGCTCTGGCCGCAGGAAGTTTATTATATAACCGGCCTCTTGATCCTTGCGGCGTTTGCGATTTTCCTTTCGTCCGCTTTGTTTGGCCGTGTGTGGTGTGGTTACGCGTGCCCGCAAACAGTTTGGACCGATCTTTACATTTACGTTGAGCGCGCGATTGAAGGTGATCGCAACGCGCGTATGCGCCTCGACAAAGAGCCCTGGTCGCTTTCGAAGCTAGGCAAAAAGCTCTCCAAGCACATCGCTTGGATTGCGATCGCTGCCGCAACGGGCGGTGCGTGGGTCTTTTATTTTGGCGACGCGCCAACTCTATTCCGTGAGATATTCACCGGGCAAGCCGACCCGGTCGTCTACCTCTTCATCGGCATTTTGACATTTACGACGTATGCGCTCGCTGGCACGATGCGCGAGCAGGTCTGCACTTATATGTGCCCATGGCCACGTATCCAGGCGGCAATGATCGACAAGGACGCACTAAGCGTGACGTACCGCGTTGATCGGGGAGAGCCGCGCGGCGCACACAAAAAGCATGAGAGTTGGGAAGGGCGCGGCGATTGCATCGATTGCCGCCAATGCGTGGCCGTTTGTCCCCAAGGCATCGACATCCGTGATGGCGATCAACTTGAGTGCATCAATTGCGCGCTGTGCATCGATGCCTGCGATGAGATCATGAAGAAGGTGGGCCGACCAACGGGGCTCATTGCTTATGATAGCTACGCCAATGTCGAACGCCGCAAGCAAGGTAAAGGCGGCGTCTATCGTCTCATCCGTTCGCGCACCGTTCTTTATGGCACGCTGATGGCCCTAGTGGCGGCGTTCATGATCTATGGTCTTGCGACGCGTCAGACGCTGGATCTCAACGTCATCCGCGATCGCAGCCCGCCGTTCGTGCGCTTGGCGGACGGCGATATACGCAATGATTATGCATTGAAGCTGATCAATATGACCGATCGCGCGCGCCAGGTTGAAATCACTTTAGATGGCCTTTCCGGCGCGCGGCTCTTTGTGCCGGCGCTCGAGGTTGAGGGTCGGGTTATCGTTGAGGCCAAGCCCGACACCGTGACCAATGTACGCATTCACGTTGTTGCGCCATCGGATGTCGGCGAGGGCTCTCACCCGCTCCGCTTTATGATCCGCGACACCAACAGCAATGATGTTGCAACCAGCGCTTCGGCTTTTTTAGCAGGAAGTCCCCCATGAACACGGCCACTTTTGAGATTCGCGGTTGGCATGTCCTCGTGACGATACTCGCCTTCTTTGCGACCATTATCGGCGTCAACGTCACCTTCGCTGTCCTTGCGGTCCAATCATTTCCTGGCGAGGATGTGCGCCGTTCCTACTTGCAGGGTCTGAATTATAACGAGACGCTCGCCGAGCGCCGTGAGCAAGCAGCGCTTGGATGGCGTGCAACGACGGAGCTGCGCAGTGATAATCAGGGAGCGGCGCTGGTGGTCGTGGTCAGTGGACGCGATGCCGAGGCGATCAGTGGCGCAACGATAACCGGCGAGCTTGAGTGGCCGACGAATTCCCAATTGGATCGCGCGCTGACTTTCGAGTCGCAAGGTGGCGGCCGTTATATTGCACGCCTTGACACCTTGACGGCGGGGCGTTGGCGCTTGCGCGCGCGCGCGGAGCGCGGCGCCGATGCACTGGATTTTGAATCGGAACTGACATGGCCGACACATTAGTTGCACCTGGCTGCCCATCAGGCTTGGCGCCCGTTGAAGCGGAGCGGCGAGCAGATCCGGCGCCGTTCGTGCGCCGGGACGGCGCGGGTCATGACACGCTTGAGCTCATGATCCAGGGCGCTAAGTGCGCCGGTTGCATTCGCAAGATTGAAAGCGGATTGCTGGCGCTCCCCGGCGTTAGTGACGCGCGGCTCAATCTTTCCACTGCCCGGCTTAAAGTTGCATGGTCGCCGGGTGCGGTTGCGCCAGCGGCCATCACCGATGCCTTGACCCAAATGGGGTACGGTGCGGCAGCGTTCGATCCAGCAGCGGCGGCGCGTCAGGTGGATGAAGAGGGGCGCAAGCTTTTACGTTATCTCGCTGTCGCGGGCTTTGCCGCGATGAACATCATGATGTTTTCGGTGCCCGTTTGGTCTGCGGACGGAGAGATGGGGGAGGGCACGCGCACCCTGCTGCATTGGATCTCGGCGCTGATCGCCATACCGGCGGCGCTTTATGCAGCACAGCCTTTCTTTCGTTCGGCCTGGACCGCGCTTCGCGCGCGCCGGGCGAATATGGACGTGCCAATTTCTTTGGCGGTTGTGCTGACACTCACCATCTCGATCGCCGAGACTTTGCAGCAAGGCGAGCACGCCTATTTCGACGGCATTACGATGCTGCTCTTTTTTTTGCTGATCGGGCGCTATCTCGATCACCGCTTAAGAGAGCAGGCGCGCACGGCCGCGCGCGATTTGTTGGCCCTTCAATCGATCACGGCCTCGCGCATTGGCCTTGACGGCCATGTTGAAGCCATCAGCGCCAACGATATCGTCGCCGGCGATCGGCTCATCCTCGCCGCAGGGGATCGCGCGCCGGTTGATGGCGTGGTTCTTGAAGGCGTTTCTGAGCTCGACCGATCGATGCTCACGGGCGAAACTTTGCCTCAGCCCGTGCGCATTGGCGACGCCATCCATGCGGGGGTGATCAATGTTGGTCAGCGTTTGATTGTGCGCGCCACAGCGCCAGCGCGCGATTCCTCGATTGCTGAACTGGCGCGGCTGATCGAAGTCGGCGAACAGGGCCGAACGCGTTTTGTTCGGTTGGCCGAAAAGGCCGCAGCCCTCTATGTGCCGGTCGTTCACTCGTTGGCGTTGGCGACGTTTTTGGGCTGGATGTTTGGGCCGGCGCTGTTGCGCTTGTTCGGCTTTGAGACCCTCGATGTTGGCCTTCGCGCGGCGCTTATGAATGCCGTTGCGGTTCTCATTATTACGTGCCCGTGTGCACTAGGCCTTGCTGTGCCTGCGGTGCAGGTCGTGGCGACCGGCCGCTTGTTCAAGCGCGGCGTGTTGGTGAAATCAGGCGACGCGTTGGAGAGATTGGCGCAAGTCGACGTCGCCGTGTTCGATAAGACCGGGACTTTGACGCTCGGCAAGCCGCGCCTCGTTGGCGTTGTCGATCCCAAGGTGTTGAGCGCGGCAGCTTCGCTCGCGCGCATTTCGCGCCATCCATTGTCGCGGGCTTTAGTCGAGGTGGCGGGGCCGGGGCTGGCTGCAAAGGATGCACGCGAAGCGCCAGGAGAAGGTATTGAGGCAGGCGCAATGCGGTTGGGGCGGCGCAGCTTTGCAGCGCCCGCGTCCAGCGAGGCTGAGGATGATGCCGCCGAACTTTGGTTCGCTAACGGTGATGCATCACCGGTGCGGTTTGCATTTGTCGATGCGCTGCGCGCCGATGCAGCGCAGGTCATTGCAGCGCTCCGTCAACGCGGCATCGAAGTTGAACTTATCTCGGGCGATCGACCAATAGCGGTAGAAGCGGCCGCGCGCGAAGCGGGGATTGAAAGATGGCAGGGCGCCGCCTCGCCGGCCGATAAGACAGCGCGTCTTGCTGCTCTTCGTGCGGAAGGCAAAAAGCCTCTCATGGTCGGTGACGGCCTCAATGATGCAGCAGCGCTTGCCGCGGCACATGCCTCTGCCTCGCCGGGCACGGCGCTTGAGGCGAGCCAAGCTGCGGCCGATCTGGTGTTGCAGGGCGCGCAATTGATGCCGCTGATTGAGGCGATTGATGTTGCGAAGATGGCGCAAAGCCGAGCGCTGGAAAACCTTCGCTTCTCGGCGCTCTACAATGTGATTGCGGCGCCTTTGGCTGCCGCCGGCTTTCTAACGCCGCTCATCGCGGCTTTGGCGATGTCGGGGTCATCGCTTATCGTGACGCTAAATGCCTTGCGCCTCCAACTTGGCTGGAGGCACCCATGAACGTCATGATCTTCCTGATCCCAGCCGCGCTCTTTATGGCGGCGCTAGGATTATGTGCGTTCTTCTGGAGTTTGCGTTCTGGCCAATATGAAGACCTTGATGGCGCTTCACATCGTGTCTTGATCACGGATGAGGAGGATCAGCCTTTTTAGCGTCGCGTCACGGCATCCGCGACGCTTTGTCCAAGGTGATGGCTGGCAATGTTTGATCCGCGTCAAACGCCAAAAATGAACCTGCGTCATCCTTGTGCTGTTCAGTACAGGGGATTGAAATGACCAAAATTGGGGTTGCCGCTATTGCGGCAGTTGCGGCCTTGGCGCTCGCCGCGCCGGCGCAAGCAGGCGTGTTGGACAACTTTCAGGTGAAATTTGGCGTTTCGGGCGTGCTCCCAAATGAGAGCGGCAATCCGATCGATGTCGAAATTTCCGACGAATACGTGCCGTCGCTGCAGATCGAATATTTTTTCAACGATCACGTCTCGGCCGAGTTGCTGTGCTGCGTCGCCACCCACGATGTTACGGCCGCTGGCGGCGCCATCGACTTAGGTCAAGTCACACACTTTCCGCCAACGGTGACGTTGAAGTATCGCTGGACCAATTTCGGCCAAGTCGAGCCTTATGTTGGGGCCGGAGTGAACTTTACATCGTTCATCGACAGCGAACCGCCGGCTGGCCGTCACGTTGAATACGATTCTTCCGTTGGCCCGGCGCTGCAAGCGGGCGTCGACTATCGGTTCGACGAACATTGGGGCGTCAACTTCGACGTGCGCCGCATCTGGATCAATACCGATGTGACCATTTCGGGCGACATCAGCGCCACCGACGAAGTCGATATCAATCCTTGGGTTGTCTCCACCTCGATCGCCTACCGTTTCTAGGACTTGATCGTGATGGGACTTGATCCGTTCATCTGGCTCGTCGTCGCTGTCATGACGACATTCGGTGTCGTACTTGCGTGGGCAACCTGGATCACGCGGGGGCGATAAAGCGCTAAGACCTCTCCCTTCTAAGCGCGCGGGCGGCCGATGCTGAAAAGCATCGGCCGCTTTGCCTTTTGGCGGGGCCCCATGAACCTTTGAACTAAGTTGATCGCGATCAATGCCCGGCGTGAAGCGTCGTGTCTCCATAAACTTGACGCCAGCGTCATTTTTAGGGAGCGAAAAAATGCGTGTCACTATTGTTGAAGGTCCGCCGCAAGATGTGCGCAGTTTCGAAGAAACTGATCTTGTCGACAAATTGACGATGGACGACGTCGAGACCATCCGTGAGATCTTTCACACGCCTCTTATTGGCTCGTTCAACTGGGATTACGACAGCGCCAACGCCAAGATTCGTCGCCTCTACGAACTTGGCAAAGTTCACAATTGGAATGCGCACCTCGATGTCGATTGGGATGCGCCGTGCGATATGTCGGACTTTCCGACGGAATCTTCGCTGAGTGCGCTTGCTGGCTATCCAGAATACGAGGCTTTGAGCCACGAAGAGAAGGTGCGTTTTGCCTGGAAGGGCCACGCCCAGACCATGAGCCAATTCCTGCACGGCGAGCAGGGGGCTTTGCTTGTCGCATCGCAACTGGTGTCGTGCGCGCCGACAGCAGACGCAAAGCTCTACGCGGCGTCACAGACCTTCGATGAGGCCCGGCACGTTGAAGTCTTCAACGCTTATCTTCGCCGCCGCTGCAAGATGGTCTATCCGATCAACAAGAATTTGAAGGCGCTGATCGATAAGGTGCTCGCCGATGAGCGCTGGGATCTCAAATTCATTGGCATGCAGCTCATCATCGAAGGATTGGCGCTCGCAGCGTTCGGCGCCCAGATTCGCACGACCAAAGATCCATTGCTCAAGCAAATTCTGGAACTCGTCATGCGTGATGAAGGTCGCCACGTCGCCTTCGGCGTGAATTATCTCGAAGATTGGATCAAGGCGCTGCCTCAGCAAGAGATCGAAGATCGCGCCGAGTTTGCCTATCAGGCCTGTGTCATCATGCGTGACCGTCTGTTTGGGCTGGATGTGATCCGTGAATATGGCTTCGATGAAGAGGCGGCGCGCAAGCATATCCTCGATTCAACCGTGATTGGCCTTTTCCGCGAATTGCTCTTTGAGCGCATCATGCCGAACCTAAAGCGCGTCGGTCTCCTCACCGAGCGCATGCGTCCAAAGTACGAAGCGTTGGGTGCGCTAAAGTACGAGGACATGTCCGGCGATGTGATGATCGACTGGGCCCAACTCGAGCGGCCACTGCCAACGAAAGAATATCTGGAAGCTGCCAGAGCCGCAGCGGAATAAAAACTGGCGCGCTACGGCACGCTTAGCTATTGGCGCTGCCGCGGCGGCTTTTGATAAAATTGGTGATCACCGTTACGGCAATGACGGTGATCACTATGCCAACCATCACAAACGGCAAGAAATGTTGCAAGCGCGCGCCGACAATCTCGCCCAGCGCTGCAAATAACCCATAGGTCAAACCGAGATACAAACTAGCAGTCAGCGCAATCAGTGGCAGAAAGCGTCGAAACGGCGCGCGGAAGACGCCGCATGCCAAATAAAGAGGAATACGTGTGCCTGGAATGAAACGTGCGCCGAGGAGCGCCAGGCCAAGCCGGCTTAGCACTGCTTCCTTTAATGTCGCGATTTTCGGATTGTTGGTTAAGCGCGCCGCCGGCGGCCACGATTGGGCAAAATAGCCGGCCCAGTATTTCCATCCGTCGCTCATAATCAGTCCGAGCAACGACACTAGAAAGATTCCGCCCGCATCGTCCGGGTGCAGTGAAGCCGCCGAGGCTGAGCCCACGACGGCGGCGTCTTCTTGAATGAAGGGCGCAACGAACACGGCGAGGTAAATCGCCCACAGCTGCGGCATAGCAAACTCAGCGCTCATCGCGCCGCGTTCTCAGATTGGGCGCTCGCCGGGGTCTGATCGAAGAATTCACGCCATTTGATGCGCATAGATTACCCAACCCAGCCGTCGGCCCCCGGATCTTGTTATTATACCGCGATTATATTGCAACCGGCGCGGGGAGCTCGGAGGTCTTCTTGCGCTAATACGTATGCATTCAAGCGTGGATTCTTACTGGCGTTCACCCACCTCGCTGGCGAGGCGCGCGAAAAGGCGGAAGATGCGCCTCAAGATCAGATTGGGCTATGAGTGCAGCGCCGGTGAGAGCGGGCAAATCGCCAAGTGGGACGACCTTTGGGGCGCGTGTGTCGCGCCTGTGGGTGCGAACGCCCGCCCGGCGCTTGACGACGCAGGCGCTCACGATCGAAGCGCCGGCTGCAATTGATTTCGACAACGGGCGCGTGTGCGTCGACGGATATGAGGTTCGGGCCTCCCCGTGCGAGGCAAAGCTCTTGCGTGTCTTTCTCGAGCATGCGGGTCAGGGTGGGGAAGAGGATATCGACGCCCAATTCGTGCGTGTGTTGGTCGGTGATCTTCGCCAAAAGATCGAAAAGGATCCGGCGCGCCCAAGCCTGATTGTCACCGAAACCGGTGTTGGCTACCGTCCAAATGCTGGCGACTGAGGCCTTGCTCCCCCGGAAGGGGGCGCTCACTGCAATCGATAGCTCCAATCCGCGCCGGCCGCTTTCGCGCCAGGACCGTCCTCGTCATAAGGGCGAACGAATTTGTAGAGCCGCGCCCGTCATGTTCAGTGGGGTGGGTTGGAGCGTTGGGCGTGGGCGATCGGGCGGATCTAGAGGCTGAGGGCGAGGCGCCCCTGGCTGTCGATCTCGACGGCACGCTTATCCGCAGCGATCTTTTCATTGAGGGCATGGTGCGACTTGCGTTCAGCAAGCCGTGGTTGCTCCCATCATTGTTGCTGTGGCTGACGCGGGGGCGAGCCTACGCGAAACAGCGCATCTTTCAGATTTTCGATTTCGATCCAGCGGAGCTGCCATACGACGAACGTGTCATAGGTTGGCTGCGAGAAGAGCGCACCAAGGGGCGAAAGATCGTCCTGGCCTCGGCGTGTGATCGCGTCGCCGTTGAGAAGGTGGCCGAGCACGTTGGGATTTTTGACGCCGTGTTCGCTTCAGATGGCGAAACCAATTTGAAATCAGCGCGGAAGGCTGAACGGCTCGCTGCGGCCTATCCAGGCGGGTTCGTCTATGCCGGCAACGAGGTTGCGGACATTGCGGTCTGGCGCACTGCAAAGCGCGCCGTTGTCGTCAATGCATCGCCGGGCCTTGCCGACATGGCGGCCAAGGAATTTGACGTCGAACGCCAATTTGTGCGCCCCGTGGGATTAGCGGATGCGTTCGTTAGGGCCATTCGTCCCCAGCAATGGAGCAAAAACCTCCTCGTCTTCTTGCCCATGCTTGTTGGGCAAGGGTGGATGCAGATCGATGCCTGGTTGAACGCATTCGTGGCGTTCTGGGCGCTCTCGTTGACAGCATCGGCCGTCTACTTGTTGAATGACGCGGCCGATATCGACGCTGATCGCGCGCACCCGCGCAAAAAACTCAGGCCATTCGCCTCCGGTACCTTTCCGCTGCACTGGGGTTTGGCAAGCGTCGTTATTTTCTTGGGACTTGGGCTTGGGTTAGCGTCGTACGTCGGCGTGTTCTGGCTAGCGCTTGCATATTTGGCGCTGACGACCGGCTATTCGATGTGGCTAAAGCGCGTTGCGTTGTTGGACGTTTTCTTGCTCGCTGGCCTCTACACGATCCGCATCGTGCTTGGCGGCGCAGCCACCGGGTTTGCCGCCAGCGATTGGTTGCTTGCCTTTTCGTGCTTCTTTTTCTTGAGCCTGGCTCTGGTGAAGCGCGTCGCCGAGACGCGCGATCTTTCTAGGCGTGGCGGCGGTGAGGTTAGTCATCGCGGCTATAAGAGCACCGATACTGAGATCCTAACCGTGATGGGGGTGAGCGCCGGGTTCGTTGCGAATCTCGTGCTCGCGCTTTATCTCCAAGATCGCTCCATCACGGCGCATTATCGTGAACCATTCCTGCTTTGGGGCCTGCCGGCAATCGGTCTGGTTTGGGTCTGCCGGGTCTGGCTGAAGGTCGCGCGCGATGAAATGGATGACGATCCGATCGTCTTCGCTGCACGCGATATCTATTCTTGGATGCTCATCGCAACAGCCGGTCTTTGCTTTTTTGGCGCCTCGACGCTCAACGAGAACGTCATTCCAACGATTCTAGGGCGGTGATGAAGCTCAACCTTCTCCATCGCTGGTTCGGCGCCCTTGTCGAAAGCGACGACCATGGCGTTACGCTCCTGCGTTTTCTCGCGGTCGGCGGTACGGCCACTTTGGTCATGATGCTGTTGTCGATCAGTTTTTCGTCCGGTTTTGGATTTCCACCGCAGGTCGCCCAGGGCGTCGCGCATGCGCTGTGCATTGTCCCGACCTATCTTTGCCAACGCGCCATCACCTTTCGTTCGAACGTGCAGCATCGGCGTGGGTTGCTCGGTTATTTGTCGATGCAGCTGCCATTGCTTGGCATGGGCGTGGCTTTGGCTTGGCTATTGATCGGACAAATGCACTGGCCGCGTGAAATCGGGCTCGCCACCATTGCGGTAATCGTGGGCGCGACCAGTTTCTTGGTGCAACGCCTTGTGATATTTGCCAGCAAATCCCAAAAGTAGAGGCCTTAAGCGTCGCCGCGCACGCGTGCGTGCAGGCGAGATAATTCCCAAAGATCGTTGCGGGTGAAGCCCAGCTGCGCCGAGAGCGCAGCGAGCGTGGTGCGGCCAAGTGTGAGTTCTAGAGTTTCGAGCTTTGCGAACTTCGTCCGGTCTTGGTCAGTTAGTGTCGTGGCTTGTCCGGACTGCGCCGCATGAATGAGTTCTTCCGCGCGCAAGATGAGTTCGGTCTTGAGTTCAACATAGGTGCGCGCATCGGCTGCCTTCTCGCCGAGGCGGGTGGCAATGGCGTCGATGGCTTGCCCGCGTGGCGTGGCTGAAAAATGCCCTGCGCGAATTTCTGCCAGCAATTGTTCATGCGCGGCGCGATCGGCGGCCAGCCATTGCTGCGTTGCGTGATCGCTGCGAATGAGCGCAAGAAAGATGGTTGCCGGCGCCGTGAGAAGGGTGAGCGCCATGATGACGATAGGCTGTTCGGGAAAGTGATTGAAAACCGAGTGGATGATCATCGCGGCGCCGAGGCCCGGCAGAAAGAGGAGCGGATTGAAGCGATAATGTGCGGCGGCGCTCTCAGCTTGTCGCTCGGTCATCTCATGCGAGATGATGGCAAAGATGGCCGTGGCGCCGCCGTGCATGATCGCGGTGCCAAACCCACGCACGAGCCAGGCGGTTACGTTGGCGTCGGTGATCGTAAAAAGGTACCAGACGTTCTCGATGACTGAGAACCCAGCTCCCACCGCAAATCCTGCAATGGCCGCGTCGACCTTAAAGCCAACACGGTTGCGCGCAAACAAGTAAACGATGGGCGCTGCCTTCAGCGTCTCTTCGATGATCGGAGAGATGTAACGCGTGAATGCGCTGAACCCGATGGGGAACCCATCCATGACGCGCAGATTGGCGACAAAGCTCAGGCCCGCGATGGCGCCGCCAGCGCCAAGCAAGATCAAGATCTCTTGAGCGCTAATGAGGTTGAAAGCGTCAAGGCGATCGAAGACGACGAGAAGGAGCACGACCGGCGCCAGGGCGACAAACGCCTTAACCAGAAGGTCCCCATCCATCACATGATCTTCAACGAAAGAAGCACTTCGTCGCTTTCAGCTTCGCCATCTTCAAAGCCCCTGGCGTAGCCGAGCGAGAGCGTCATCGGCAAGCGATGTGCGACGGTGAAATTCCAATCGGTCTGAACGCCGGCGCTCTGCAGGGAGCGATTTAAACCCGTGCGCGATTCTGCTTCTAGTGCGCCAACGAACAAGGCCGGCCGCATCGAGCTGAGGAAGATGCTGGCCACGCCCAGATCCTCGAAACGCAGTGGCGGCAGATTGAGCTCCCCGACCGCGCGCACGAATGTTTGAGCTTCGATTTGGTTGATCGCAAAGCCAGGGAAGCTATCGAATTCCCGATAGCGTTTGATTTCCCGATCATCGACATAATTGTTGCCGAAGGCGCCCATGTACCAGGCGCTGAGCGGGCTGGCGTCGTCGCCGCCGACTGTTCCGGCTGCCGTATAGAGCCAAGCGGAGGCGTTGTTTAAGGGCAGTGGCACGCCGAAATCGACGCCGGCGCGAACGCTTGGAAATGTTTCGCCATTCGCGTGGTCCGCACCGAGCGCGACATTCCAACGCCAGCCGCGCTCGTGATCAACGGCGCCGAGTGAACGGGTAGTGTTGGTGTAGGTCCATAGGGCGTTGATGCTCGCAAGCTCATCGAACGAGGTCGAAACCTCTTGCGCCGAAGGCAGTGTATCTAGACCGGTGTAGTAGGCGGCATCGATACTGAAATCGAGCTGCCTCGGTGGATCGTAGATGAATGAGTTGTGATACCCGACAATGAAGGCATCGCCCGCGCGCGCGCGTTCAGTGGGGCCGAAGAGGTCGTAGAAGTCGGCGTCGTTGTGCCAATAGCGCAAGCGCCAGCGCAGTGTTTTGTATTCGATGTCGAAGTGCCAGTCCTGATCTTCGAATGGTGAGTTTGGAAGGTAAGACAGCGTCATGTGCAGTTGGTTGAACTGCAACGGATCTTCAAACACGGCGTGATACCCGACCGCAACGCGGCCTCGGTACCCTTCGACGACCGGATAGGTGGCGCCCAGTCGCATTTCGTCACGCGGGGTGTAATGGCCTTGTTCGGTAATGAGGCTATCGAGGTCTACGTTTGCCGGCGAACCCGCCGTCCAATTTGTGACAACAGGATGAGATTGCGCGATCTCTGCGCCGAGGAAACGCACGGCGCCGAGGTCGTCAAGCGGCAGAGGGTGAATCACGCCGGGCCTGAAACCTTCGCCGGTATATTCATAAACGATGAGCGAACCGTCCGGGCGAGGGATCGGTCGGAAGAACCCTGTTTCCGCATTTGAGACGGCCTCCAACTCTTGGGTGGCAAGTTCGTAGCGGAAGATGTTTGAGACGCCTGTAAAGTAGGCGCTGCCAAACAAATAGCGGCCATCCGGAGAGAAGACAAAGCCCTCCGGCGTCGCTGTTCCTAGGCTAAAGGTCGAAATCGGTGTTGGCGTGGCGCCGGCTGTCAAATCGGCGGTGTTGAACACCTGCACGGATTGGTCGCCGTTTATCTCACCGACTGACATGGCGAGCATTCCGCCATCAGCCGAGATGTCGAGGTCGAACGGGACACGTCCGAAGGGGAACGTGTAGATCTGGTTCCAGCTTTCATAGGGCGCAGGGATGCGCACGAGCGTCACATAACCGTTGAGGTGACGAAGGCCCCAAAGTGAACGATCCGCCGGATTGAAGACGATGTCGCCGATGCGCGCGTCGCGCAGAACCATGTGCTCATGGCCGGTCGCAACATCGATCTCAATGATGTCGCGATAGGCGTAATTGTCCGTGGTGTACCATGCGGTGTTGCTTGCCGGATCGTAGGCAAGCGAGGTGACGCGATAGAGCATCGCGCCCTTGATGTCGGTGAGGTGACGGATCTCGCCGCTTTCCGGATCGAGTACGCCCAGATGCCCAATCACGCCCGGATAACGGAAGGCGCCGATGAGCTCGTCGGTCCGCGGATCCACGAATGTCCGCGAAACCGAGCCAAGTGCGCGGGGCGAGAGTGATACCGCCTCAGTCAGCGGGTGAGCGCGCAGTGCTTCAAGATTGTTGCGCTGGAAGCTGTGCTCCCATGCGATCCACTCGTTCCAGGCTTGATTGAGAGAAAGATCGAAAACACGCCGGAATTGCGATTGGTAATAGGCCTCGCTGCCTTCATCGCGTCGTAGCCATTGCACGACTTGCTCTGGCGAGTAACGCTGCGCCAGGTACGAGAAGAAGCGCGTTCCATAGAGGTAATCGTTCACGCCCACTTGGAAGTCGACGAAGATGCCTTCTGATTCCAGTCCAACTGGCGAGTAAAAATGCGCGTCGTCGCGCACCATTGAGCGGAAGACCATCTCATCGTAGGCGCCTTGCGCGCGGCCGAAGCCGCCGGCCATCCATGTTTCCATGAACACGGCGCTGCCTTCGAGGAACCAGCGCGGCACGTTTACGCGTGGTGTGGCGAGATAATTGTAGAGGATCGATTCTGGATGTTCTTGCACCGGCATCGGCTTGCCGCCGAATGCGCGGCGCCAAAATGCATCGCGCTCGTTCCAGACGTCCATCAGCGCCACGTGCGTGACTTCGTGGTTTGTAAGCGTGAAGAAACGTTCGCCTGGACTAAAAGTCTCATAGGCGAGGCTAAGCGGGGCGATGTCGATAAGGAGTGCGTTGTTGGGGGACGAACGCGCGGCGGCGTTGCCGTAATCGCCAAAGTCCTTCAGCAACAGCGTGACTTGATCCCACGGCTCCCAGCCGAAAATACGGCGCTCGAAGTTGAGGGAGTTCTGGAAGCTCCGCGCCACGTAAGGCGTCAGATATGTTTCGGATGGATCAAAATAAAGAAGACGCAGGTCCTCGGTTTCGAGGCGCGATAAATCGATAAGCGGGATATCGTCCGGGTCGCGGCTGGGGGGAGGCGCCTCCGGAGGCGGCGCCTCTTCCGTTGCGGGCGGCGACAGGACTTCGCCTTGGGTTGGCGTGTCACTAGCGTCAGTTTGCGCCTGCGCTTGCGCCATCGCGATGGGCGCTAGCGTGAAAGCCGTTGCGAGTAGAAGTGTCCGGATCCCCACGTCCTCCGGCCTAGCATGCATTGGAAGACAACACGCCGCGTCTCGCGTGACGCGGCGTGTCGCTTTGCCTTAGTTCGCCCGAACGGCGGCGGCGAAGTTGGCGTCGCGCGCCATCACCGCAAAGGCCGGTTCGCGCGCCAGAGCGGCGAAGGCCGGTTGGCGCGCCAGCGCCGTGAACGCGTCTGCGTTGCGGGCGAGGGCATTGAGCGCCTGAGCGTTGCGAGCGAGCGCCTCGAACGCCTGCGGGTTTTGCGCCATGGCGGAGAAAGCCTGCGGGTTGCGCGCCATCGCCTGCATGGCCTGGGCGTTGATGCCCTCTCCATTGCGCGCGATCGCTGCTTGCGCCTGGAACGCCTGAGCATTACGCGCCAGAGCCGCTAGAGCTTGGGCATCGCCGGCAAGCGCGCGGAAGGCCTCAGCATTGCGCGACATCGCCTGGAACGCTTGGGCATTGCGCGCCAGCGCATCAAACGCTTGTGCATCGCGGGCCATTGCCTGGAACGCTTGGGCATTGCGCGCCATGGCGTCGAACGCTTGTGCGTCACGAGCCAAGACCGTCATGGCTTGAGCGTCACGGCCAAGCGCTTGGAACGCCTGCGCGTCGCGAGCCATCGCGGTATTGGCCTGCGGGTTGCGGGCAGCCGCTGCGAAGTTGGCGTCACGCGCGAACGCGGCAAACGCTTGTGGGTTGCGCGCCATAGCGGCGAACGCTTGCGGATGACGGGCCAGCGCTTCGAAGGCTTGTGGGTAGCGCGCCATAGCGGCGAACGCCTGCGGTTCGCGCGCCAAGGCCGAGAACGCTTGAGCGTTGGCGGCAAGAGCCGAAATCGCTTGTGCGTCGAGAGCCTGGAGCGTCCGTCCTTGGGCCTGGAACGCTTGGGCGCTGCGCGCCATCGCCGTCAGGCCCTGAGCGTCACGCGCCAGAGCGTTGAACGCCTCGGCATTGCGCGACATCGCTTGGAATGCCTGTGCGTTGCGGGCGAGCGCGTCGAAGGCTTGCGCATCGCGCGCCAAAGCCTGGAACGCTGCGGCGTCACGTGCGAGAGCGTCGAACGCTTGCGCGTCAGCTGCCAGCGCACTCATCGCTTGAGCGTCACGACCCAAAGCTTCAAACGCTGCGGCGTCGCGCGCCATCGCGGCATTGGCTTGCGGATTGCGCGCGGCGGCGGCGAAGTTGGCGTTGCGAGCGAACGCGCCAAAGGCCTGCGGGTTGCGCGCCATTGCGGCGAACGCTTGTGGGTGGCGGGCCAGCGCTTCGAACGCCTGTGGATGACGCGCCATGGCCGCGAAGGCTTGTGGCTCGCGCGCCATGATCTGGAATGCCTGAGCATTTTGCGCCAAGGCCGTGAAGGCGTCGGCGTTGCGGGCTTGAGCGTCAAGACCCTGCGCTGCGCCAGCTTGAGCTGCGCTTGCGAGCGCAGCGAACGCCTGGGGATCGCGGGCGAGAGCTGAGAACGCTTGCGCGTCCTGCGCCATCGCGGCGAGGGCTTGGGGATTTTGGGCGAGGGCGGCAAAGCCCGGATCGCGCGCCAGCGCGCGGAACGAGGGATCGTTGACCATGAGATGGAATGCATCCGTCTGCATGAGCCGCGGCACCGCGTCATCGCCGAGCGTGACGTCTGCATCGGTCACCTGAGCGGAGCGATAGCGCTCAGCTGGTGCAATGGTGCCAACGCTGGTGCCGCCTGCTGGAGGTAGAACGGCTCCAAGCGTGATTGCACCAACCGCCAAAAGCGCCACGAGACTAGTCGCGGCGATCCCCAATTTGGCGTTATTCGACAAGGCAATGGCCACGTCGTGCCTCCTGATATTCAATTAGACCGCGCGGGTGTGAGTAGCGGCCAAGATTGCCAACCCGTCAATGAAAAGTTCTACCGAAGCGTAATGTTGGCGACGCCGCCATGGCGGCGTGCGGGTGAACATTCAGTGCTGATTTCGCTTGGTTTTGTTGGTTCCAACGCCTCGGAACCGGCTCGGGCGCGGAGGGTGACGGGCGTCACAGACAAGGATCGAAGAGGGGATTCAGTGCGGTCCGCCGCTTAGGCGCTTGCCTCTTGCGCCTCGTCCTTCGGCGCCAATAGAAGGTACATCGCCGGCGTTACGATACGCG
The DNA here is from genome assembly GCF_001679665.1 of Candidatus Viadribacter manganicus. GTDB lineage: Bacteria > Pseudomonadota > Alphaproteobacteria > Caulobacterales > Aquidulcibacteraceae > Vitreimonas > Vitreimonas manganica. The sequence continues at coordinate 2,574,214 of NZ_CP013244.1, forward strand.
CGATGAGCGTTGAGCTGATGAGCCCGCCGATAAGCACCATAGCAATCGGCGAGAACAGGGGCGAATCTTCCAGCAACAAAGGTGTCATGCCGCCGATTGCTGTGGCGCTCGTTAAGAGCACCGGCAGGAAGCGCACTTCGCCAGCGGTCTCGATCGCTTCGCGCAATGGCACGCCGCGCGTACGCGCCTGATTGGCGAACTCGACCAAGAGGATCGAGTTTTTGATCTCAATCCCGATGAGCGCAACAAAGCCAATGATGGCCGTGAATGAGAGTGACTCACCGCCAATGAAGAGCGCGATCAGGCCGCCCATGATGCCGAACGGAATAACGAACGCGACGACGCCCGTTACGGCGAACGTGCCGAACTCCAGCAAGAGAACGGCAAGAACGCCAAAGATGGCAATTAGGATCGCCGGTCCCAAGCCGCCAAAGCTTCGCGCTTGCGCCTCGGCTTCACCACCAAACGACACAGTATAACCAGCGGGGAGGCGCAAGGCTTCCAAGCGTTGTGCAACGTCTGCGGTGACGCCGCTGATGAGAAAGCCGGGTTCGGTATAAGCCGTGACAGTCGCTGTCCGCTCACGCTGCACCCGGTCGATCGAGGCAGGTCCGCTCTCCATCGTTGGGTGCGCGATCTCCGCCAGGGGCGTTGCGCCACCTTGGCCGTTCCAAATGTAAAGCCGATCCAGCGCCGATACCGGCAGTGTCTCTCCGCGCGGGGCGCGCAACACGACAGGAAAAGCATCACCCGCCGGGTCACGGAACTGTGCGACGGGAAGCCCTGCAATGGCAATGCGCAAGCTATGATCAATTGCGCCGGCCTGAACGCCGCGAAGGGCGGCGGCCGCATCGTCGACATTGAGATCAAGATCGATGAGCCGTTCCGATGTCGGGTTGGATACCTCGCGTGCGCCCGGCGTTTCGCGAATGATGCGCTCAACTTCGCTTGCCAGCTCACCGAGGGCCGCCAGATCCGGTCCGTTGATACGCACCGCAATCGGCGCTTCGATTGGCGGGCCGTTTGCAAAGCGGCGCAAATTCATGCGCGCGCGCGGGTATTGGCTGAGTTGCTCTCGGATCTCTCCTATTACGCGCATGCCTTCATCGCGCCGCCATTCGTGGAAACGCGCGTAGATTTGGCCTTGGTTCGAAAGCTGCTCCGGCGGGATCTCATTGTAATAGATTTGCGGGTTGCCGCGCCCGCTATTGGCGAAGCGCCATTCGATTTCCGGATGCGAGGCTAACACGCGCTCAGCATAGAGCACGGCGTTATCTGTCTCGCTGACGGCGCTTCCTTGCGGTGTCTCGATATCGACGAGGAAATAGGGGCTGTCGTTTTCCGGAAAGAGGCTAAAGCCAAGGTGCGGAATAAGCCCAAGCGATAGCACAAACGCAGCCAATCCAGCGAACACCGTCTTGCGCGGATGCGCCAGCGCGACGTGGAGCGCCGGGCGATAGATGTTGTGGATCGCGCCCATGACGCCGTCCAACAAGGCGTTGGAATGACCGGATCCGCTTCGTGGCAGCAAGCGGCTCGCCAGAAAGGGAATGATCGTCAGCGCCACGAACAGCGATGCAATGATGGTCGTGACGACCGCTACCGGCAATGATCGCACGAAGGCGCCCGCGCCCTCGGGCAATGCCATCAACGGAACGAAAGCCAAAAGCAGCGTCGCCGTGCAGCCAATGACCGCAATGTTGATCTCGCTGACGCCTGCGATCGCCGCTTCGCGCGGGGTCATGCCTTGGCGCAGGTGGCGTGCAATATTTTCGGTAACGACGATGGAATCGTCCACCAGCAAACCGAGCGCCAATACAAAGCCGGCGATAGAGAGCTGGTTGAGCGAATAGCCAAGCTCTTGGATCGCCACCACGCCAATCGCCAGAGAAAGCGGGATCGACACCATCACAACGATGGAGGCGCGAAAGCCCAATGGCAGCAAGGTCAGCAAAACCAGCGCCAGCGCGATTGCAAAGTCGCGCGCAAGATTGCCGAGCCGGTGCGTAACCGTCTCTGATTGGTCGAAGCCGCGATGCAGCTGGATGTTGGCGGGCAATGATTGTTCGAAGGCGTCGACGCGGGGGCGGACGCCATCGATCACGTCGAAGATAGATTCGCCAAGACGCGCCTGGGCGCTGACGAACAGAGCGCGCTGGCCGTTGAAGCGGGTAATATGCGCGCGCTCGTCGTTCGCCCAAGATACGTCGGCAACGTCACCGACTGTCAACAATGAGCCATTCTGCGCCCGCAGCGCCACGCGCCTGATTTCATCGAGCGAGTCGAACGATCCCGATGATTGAACGTTGAAGCGCCGGCCACCGGCTTCTACCGCGCCAATCGGGGTATCGACACCCTCGCGCTGAAGCGCCTCGCCGAGAGCTGCGAGCGGCAGTCGATAGGCCGCGAGTTGATCGAGGTTCGCCGCAACTCGCACTTCCGCGGGCGGCGCGCCCCAAACCTCAGCTTGTTGAACCCCCGGCGCACGCTCAAGCGCATCGCGAAGGCCTTTCGCGTAAGCTTCAAGTTGACGAAATGAGGCGTCGTCGCTGGTGAGCGCCATCTGCACGATGGCAGCTTGCGCCGGATTGTAGCGGCGCATGCGAATGTCGACGACGCCGTCGGGGAGATTGGGCCGGACGACGTTGATCTCGCGCACCACCTCGCCGAATTTTTCTTCGGCGTCCGCGCCCCACTCGAACTCGACATTGATGATAGCAAGGCCCGCGCGACTAGCGGATCGAATTTCGCGGATGTCCTCAATGGCGTTGATCTGGTCTTCGATCGGGATCGCGACCAGACGTTCCATCTGCTCGGCATCCGCGCCGGGTAAGATCACCGCGACAGCGACGCCCGGAAATTCGGTGATCGGATCTTCTGATTTTGGAATCGAGAAAATAGCGCCGATGCCCAAAGCCACGAGCAAGGCAAACAGCACCGCGCTGAACTGCCAGCGATCAACGAAAAAGCGCGTTATGGCCTGCATCTATGTGCCGGCGGCAATGCGAACGGTCTCGCCGTCGCGGACGTAAGCTGCGCCGGCGGCGACGACCCGATCTCCTGGTGCGAGGCCTTCGACAACGATGACGCCTGCTTGGGTGACGCCCGCAGTGCGAACCGCGCGGCGTCTTGCGACGGCGTTCTCGTCGAGAACATAGACGACGCCTTGATCGGCGCGTGCGTCAAGCAAGGCGAGAGTGGGAACGATGATCGAGACTTGGCTGGTGTCTTGAGGTTGAGCGGCAATCTCGACTTCAGCCACCATGCCGCTGCGTAGGCCTTCGACCGCTGTAACTTCAACTTCAACCTCGAACGCGCCTGTGCCGGCATCGCCTTTGGCGCCGACGCGTGTGACGCGTCCTGGACGTTCTGCGCCGTTGACGCGGATCTCAGCTGTATCTCCGACGCGGATGCGGGCAGCATCACTCGAAGCCACTGGCGCGCGAACGACAATTCCTGAGTTCGTTTCACCCAGGACTAAGACCGGCGTTCCGGCAGCCAGTGTCTGCGATGGCTCGGCGGCGCGGCGAAGAATGACGCCGTCAGCGGGTGCGGTGAGGACCGAAGAGTCACGCGCGCGCGCCACGGCAAGGCGCGCGTCCTCCAATCTTGCTTCAGATACAAAGCCGCGCTCGTAAAGTTCTTGCGCGCGGACAAGATCGCGCTCGGCGTTTGCGCGGGCAAGGGCCGCTTCGTCCAAATTGGCGCCGGCGTTCGTTCTACGAAGCGTCGCAAGGCGCTGGCCACGGCGCACCACATCACCTGAATCTACGTCGATGGCGCCTATAACGCCGCCCGAGGTGAAGGCGAGGATGGGTTCGCGGCGATAGCCCACCATGCCGCTTGCGCGGATCGCGCCCGCCGCCGATGCCGGCGTTACTTCGACGACCTCGACGAGGGGGCCTTCGGCTGTTGCCGTCGCCTGTTCCGCGTCACCGCCCGAGCAGGCGGCCAGAAAGAGCGCGCCAGCGAGACCAACAGATTGAAAAATGGCAGCTTTCTGCACGTTCCACCCTTAAGGCTGAACGATAGCGGATTTATTCATTCGTCACAAGGAGAAAGTAGGTATCAGGGCGCCCAAAGTGCTTCGAGCGGCGCGGGAAGCTCAGCCAATGCATCAACAGGCAGCGGCGCGCGTGTTCGATCATTGAGAAGCGCGCGCTTTTCTGCGCCGGTGATCAGAAGAATATTTGAGCGTGAGCGCGATAGCGCAGTGCGCGTGAGCGTCAAACGTTGAGATGAGCCCGCAGCGTTTTGCGCGCTTATGGCGATCACAGTGCGCGGGCTCTTTAGCGCCAATTCCAATCCCGTTGCGCCCGGGAACCAAGAAGCGGTGTGACCATCATTGCCCATGCCAAAAACGGCGATATCGATGGCTTGGCTGGAATAGAGCGCGTCCGCTCGTGCGGCAGCATCCTCGGGCGTCGTGTTGTGCGCATACATTGGCAGCAATCTCGCGCCGGCGCCCAAGGCGGGGGCGAGCGTACGCCGCAGCAATGCTTCGTTGGATGCATCATCCGTCGTTGGTACGAAGCGTTCGTCCACCAGCATAAACGTGACGTGGCGCCAGTCGACCGGCTTGGCGGCAAGTAGAGCGTAGGCAGGCGCGGGTGTCGTCCCGCCTGAGAGTGCAGCTACTGCGCAGCCGCGCTCGAAAATCGCATGGTTTAAGGCCTCCGCGATGCGCGCCGCCGCCGCTTCCATCATGAGATCGCGCGTTTCGAAGTCGCGGACGGTCATTTTCCGCGATTGGCGAGAAGATCACGCATCACCGCGGCGACATCGTCGCCGTGCTCGCTGGCAAGCGCGTAAGCGGCGCTAGCGCGCATGTAGCCAACCTTGTCGCCGCAATCATAAGTCGTGCCCTCGTACTCGAGGGCGTGAAACTTTTGCACGTTCATCAGGCGCGCCATCGAATCTGTGAGCTGGATTTCGTTGCCGGCGCCTGGCCTCTGGCTTTCGAGTAGCGCGAAGATCTCTGGCTGCAAAATATAGCGGCCGCTAATGAAGAGGTTCGAGGGGGCTTCTTCGCGCTTAGGTTTTTCGACCATGCCCTTCATTTTGATGAGGCGCCCATCACGGCTTTCCGGTGTGATGACGCCATAGCGTTCGGGTGTATCGGTTGGCTCTACAGCGATGATGTTGCCGCCAACTTTGTTGTACGCATCGACCATCTGCGCGAGGCACGAGGGCTTGGCCATCATCAACATGTCCGGCAGCATCACTGCGAAAGGCTCGTCGCCGATAATGTCCCTGGCGCACCAGACGGCGTGGCCAAGACCCAGCGCCGCCTGTTGGCGCACAAAGCTCATTGAGCCGGCGACAGGCACTGAGAGCCCGATTTCGGCGAGCTGTTCGGCTTTGTTTTTCGCCTGAAGCGTTACTTCGAGTTCATAAGATCGGTCGAAATAGTCCTCAATCGCACCCTTATTTCGCCCGGTGACGAAGACTATGTGCTCGATGCCAGCGGCCAGAGCTTCGTCCACGACGTACTGGATCGCTGGCCGGTCGAACACCGGAAGCAACTCTTTTGGGATCGCCTTGGTCGCGGGCAGCACCCGCGTTCCGAAACCGGCAACCGGAAGTACCGCTTTCCGTAGCGTTCGAGGTGAGGTGGAAGCGCTAGCCATTGTGGTCCCGTCTTCGGCGCCGCAGCACGGCGATTTGTGTACCACCTTACACCCGAAGCCTGAACGAGCCGCAACTGAACCTGAGCGTCAGATTCGGCTGAAATTCAGGATTTTCGGCTAGGCTAGCCCATAAGCCGCTTTAGTCGGTGGGTATGGTGTCGAGGGTGGTGACGCCAGTCACAGACCATCTCTCTTCGGCGCCGCAAAGTAGCGTTTGCCATCTTGGCAACCTTTTGTTAACTGACCGCCGCCGGTCCGGGAGTTTTCCACAAATGTCGCCCTCTAACGTCAAAGCCACCGTTCGCATGGTCGTGGCCAGCTTCATTGCTGGTGCGGGTGCGATGGCTCTGGTGGGCCTCGTCGGCCCCGTGGCGATGCAGGGCGGCCTCAGCATGCGCGAAGCGTTTGCGAATGAGATGGACCAGCAAGCCCCGGCGCTTGAGCCGCTCGACGTCGTCGCAATCGAGGCGCAGCTGGCCGATGCAGAGCGTGCGATGGATGCCGCTCGCGAAGGCACGGACGACAATGTCAGCCGTCTGCAGGCGCTCGCAGGGCGCTAATCGGCGCCCATAGGATCGCCTACAAAATCGACTGTCCCGTCGATTTCCAGTCTTTCAGGAACGCTTCAAGTCCCATGTCCGTAAGGACGTGCTTGTAGAGGCTTTTGAACACAGTCGGCGGGATAGTGGCGCAATCTGCGCCGGCGATGGCTGCGTCTCGCACATGCCCTGCCGTGCGGATCGACGCTGCAAGAATTGACGTCGGATAGTCGTAATTGTCAAAGATCGCGCGAATTTCGCGGATCAATTCCATGCCGTCTTGGCCGTTATCATCAAGCCGGCCAATGAAGGGCGAAACGAACGTCGCCCCCGCCTTTGCCGCCATCAATGCCTGAACGGCTGAAAAGCAAAGCGTGACATTGGTCGGGTGGCCGTTGTCTTCGAGGTATTTGCAGGCCTTGAGGCCCTCGGGCGTCAGTGGCACTTTTACGACGATGTTCGGCGCCACAGCGCGCAGTTTGAGGCCTTCTTTGATCATCGTCTCGCAATCTTGTGCGACCACCTCAGCGCTGATCGGACCAGGCACAGCAGCGCAAATCTCGCGGAGTGTTTCGAAGAAGTCGCGACCCGCTTTCGCAACGAGCGATGGATTCGTCGTTACGCCATCGACCAAGCCGGTTTGCGCCAGCGTCTTCAGTTCCGCCGCATCGGCGCTGTCGATGAAAATCTGCATATGAAGCTCCGCCGCCGCATTCCTTCGGGCGTTTTCCGCTGATACCGGAGACCTCGCTCCAGGCAAAGCGTCCGAATCGGCGCTAAAGAGCCTGAGCGAAGGAACCCCAATGAGCAAAAGCGAACTGATCGAAGGCGTCGAGGCGAAAGAACTCGCCAACGCAATCCGCGCCCTGGCGATGGACGCTGTGGAGCAAGCCAAGTCCGGTCACCCCGGCATGCCGATGGGTATGGCGGATGCGGCGACAGTTCTGTTCTCGAAGTTCCTAAAGTTCGACCCGAGCAATCCGAACTGGCCAGATCGCGATCGCTTCGTGCTCTCTGCGGGCCATGGCTCGATGCTGCTTTACGCTTTGCTGCATCTCACCGGCTACGCCGACATGACTTTGGATGAGATCAAGCGCTTCCGCCAATTAGGGTCAAAGACAGCGGGCCATCCGGAAAACTTTCTCGCCACCGGCATCGAAACCACGACCGGTCCACTCGGGCAGGGCCTGGCAAACGCAGTTGGCATGGCGATGGCGGAAGCGCACCTGGCGGCGCGTTTTGGTGGTGCGCTCGTCGATCACCGTACTTGGGTGATCGCTGGCGATGGCTGTTTGATGGAAGGCATCAGCCAGGAGGCAATCGCGCTCGCCGGCCGCCAGAAGCTCAACAAGCTCGTCGTGATCTGGGACGATAACTCGATTTCCATCGACGGCGCGATTTCGCTCGCCGACACCACCGATCAAAAGGCGCGCTTCACCGCCAGCGGCTGGAGCGTGCTTTCATGTGATGGTCACGACGTTGCAGATGTTACGCGCGCGTTCGAGCAGGCGATGAAGTCCGATCGCCCGGTGATGATTGCATGTAAAACGACGATTGGTTTTGGCTCGCCCAAGCGCGCCGGCACTGCCAAGGCCCACGGCGAGGCGCTCGGCGCCGATGAGCTTGCGGCAACGAAAGCCGCGCTCGGCTGGAAATATGGTCCGTTCGAAGTGCCCGATCACATTCGCGCCGCCTGGCTAAAAATCGGTGCGCGCAGCGCCGGCAAACGTGAAGAATGGGCCGCGCGCCTCAAAAAGTCCGAGCACAGGGAAGAATTTGCCGCCGCCATGAGCGATAGCAATATCGAGGCTGCGGTTGCAGCGCTCGGCTTGCACGCTGCGAAAATGGCGGCCGAAAAACCCGCGTTGGCGACGCGCTCGTCTTCGAGCGGCGCTATCGACGCGATGTTTGAAGCATGCCCGGAATTGCTGGGCGGCTCCGCTGACCTCACGGGCTCAAACCTGACGCTGGCCAAGGGCTCGCAGGATTTCACGCCAGAGAACCGCGCCGGCCGTTATGTTCGCTATGGCATTCGCGAACACGGCATGGCCGCGGCCATGAACGGCATGGCCTTGCATGGTGGGATCATCCCATACGGCGGAACGTTCCTTACCTTCGCTGACTATTCGCGACCCGCTATTCGCTTAAGCGCTCTTATGGGCATTCGCGTCATTCATGTCATGACGCACGATTCCATCGGCCTTGGCGAAGATGGCCCGACCCACCAATCGGTCGAGCATCTTGCGAGCCTTCGCGCCATTCCCAATCTCGCAGTCTTCCGTCCCGCCGACGCGGTTGAAACCGCCGAGTGCTGGCAGGCGGCCTTGTTGCGCGATGATGGTCCAAGCGTGCTTGCGCTGTCGCGGCAAGCAACGCCGGCGCTGCGCGATGACGCCAGCGAGAATCTTTCGGTGCGCGGCGCGTACGAATTATTGGGCGCCGAGGGCGGCGCCTCGCGTGTTGCGATCTTCGCGACCGGCACGGAAGTCGCCCTCGCTGTAAAGGCGCGCGAGAGCCTGCAGCAGCAAGGCATCCCAACGCGCGTTGTCTCTGCGCCGTGCTTTGAGATGTTCGAAATGCAGGACGATGCCTATCAGGATGAAGTCTGCGGCGGCGATGACGAATTGAAGATCGGCTGTGAAGCTGCAATCGGGCAAGGCTGGTTCGAGGCATTCGGCCTCGACGCCTTTGTCGGGATGTCGACGTTCGGAACGTCTGCGCCGGCGAAAGACGCCTACGCCCATTTCGGCATCACGGTAGAAGGCATTGTCGAAACCGTAAAAGCGTTGCTCGACTAGGCCAGCTTCTCAGCAAGCGCGCGCAGCGCCGCAACATCGGTGCTGCGTTCGCGCGGCAGGATCATCAGGCCGCCTTCAGCTGCGACCACAACCAGATCCTCGCCATCGAGCGTGGCGGTTCTTACGCCGCTCGCCAGCATCTTTGAGGTATCGCAGCTTGCGGCTGCGCCTAAAAGTGCAAACCCGTCGCCATTGCGCGGCGCCAGGCGCAAGACCTCGGCCCACGAACCAACATCGGCCCAGCCGATGTCGCATGGCACAACAGCTGCGCGCACCGTGCGCTCCATCACGGCGACGTCAAGCTGCATCGCGGGCGCCGTTTCGTACTCGGTCCCGAGGCGTATTTCGTCGCCGCTGCGGCGCGCGCTTTGAAGGGAGGCAAGCGCAAGGTCGCGGATCGCGACGTTAGCGGCGAACTCTCCGAGCAGAACGCGTGGACTGAAGAGGAACATGCCGCTGTTCCAGGAATAGGCGCCGTCGCGCACATACGTCTCGGCGGTCGGCGCGTCGGGCTTTTCTTTAAAGGCCTCAATGGCGAAGACGCCTGTCGCCAGCGGCGCGCCGCGCTTGATGTAGCCGTACACAATTGCGGGGCTCTGCGGGGTGATGCCAAACGTGATGATCCGATCCTTGGCGAACGGCGCTGCTGTTTTGATGGCGTCATGAAACGCCGCAACATCGTTGATCACGTGATCGGCCGGCAGCAGCAAAACCAAAGCCTCCGGATCAAGCTCTTGGGCCACACCGGCGGCGGATGCGGCAACTGCCGCCGTATTGCGCGCCTTGGGTTCGATCACGATCGCTGCGGGGGCGCTTGCGACCTCAGCAAAAGCCGAACGCGCAAGGGCAAGGTGCTTTTGCCCGCAGAGCGCGATGGGTGATGCAAATGCGATATTGCCTATATCGCCGCTCACCCGCGCAACCGTTTCCGCGAACATCGTTCGCGAACCCATCAGGGCGTGAAATTGCTTGGGATGATCTTCAGTCGAAAGAGGCCAGAGCCGCGTGCCGGCGCCGCCGGACATGATCGCGGGAATGATACGCAAGCTCATCTAGACCCTGTAGTACTCTCGGTACCACTCAACAAAGCGTTTTACCCCGACTTCGATCGGCGTGCGCGGCGCAAAATCGACATCGCGGGCGAGGTCTTCGACATCTGCGAACGTCGCCGGCACATCACCGGGCTGCATCGGCAGCATATTCTTGGTCGCCGTCTGCCCGAGTTCCTTCTCGAGGATGGCAATGACGTCCAAGAGCTTTGCCGGGGAGTGGTTGCCGATATTGTAGATTTGGTAGGGCGCGTTTGACGTCGCCGGATCGGGGCTCGTGCTGTCCCAGTTCGGATTTGGCCCCGGAACCCGTTCGCCGACGCGAAACAGCGACTCTACGATGTCGTCCACGTAGGTGAAGTCGCGCTGCATCATGCCGTTGTTGAAGACGTCGATCGGCTTTCCTTCGAGGATCGCTTTGGTGAACAGGAACATCATCATGTCCGGGCGGCCCCAGGGGCCGTACACCGTGAAAAAGCGTAGGCCAGTGACCGGCAGCCGGTAGAGGTGCGCATACGAATGCGCAAAGAGCTCGTTTGCCTTCTTCGAAGCGGCGTAGACACTGAGCGGATGATCGACGTTCTGGTGCACCGAGAACGGCATCTTGGTGCCAGCGCCGTAAACTGAACTGGATGAGGCAAACACCAAGTGCTTGGTCTTGTTGTAGCGGCAGCACTCAAGAATGTTCATGAACCCTTCGAGGTTCGCTGAGATGTACGCCTGCGGATTGACCAGCGAATAGCGTACGCCCGCTTGGGCGGCGAGATTGTACACGAGATCAAACTGGTGCTCAGCGAAGAGGGATTTCAGCGTCGCCGCGTCTTCGAGTTCGGCCTGCACGAACGTGAAGCCGGATTTTTCCTGCAATTTCTTAACGCGCGCCTGCTTCAGCTCGACGCTGTAATAGTCCGACATGCAGTCGTAACCGATGACGGTGCGCCCCTCACGCATCAAGCGTTCTGACAAGTGATAGCCGATGAAACCGGCAGCGCCGGTAACGAGCACGGGTTTCATATTTTAACGCTCTTTAGAGGTTGCGCGGCAGGTGTACGCGGTTGTTTTCAATGTGTGGTTTCGATAAGTGGTAGCGCTAGCGAAATCAACCAACTGCCGACAATTCAGAGTTAATCATGAACGAACGCCGCCGCATCGCTGTTATCGGCCTGGGCTATGTTGGCTTGCCTGCCGCCGTCGCGTTTGCGCGCAAGGGTTTTTCGGTCATTGGCTTTGAAATTGACGCCTCTCGTGTGGCGGAACTGCGCGAAGGCAAGGATCGTACGCGCGAAGTCACGCCAGAAGAGCTGAAGTCGCTTGATCTTTACGTCACCACCGACGTCGAAGACTTAAAGAGAGCCGACTTCTTTATCGTGACAGTGCCGACCCCGATCGACGATGCTCTCGTGCCTGACCTTTCGGCGGTGCACGGCGCTTCGCACACGGTAGGAAAGGCGCTGAAGAAGGGCGACATCGTCGTTTATGAATCGACCGTCTATCCAGGCTGCACCGAGGATGAGTGCGGCCCCATTCTGGAGAAGGCGTCCGGCCTAAAGAGCGGTGTCGATTTCACACTTGGCTTTTCGCCAGAGCGGATCAATCCAGGTGATCACCTCCACCGCTTTGAGACGATCGTGAAAGTCGTTTCCGGGTCAGACGCCAGGACGCTCGATATCGTCGCTGAAACTTACGGCGCCGTCGTCACCGCCGGCGTTCACCGCGCCCCGTCGATCAAGGTCGCCGAAGCTGCCAAGGTGATCGAAAACACCCAGCGCGACATCAACATCGCCCTGATGAACGAACTGGCTCTTATCAACGGGCGCCTTGGTCTCGACACCGGCGACGTCTTGGCTGCGGCCCGCACTAAGTGGAATTTCCTCGGCTTCACGCCAGGCCTTGTGGGTGGCCACTGCATTGGGGTCGATCCCTACTATTTGACCCACAAGGCCCAACAGGTTGGCTACCACCCGCAAGTCGTGTTGGCGGGCCGCCGGGTGAACGACAGCATCGGCCCGCATATTGGCCGAGAATGCGTCCGGTTGCTGAACCGCTCTGGCAAGTCCAATCCGCGTGTCGCAGTGCTGGGTGTCACCTTCAAGGAAGACGTGCCGGACGTTCGCAACTCGAAAGTCTATGACATCGTCAATGAGCTCCGCTCGTTCGGCATTGATGTCGTCGCTCACGATCCATATGCCGACGCACATGTCTCTGAAGAGCATGGCGCGGCGCTGACGCCGTTCGATTCAATCGGCGAAGTGGACGCCGTGATAGTCGCTGTGTCTCACAAGGAATTTCGCGACGGCGGCTGGCCGATGATCACCAAGCTGCTGCGTGGCGGCGCTGGCGTGGTCATGGATGTGCGCGGTTTCTTGGATCGCAGCACGATGCCGTCAGGCATCAACCTCTGGCGGCTTTAACGCCAATCGCGGCGACCAGCCCTCCCGCGAGGATCATTGTCGACATCCACCATTCTTGAAATGGACTCCAGCCGATGTTGGCCATCATGCCGAACATCGCGATCACTGCTGCCGCGGGGGCAGCCGCGAGCTTGTCTTTGCCGTAGGCGTTGGCGAGGCTAAGGCCGGTCAGTGCGATCAAGACCGCAGTGAGCAAGGCGCCGATCAGGCCCGCGTCGTACCAAATCTGTATCGAAGCACTGTGCGGGTGAACCGGGATCACGCGCAGCGCCTCGCCATCATAATTCGCCATAGCAGTGGATGCGCGTCCGGCATCTAGGCCATGGCCAAACCAGAATTGTTCGAGAATGCGTGCGTTCGCGTAGCGCCAGATCCCAACGCGCACCGCCCAAGAGTGTGGAAGCCAATCGATTTGGCCTGCGAAGATGAGTGGGGTCGCGAACGGCGCCGCCAGTGTCCAAATTGCAAGACCAAAGGCTGGCCCCAAGATCGCAATCCGCGGCGCAACGAATGCACCAGCAAAGCAGACGGCGCCTACGGCCAATCCAAATGCCGTCGAGAGCTGTCCAAATTGAAGCGATACGAAGCCGGCGCCAGCTAGGACGATCGCCGCTACCGGCCAACGCCATCTCGCGCCGGTCGCCAAGAGCCACGCAAGCGATGGCCAGAGCAGGGCAAGCATCACCACCGCGCCGCGGGCGGGGCTCTGGTTTAATTGAAAGGCAGAGGCTTCTGGCGCCGCGGCGCGATTGAGCGGCGAGCCCCAAATCGCCTCGATGCTGATCAAAATTGTGAGCATCACGAGGGCTGCCAGCGCGCCTGCCAGGCTAAGCCGAGCAAGTCGGGTTTGAGCTATTGCGCTTGCGAAAAGAAGCCCCATCGCAAGGGTGGCAGGCGCCTTGAGGTAGGTCTGACCATGCCAGGGCGACCAGGTCGCGGTGACGCTCAGCCAAACCGTCAGCGCCGCCAGGAGTGCGACAAATATCCTATTTTTTTCAACCGTTTGCCGAAGGTGGGCTGGATCGAGCGCGGCAAGCGCCGTAACTGCCATCAGTACCGGGAGGCCAATCGCGCCGCCGGCTGAAAATCCTGGGGTCAAGCAGAAGAATGCCGCGACTGCGAGCGCCTGGCGGATCGGGAGGCTCCGGCCATCTGCCAAAGGTTCGGTCATGGAGATAATTTCGTAAGCAAGATTTCAGCATAGTCACGGAAGAACAAGCGCTTCGGGCTTGTGAACGCGCGAGTTTTGGTGCTTCTAGTACACCGTGAGCGCGTATTAACGACGCTGCTCGGCAGATTGTGGTTCGCGGGAGTTTAGAATGGCCGGGGAAACTCCTTTCGAACGCGAGGTCCGTGACACGGTTGTGAAGTCGGGTTTTACCGGTGTTGCCGCAACGGCCATCGCGATCGTTGCGTTTTCGCCCGCCGGCTTCGGCGATTGGGTTGGCGCCAGCGTCGCCTCCACGTTTGGGGTAGATTCGACCGCATCAGCTGAAGACAACGCCTACGCATCGTTGCCCGCCTACCCAGCGCCGATGACGCGTGACGAGGTCAACGCCATCCACTCGCAGCTCGCCTCAAGTGAAGCGTCGATGACGCTCATTCGCGAAGCAACAGACGATAGGATCGAGCAGGTTCGGACGGTGTCGCTCGGCAACGGTGTGCCTGTGATTGCGCGCCACGCTGCGCCCGCTTCGGCATCCGATCTGCGTCTGTCGTTGAGCGAGCCTGTTTCTTATTCCGCTCCGGTAGATGAAGCTCCGGTGGAATCGTATGTCGCGGTGACCGGCCCTGAGGCCGCTCTTGTTCCTGCGAGCTACACGGCAGCTGTCGGTGGCGGTGGCTTCGACGCCAGTGTTCCCTACCGCGATCCGCACCTTGAACTCGCGGACCTGTTGCTTATGCACGAGTCTTTCTAGGCTACGCTTTTTACTAGAGCTCTGACATTATCCGGCGGGTGTTACGCACGGCTGCAACTGCACGTGCTTGAGCCAGTTTTTGACTGGCAATCTTGAGGAACGCCGAGGCGCAGTTGGCGATAGAGAAGTCTCTAGCGGAAGTCCCTGCAAGCGCTGGGGGGAAAATCGCGTTCAAAAGAGTTCGCTCTTGGATGTTTGACCATGCGTTGCCGCTTTGGGCGGAGCGCGGTGTCGATCACGCGCACGGAGGCTTCCTGGAGGAGCTTTCGCAAGAGGCGGATCCAACGGCCTGCACCTTCAAGCGCGTGCGCGTCATTTGCCGGCAGATTTACGTTTTTGCGCATGCTGCCAAACTTGGCTGGTCGCCTGGCGCTTATTTGGCAGAGCAGGGCTACATCTATCTGCGCGATAAAGTCCGTCTCGCCGACGGCGGCTGGGCGCGCCGCCTTTCGCGCGAGGGCGCAATCATCGATCCCGCGCCCGATCTCTATGATCTGGCGTTTGTCCTCTTTGCGCTAGCTTGGCGCTACAGTGTCTCGCAAGACGCGGAGGTCCTTCGCCTCGCGCATGAAACGTTGGATTACATCCAGCAGAAGATGAGAAGCCCGCATGGCGCTTTCTGGCACACGCTGCCGCAGCAGCGTGCTTATCTGCAAAACCCACACATGCATTTTGCCGAAGCCTGTCACGCCGCGTTCGAGGCGACGGGTGATCAGCGCTTTCTAGATCAAGCTGAGGAATTGGTCGCCTTGTTGCGTCGTCGCTTTTTCGACGGCCGAACGCTAGGCGAATATTTCTCGCTCGATTGGACGCGCGAGCAGAGTGAGCTCGGCCGAACGCTCATACCCGGTCATCATTTTGAGTGGGCGTGGATATTGTCCACGCACCAGCGGCTAACCGGCACCGATCTCAATCACGAGATCGAAGCACTCGCGTCGTTCGCAGAGGCCTACGGCGTCGATCCTAAGACGCAGGTCGTCTTTGACGGGATATTGTCGGACGGCGCTGTCGTTGCGGAGAGTTCGCGCGCTTGGCCAAATACCGAACGGATCAAAGCTTGGGTCGCGCTTTCGCACCGCGCCGATCTGCAACCGATTGAGCGTATCAACGGCACGCTCGAACTCATATTTGGCCGATACTTTGCGCGTTCGCGTCCGGGATTGTGGATCGATCGCTTCGATGGGAATGGCGCGCCCATGGTCAGCGCTGTGCCTGCCTCGGTGCTCTACCACATCTTTCTGGCGTTTGCCGAAGTGTTGCGACTTGAGCCAACTGCCAAGCGATGAAGAAGATCCTCTTTATCGTGAGCGAGGATTGGTTTTTCCGTTCGCACTTTAGAGCATTCCCGCAGCGTGCGCGTCAGGATGGCTATGAGGTCGTCATTGCTGGTCGCAGGTCCGGGGCGATGGATGGGGAGAATGTGCGTGTCATCGACGTGCCGTTCGCACGCGGCGGTTTTGGACTAGGCGCCATAGCTCGCCAATTGCCGAAATTGCAGGCCATCGTCGATGCAGAGCGGCCAGACATCATCCACCCGTTCTCGCTGAAATCCATTGCGCTGACGATGATGCTTAAGGCGCGCGGCGCGGGACGCGCTTTCGCGCTGACGGGACGTGGCTATCTTGCGCTATCTTCGGCGCCGGCCTGGGCAAAGCTCATTGGATGGTGTTTTCGCCATATGCTTCGGCATGAACTTTCGAAACCCAGGACTGTGCTCATTGTTGAGAACCTAGCGGATCGCCGATGGGTGGAGGGGCGCCGCGCCTTGTCCGATGATCGGGTGGTCTTGATGCCCGGAGCCGGCGTTGAACCTAGCCTTTATCTGCCGACGCCAGAGCCCGTTCACCCGCCCATCATTGTCGGCGTGGTTGCGCGTCTTATTCGTTCCAAGGGTGTCGATGTTGCTGTCGATGCTGTGGTCCGTCTGCGCAAAAAAGGGTTCAACATCGTTTTGCGCGTTGCAGGTCAGTCAGATCCAGAAAATCCGGAATTCGTAACCGATGGCGAATTGAGCAGATGGCGCGCTAGTGACGGCGTCGAACTTGTTGGTCAGATCAAAGACGTGTCGCTCTTTTGGTCAGGAGTTCAAATTGCCTGCGTTCCATCGCGCGGCGGCGAAGGGTTGCCGCGCACATTACTGGAAGCTGCCGCCTGTGGGCGTCCAGTGGTGACCACCGACGCTCCCGGTTGCGGCGAGGTCGTCAGTGATGGCGCGGGGCTCGTGGTCGCGCATGACAACGTCGAAGCGCTCGCTGCGGGCTTATCCAAGCTTGCGACGGATCATGCGCTCCGCCAACGCTTTGGTAAGGCCGCGCGCGCACTTATTGAGCTGAAGTATACAAGCCAACACGCCGCCGAAGAGGCGGCGAAAGCTTGGGCGCTGCTTAAAAGGCCATGAGCACGCCGCGTATATTGATTTGGTTTTGGTCGGGCGGTGGGGGCGGCAGCCTTTTTGCATACAATCTTGCGCGCCGATTGAGCGTACGCTTTGGCGCGAGCGCAGTGACGCTGTCGCTCCGTGCTGACGATCCTACTCTCGAGCGCGCGCGCGATGCCGACTTCCAAGTTCTCGCCGCTAACATCGTTTCCGATCGGCGCAAACCCCTGACGACGCTCAGCTCGCTAACGCGAGGCGCACGCATTCTGGCCGATCAGGCGCGTAACGCCGATCTGGTGATTGTGCCGATGAATTTTGCGTCGGCCGCGCCGTTGAGCGCCGGTCTTAAGCAACCTCTGGTCTATTGTGCGCACGATCCAGAGCCGCATCCGGGCGATTATGCACGCATGCTGCAACGTGCGACCCAGGCCGTCCTGCTCAGTCGCGCGCGCAAGGTTATGGCGCTCTCCGAATATGCCGCTGGACGTTTACGCGCCTTGGGTGTGGCCTCCCATAAGGTCGAGGTGGCGCCGCTGCAATCTGTCTTTGAGCCATCGCCGTCGCGGTCTAAGAACGGAAACCCGGTCCAACTTGTCTTGGCGGGGCGGATGATCGCTTATAAGGGCGTCGACATTCTTGCCGATGCGTTGGCGCCATTGAATACACGCGATGATTGGCGGCTCAAAATCGCGGGCCTGGGGCCCGCTCTTGATGATCGGATGTTGGCGCGCTTTGCTCATCCACAAATCGAGCGCGCCGAACGTGCGTGGATGAAAGATGCTGAGCTTGAAGCCCTCATCGCAAACGCGGACGTGGTCCTCGCGCCCTATCGTTCGGCAACGCAATCGGGCGTCGTCGCCCAGGCGATAGCGCGCGGCACGCCCTGCATCGTTACTCCCGTTGGCGCGCTCGGTGAGCAGATCGGCAAGGGCGAGGCTGGCTGGATCGCCGATCGCGCCGATGCTTCAGCCTTTGCCGCCGTGATGTCCCGCGCGTTGGATCAGCCCGGCGAGCGCGCCGAGAAGGCTGCGGCGGCGCTTAACCTTGCCTACAAGGCATGGGAACACGACCACTGGGGCTGGCTCGATCACTTGTGAGCGGGCGAGGGGTTGCAGGCCAAGCGGCCGTGGAAATAGATGATGCGTGAGCAGGGCGGGAGCCGAATTTGGGCGATCTGATTGGTGAAGTCGTACAGAGCGAGCTCTACTATGTCGCACGCAGCGAGTTCGATCGCGTAGCGCGCGCCAATGCGCCCAAGCCGGCGCTGATGTCGCTATATGCCGACATGACGCGCCTCAACGCGCTCTACATGATTGCCAATGCGGGCTCCGGTCATATCGGCTCGTCGTTCTCGGCTGCTGACGTGATGACGCATCTTTATCTCTCCGAGATGGATCGCGATGGTGATGTCTTCTTCTCATCGAAGGGGCACGACGCGCCGGCGCTGTATTCGGTGCTGATTTCCATCGGGGTGCTTGAAGAAGACCTGCTGCACAAGCTGCGCCGCCTCCACGGATTGCCGGGACATCCGGACATTTCCGTGCCGGGCCTTGTTACCAACACCGGCTCGCTAGGTATGGGCATCTCAAAGGCCAAGGGCATGGTCGAGGCCGCGCGTGCTAAAGGTAAGCCCAAGCGCGTCTATGTCATGACCGGTGACGGCGAATTGCAGGAAGGTCAGATCTGGGAATCGCTCGTCTCGGCCGCGAACCGGCAGATGGGCGAACTCACCGTAATCGTCGATCACAACAAGATTCAATCCGATTACTCGGTGGCGCGGACATCCGATCTCGGGGCGCTCCAGGCCAAGTTCGAAGCTTTTGGTTGGTTATGTGAGCGCCTCGATGGCCATGATCACGACGCGTTCACGGCGTGCTTCGCGCGTCTACGGAAGGAAACGCAGCGCCCCAAAGTGATTATCGCCGATACCATCAAGGGCAAGGGCGTGTCGTTCATGGAAGGTGTCGCAATCGATAGCGACGTCGAAATGTTCAAGTTTCACTCCGGTGCGCCGACAGCCGATCACTACCAAAAGGCGGTGCTTGAGCTGGAGCAACGGCTCGCGGCCAAGCTCGCGGCGCTTGAGCTTTCACCAGTACGGGTTTCTGTGGCGCCGCGTCCTGAGGCCCCGTTGGCGGCGAGCGAGCAGGTGAAGCTCTTTCCTGCCTATACCAACGCCTTGATGCGGCAGGCCGAGCGAAAGTCTGAGCTTATCGCGCTTGATGCCGATCTCATCTTGGACATGGGCCTTATACCTTTCCGCGATGCCTATCCCGATAGGTTCATTGAATGCGGCATCGCTGAGCAGGATATGGTGAGCCAGGCCGGTGGACTGGCGCTTGATGGCATGCTGCCCATCGTGCACTCGTTCTCTTGTTTTCTTTCAACGCGGCCAAACGAGCAAATCTATAACAACGCCACCGAGAAGACGCGCATCGTTTATGTTGGTGGCTTGTCCGGCGTCATTCCTGCAGGCCCAGGTCACTCGCACCAAAGCGTGCGCGAAATTTCCGCCATTGGCGGCATGCCCGGCATGGTGATGATCGAGCCGTGCTGCCCCGACGAAGTCGGGCCGCTCTTCGATTGGTGCATCGAGACCCACGAGGGACCAAGCTTCTTGCGCCTCGCTTCGATGCCCTACGCCACCGCGGCCAAGCTTCCTGCCGGATACGAGCCAAGCCGGGGCAAAGGCTACGTGGTGCGCGAAGGCGCCGACGGCGCCATCGTCGCCGCGGGTCTTTTGGGTGTGGCCGAGGCGATCAACGCAGCCACGGCTTTGGCGCAGGATGGCAAGAATTTCGCGGTCATCTCGCTGCCGTGGCTCAACGTCGTTGACGCGGCGTGGATCAGCGAGATTGCAGCGCGCTATCCGGTGATCGTCACTCTCGACAATCACTATCTGCAAGGTGGTCAGGGGCAGATGGTGCTCGCCGCTATCGCCGAACACGCGCACGCCAAGCCTCGTTGTTTGTCTCTTGGCCTTCATGAAGTGCCGCCGTCCGGTCGAACGGACGAGGTCTTAGCCGCCATGGGCCTCGATGGCGCAGGCATCGCGCGGAGCATTACGGATTTTCTCAGCGCATGAAATCGTGGCTCCGCCGCTGGCCCGCGGCGGCGCGTTTGCGCTTGCTGCGTCTTAATGGCATTGCGCGCGCTGATGCAGGCGATGGGTTGTCGGCGCTCGCGCATGATCCGGCATGGCGCGCCGCGCTCGAAGCAGCAAAGGGCGGTGCGCGCGTGATGATCGCCACAAATACGGGCGGTCACTTCGCGATTGAGACCATTGACCGCTTGCTTGGCGTGGCGCTCACCGTGCGCGGTGCGGCGGTGACTCACGTGCTGTGCGATGCCGCTTTGCCTGCCTGCCAGATGTGTGAGTTCAATCTCACGGCGGATGTTGCGGGCTTTGCCGAGAAAGGCCCAGATCGTTTGCTGTGCGGCTATTGCTACGAGCCCGCACAAAAGCGCCTCGATGCTCTAGGTCTCGCCACGCGGCAATTGACGAGCGCGCAGTCCGACGAAGACCGGCGCCAGGCTAAGGCTCTTGCGGACACGGCAAACCTCGATGATCTCCGATCAATTTTATGGAACGACGTCTCGATTGGTGAGCATGCGATGGCTGGTGCTTTGCGGTTCTTTGCGCGCAGCGATCTTTCAAGCGAAAAGCACGGTGCGGCGATCCTGCGGCGCTTCATCGAGGCCGCGGCGCTTTCGGCGGCCTCCTATGAGCGGTTGATCGACGAAGTGAGGCCCAAGGTACTTGTCGCCCATCACGGCATCTACACGCCGCAGGGCTTGGCAGTCGCTGTGGCGCGTGCGCGCAACGTACGCGTCGTCACTTGGAATCCGGCCTATCGCCGCCACTGCTTCATCTTCAGTCACGACGACTCTTATCATTATACGCTGATGGAAGAGAGCGCGGAAAGTTGGCGCGATGGGCCGTTCACTGACGCTGATCGTGAGAGGACACTGAACTATCTCTACTCACGCCGTACTGGCGCTGGTGATTGGATCAAATTCCATGCCGATCCAAGGAAAGTAGATGACGTCCGCGATCTCGGGTTGGACCCGCAAAAACCCATCATCGCCGCCTACACAAACGTTTTCTGGGATGCGCAGCTGCACTTTCCGAACAATGCATTTGCCAGCCAGAAGGAATGGCTTGAGCGCACGATTGTGTGGTTCGAAAAGCGGCCTGATCTGCAGCTTGTGATCCGCATTCACCCAGCCGAGGCGACTGGTGCGCCGCCTTCGCGTCAGCGCGCCGCCGAAATCATCGCCGCACGATTTCCGAACCTGGCGGCGAACGTGCGCGTAGTTGCGCCTGAAAGTTCGCTCTCCAGCTATGCGCTCGCGGAGCGCGCAGATGCCGTGCTGATTTTCGGCACTAAGCTAGGCGTTGAGCTGAGTGCTCTGAGCATACCGGTGATCGTTGCTGGAGAAGCTTGGGTCCGCGGCAAAGGCTTCACGCACGATGTGAGCTCACCGGCGGATTATGAAGCGAAGCTGGCGCAATTGCCGTTCGGCCATCGCCTGGATCCGGACCAGGAAGATCTGGCGCGGCGTTACGCCCACCATTTCTTCTTCCGCCGCATGCTTGAAATTCCGTTCGTTGAGCCAGCGTCGGGTCCGCGCCGGTTCCGCGTCGCGATTGACGGCGCCGCTGCCTTGGCGCGGGGAAAAAGCGCCGGGCTCGATGTCATCTGCGAGGGCATTCTGGAAAACACGCCATTTGTGTGTGATACGCCGGTGACGCGAGACCGATGAAACATCCGAGGGGAGTTTTTTTGTGACGAATGATCTGCATATCGTCATGCATGTCCCTAAGACGGGTGGGCAGACCTTGCGCGATCATTTTCGTACGAAACTTGTCTTCCATAGTGAGTTTATTCACTTGGGACCATTTGGGGTTGCGGATGCGCAGGCGCGTGGAATTCCCGCGTGGGAGGAACGGTCCGTGGAAGAGCGCGCGAAAGCGCGAGTCATTCTCGGACATTACGCATCGGTGTTTACTAAAGACCTGGTGCCGGGTCCGCGCGTGGTCAAGTATTGTGGTGTGTTGCGAGATCCGGCGGCTCGCGTGGTCAGCCATTACAACTTCAACGTAGAAGATAAATGGGTTCGGGCCGGTAACGGTGTTCCTGAGTGGTCTTGGTGGTATCGAGGTCAGAAGCGCAATTTCGTCTGTCGTTGGATCAAAGAAAATTTTCTCAAAGAGAATACCAATGACGTGGCCGACGAGCAGATGTTCGATGACGTCACCAGACTGCTTTCTTCGTTCTGGCTGCTGGGCCTTACTGAGGACTATGAAACATTCTCCGATATGCTTTGTGCGGACGTAGGTGTTGTTGCGACGGGAGGGGTACGTTCAAACGTTGCCGGAGAGCACTATCCTCGGCGAGCGGTGGTTACACCAGAAATAGCTGAGCAGGTCTATCGCGATCATCCCGTCGACAAGGCTTTATATGACTGGGTGCGCGCGCGCGTCGGGACTTCTAAGACATGAGCGCCGTCATCTATCCTTTGCGCGGCAAGCGTGTGTTTGTCGCCGGTGAGCGCGGCATGGTTGGGCGCGCTATTGTGCGGCACTTGGCTGTTAGCGAGTGCGAGGTGCTGAGTGCGCCGCGTGCAACGTTGGATCTCGAAAGCGAAACTTCGGTCGCAGCCTGGTTCGCCGCCAACAAGCCGCAAGCGGTGTTTCTCGCGGCCGCCAAAGTCGGCGGCATCAGCGCCAACAATTCCTTCCCCGTCGATTTTCTGGATCGCAACCTGCGCATCGCCGCGAATGTCATCCGTTCGGCGCATGACCAGGGCGTCGAGAAGCTGTTGTTCTTGGGTTCGTCATGCATCTATCCGCGCGATGCGGCGCAGCCAATGACGGAAGAAGCGCTGCTTACCGGACCGCTTGAACAGACCAATCAATGGTACGCGATCGCGAAGATCGCCGGCATCAAACTTTGCGAAGCCTACCGCAAGCAATTCGGCGACGACTTCGTCTCCGTGATGCCGACCAACCTTTATGGACCGGGCGACAATTATCACCCCGAACACAGCCACGTGCCCGCAGCGCTCATTCGCCGCTTCCACGAGGCCAAGCTCGCCAACGCGCATGAGGTCGTTGTCTGGGGCACGGGCGCGCCGCGCCGTGAATTCTTACACGTCGATGATATGGCTGATGCCTGCGTTTTTGTGATGGAGCGTTATTCGGCGGAAGACATGCTCAACATTGGCACGGGGCAGGATGTCACGATCGCCGAGTTCGCAGGGGTGGTGGCCGATGTGGTCGGTTACACAGGCGTGTTGCGCTTCGACACCGCGCGGCCGGACGGCACGCCGCGCAAATTGCTCGACGTCTCCAAGATCAATGCACTGGGCTGGCGCGCGCGCATCGCTTTGCGCGATGGCGTGGCTGACGCGTACGCCGATTTTCTAAAAGGCAATTGGCGCGAAGCCTAGTCGGCCGGCTCCAGTGCGCAGGGCACTAAGCGTTGGCTCGCTTCAAAGCTCGTCCAGCCCTGTCCCTGGCGCTTTACGGATCGCACGCCTGCAAACGGCGTGTAGCCGTAGCGGTAGGCGAGTAGGCCGTGGCAATTCCAGAGCGCGCGCCGCTGTGCGCGTGTCGTGCGCTGACGCCAGCCATCGAAGCCTTCGCCGGGATTGCGGGTCGGATTGCGCTCGGTGGCCGCCGCGAGCGGCATCTCGCGTGGGCGCGGCGGCGCGGCGATGTTCAAGAATTTCGCGATGGTTTTGATCGCCGCGCCCTGGCCGGCGATCACATCCTCGTAGCGCAGGCGCAGCACCGGCATCGCCGTCCGCTCCCACGCAAGGTGATAGTCGGTCCATGAGCCGAACATCGCATCGCCGACGATGAAGTCGTCGAGCAGCAGGCTCTCTTTTCGGAGATGTTCGAGCCGCCAGTAGCTGACGATCGCCGGCGCGGGATGGCGCACGAATTGGATCGCCATTTCGCCCGGAAACGCCTGCTCGGGCGGCGGGTCGTGGGTTTTGACAAACAACAAGTGCGAATCAGCAGCCAGCCGCTGGCGCAGTTCGGGCGTTAGGCGCTTCAGCGCGCCGTGGCGCAGCAGCAGCTCGCGCTGTCCGGGCGCTGTGCGGCTTGCATAAGTTTGAAGATCGGGCTCGCCCTCGACGTCAGCCACGTCCCATTTTTCAGGGAAGGTGGAGGTTGAATCGTAGCCGTTGGCCGAGAGGTAGCTGAAATTGATCGAGATGAGATCGCGAAGAAAGGCGGCGCCGCAACGGGGAAAGGTTGCCTGATAAATCAGCATCGACCCACGCTGCGACCGCCAGCCGCCTCCGCTTAGCTCAACCGCCCGAGGTATCGCGCAGCGCCGCGCCCTTGCTCACGGCTAGATCGCTAACCGTCAGATTCAGCGGCTGCGAGTCCATCGACATCAGCGACATACGGATGCACGAATAATTGGCCTGGAAGGTGTGGCTGACCTCGACCGTTTGCGGCTGGCCGTTGAGCTCGACATTGATCGGCGTGGCGTCATCGCCAGCAGTTGAATCGCAGTGACGTTGCAGCACAACGCGCACCCAGCGGCCTGTCGCGCCCTGCACGGTGAGGCGGGCGTTGACGGTGTCGCCGGTGGCCACAGCCGTATTGGCCAAGATCGCGTATCCGTATCCGTTGGCGAGGTGCATGGTCGAAGGCGCTTCAAACGTGCTCGGCGCTTGGGCACCCCACGTATAGGCCTCGAGTTGCGGCGCTGGCGGCGCTTCCGTCGTGGCCGCCTGCTCGCCGTTCTGGCCGCACGCAGCAAGAAGCAGGAGGGCGCCCGCGAAAGCGACCTTGGACAAATAAGCAACCTTCATGGCAAATCTCCCCAGCGCCCCAGCCAGAGGCGTCAGCTGGCTCTTGGTTAGCTTCCTGCGCCGGGCAGTCAAGCGCGGGCCGGTGCTGTGCCTGAGGGTGTTGCTCGGGTGCTTCTGAAACGCCTATTACGGGCCACGTTTGCGGATCTTACGCGTGCGCTGGAGTGATACAAATTGGGAACAAAAACAGCCCTCATTACCGGCGTTACAGGTCAGGACGGCGCTTACCTAGCGGAGCTGTTGCTGGCCAAGGGCTATGCGGTGCATGGCGTCAAGCGGCGCTCCTCGTCGTTCAATACCGAGCGCGTCGATCACCTTTACCAGGACCCGCACGAGGGCAAGACCAACTTCTTACTCCACTATGGCGATCTCACCGACGCCACCAATCTCATCCGCTTGGTCCAAGAAGTTCAGCCCAACGAGATCTACAATCTCGCGGCGCAGAGCCACGTCCATGTCAGCTTTGAGACGCCGGAATACACCGCCAACTCCGACGCCATCGGCACGCTGCGTCTGCTCGAAGCTATTCGCATTCTGAAGATGGAAGAGCGCGTGCGCTTCTATCAGGCTTCCACGTCTGAGCTCTACGGCAAGGTCCAGGCCGTTCCGCAAAATGAGACGACACCGTTCTATCCGCGCTCGCCGTACGCCGCCGCTAAGCTCTACGCGTACTGGATCACGGTGAACTATCGCGAAGCCTACGGCATTCACGCTTCCAACGGCATTCTGTTCAACCATGAAAGCCCGCTGCGCGGCGAAACCTTCGTTACCCGCAAGATCACGCGCGCGGTCGCGGCGATCGAGCTTGGCCTGCAACCGCGTCTCTATCTCGGCAACCTCGATGCTCAGCGCGATTGGGGCCATGCGCGCGATTACGTCGAGGGCATGTGGCTGATGATGCAGCAGCCGCAGGGCGACGATTACGTGCTCGCCACCGGCGAGATGCATAGCGTTCGCGAATTCGTCGAGCGCGCCTTCGCCGAAGTGGGCCGCTCGATCGAATGGAGCGGCAAGGGCGAGAAAGAGCAGGGCCTCGACGCCAAGACCGGCGATGTGCTCGTTGCTATCGATCCGCGCTATTTCCGTCCGACCGAGGTCGAGCAATTGCTCGGTGACCCCACCAAGGCGCGCACGAAATTGGGCTGGCGCCACAAAACTTCGTTCACCGATCTCGTTCGCGAAATGGTGGATGCAGACCGCAAAGCCGTGGCCCGACAGCGGGAGCGTCGCGACTGGCACGGCTGACCAAGCGAGTCTCGGCGCCGCGCTTATCTCTTGTGCGGTTCGCCAGCACGCATGGAATTCATGCCGCCTTGCGGGACAAAAATAAGTGTGGCGCGAATAGTTTTGCGAGACGGCGCGGTCGAACTCCTGGAGACGCTCGATTGCCTCCAAGTGCGCCGCTTTCGTGGAATCAAAATTTCTGAAGAACGTCTTATTCAGCGCGCGCATTAACACGTTGCCGCCATAGCGACGCTCGGTAACATCAGCGAATACCGCTCGAAGCAGTGCGCCGGCAACAATATGCTGCCCCGGAGAGCTTGCGTCCTGCCGTAAAGGTTAGGCGACGTGAAAGCTGTTGTCTTTGAATGCTTTGTGGTCGTCGCGCGCGAAGAATAGGTGAACCTGCCAGAATGCCCCGTCACTGCGAAATAACGGCTCGCACATATCGATTACGCGGAAGCCGCGTTCGCGCATGCTTCCGACCATTTTGTCGAAGGTCATCGTATGTTTGAAATTGTAGCACTCCATTTGTATGAGCGACGTATCTTTGAGTGTTTCAGTTGCGCCGGCGAGGACGAGCATCTCGGCGCCGTGCGTGTCGAAACGGAGAAAATAGGGGGCTTGCATCTGGTGCTCGCGGACAAGGGTATCTATGCGACGATGCATGATCCGTGTTGCGTCGGCTGAGGGCTCCTGCGCCACCTTCCCGCCCGTCAGACTGTTCTTGCGCATGTAGCCGTCGCGGTCTTCGTCTGCTGCACCGCAGATTGCCCATGCCAGCGACGGGATTTTGGCTTGCAACGAGCGCCATTGCGGTTCGAACGTCGCGTCCATTTCCACAAGCAAAGTGCGCGAGCCGGGGAAAAATCGTTCGACATGCGGGACATCCGCACCCGATCCAGCGCCAATCTTTATTGTGGATGCGACTTGTACACCGCTATTGGCGATGCGAGTGAGTGCGGCGTTCAACGTTGTGTCGCGTGACAAATCCATGTTTTGAAAGACCTCTCGATCCAGCTGTATGGCACGGATAATCCAGCCTCAAGTTCGCGCGCTTGGATCAGCGCAATCCTGGCTTGGAATAGCTCGAATCCGTCCACAGGGGGTGATCGTCGCGGATGAAGAAGAGGTGCATTTGCCAGAGCGCGAGATCACCTGGCCGATGCAGCGTGTCGCAAATGTCCACACAACGGAACCCCAAGCTCTTCATGTGCAACGACATCTCATCGAACGTGAGGTTCTTGTTGCCGGTGAAGCGAAGCTTGAAGTTGTAAACTTCCATCATGATGAGCGCCGTGTTTTTCAGCGTCTCCGTCGCGCCGGCCAGCACGTCGAGTTCGAAGCCGTGCGTGTCGAAGCGTAGGAAGAAGGGGCCTGGGAGCGCGTGTTCGCGCACCAAAGTATCGATGCGCTTGAACTGCACCGGCGCACCGGCCTCTGATTTTTCTTCAAGATCGATAGCGCCGCCGACGCCGCCAATGTCGCTCTTTTGCATGCGGCCGAGATCGTCGTGCGGACCCGCCGCGCAGATCGCCCAGGCAAGGTTAGGCAGTTCCGTCTTGAGCTGATGATAGCCCTCTTCGAAGCGGCCATCCATTTCGATGAGCAAGGTGCGCGAGTTGGGCCACGCACGCTGCACGTATTCAGAATCGTCGCCCGATCCGGCGCCGATATTAATGATCGAGCGAATGGCGAGATCGTGCTGTTGCATGCGCGCGAGGGCGTGCGGAAACGACGGTTGATCCGGCACATCGAGAGTGTGGTGCCTGCCGAATATGAGGCGAGGCAAACGCCAGCGGCGCTGGCTTGCAATGCGCGCTGATCGTTTCATCTGCCACCCCGCATGCCGCGCCGACGGTTGCATTTCCCAGCGCGCATGTCTCAGCATGTTGAACAATCGTCCCGGCGCGCGCTTCATTTGCCAAAAGAAGAGGCCAGGTTGGCGCGGCGGGCTCATCGACTCTGCAATGCGCCACCCTGCCCGCCGCGTCTGACGATAGAGCACGCCAGGCAGACGAATGGGCACCAGCGCAATGGCGCGCAGAGCGGCGCGCACGGGTTGCGGAAGCGTGCGAAAGACTTGCCGGAGTGGCGAGGTCTTTGGCGGAGTGGCGTCGGGCGCGGCCATGTTCAGCCGAAGCGCTCGGCTTCATAGACGAAAGGCGCGCCGGTCATGATGCCGTGACAGATCGCATCAAGCCCAGGATGCTTGCCCGGCGCCAAATCAGCTAGGCTCGCGATTGCGATGTCGAACATCGATCCTCTGCCGTTGGGCTCAAGGAACGGCAGCGGCATCATGCGACGGAAGAAGAAGTGGTAGGCGTAGCGCAGCGCGCGCTCGCGATCCGGGCGGGGCATGCTCTCGCCATAGGGAAGTTTAGCGAGCAGCTCGAAATAGTGCGGCTTCGATTGTGCGTCGTGGGTGAGTCCTTTGCCGCGTATCCAGGCCTCGCCGGCCACAATGCAATGCATGCCCAGTGTCGCGAGCTCGACGCCCATCTTGGTGCCATAAATGATCGCCGCGTCGCTCGCCGCACACGCAGCGTAGGTGCTGACGTCCTCTTCCGGTCCCGCAAGGAAGACATTGGCCGGCAATTGGGGGAACTCGGCCGTCAATTCATCGATGACGCGTTGGCGCGAGACGATTGCACCGCGCGCTTCGGCAGGGTGAACTCGGATCAGCAATTGAATATCCGGGCGCCCCGCAAACCAGCGCACAGTCTCAACCAGCCATTCCTTCATGCCCGCAAACACGTTCATCGGATAATGCAGCTGCGCATCCCACATGACGTTGGTGAGCGCGGTAACAAGTGGCTTTTGGAGGTCAATGCCGTGCGACTGCGCGAACTCCGTGAAGCCGGTGTCGGGTTCGCGATGGAAGTAGATCCAATCACGCGCGCCGCCCGCACGGCTCGCGAGATATTCCTGCACCTCGGCCTTCTGCGCATCCGTCAGCGCCAGGGTCTCCCACGTCGGCGTGGGCTCGGAGATCAGTGTGTGGTGATAAGTGTCATCGTGGCTGAATATGAAGCAGTGCTTGCGATAGGCGACAACCCAGGTCGCGATGCGTGATCCTGCGCGGCGCAGAATGTCGGCCACGACGCCCTGGGGGCTGTAGATGCCGTGGTGCAGCACGGCCACATCCGGCTTTTCGCGCGCGATCAGCCGCTGATAAGCCCGGGCCGCCAATGCTGCGCCCTCTAGGTAACGCCGGAGCACCGCACCTCCCAACGGCTCATTTTGAAGATCGCCGCACGCAAAATAGCGCAACGCGCCTGCTTGCGCGTGCTCACCGATTGCCGCGCCGCCCGGCGCCCACGCGCCAAGTTCGTCGCTGCTCATCGCCGCGACTTCGGCTTCAACAGCGGCGTAATCCGCCGGCTCCAGAAAATCGCTCAGTCGCTGAACTGGCAAACCCAGCGGCCGATAAAGATTGGTCCCGCGATTGAAGCAGGCCTTGCAGAGTGCGCCGAACAGGCCGCGTTCGACGATAAGTTTGGGCGGCGTGCTTTCCGCATAATTCGCCATTAGACAGCCTTGCAGCACGCCGTCACACAGCATGTAGTGCACGCGCGCGCCGCGCAGGGTGAGCGCCGCGCCGAGTACGCTATCCATCGTGATGACGGCGCCGTGCATACCTGTGTTCGAACCGATCAGCACAAGGGGGCCGTCGGCGTTAGCGACCGCACACTCCCACAGCGCTTTGTCGCGTGCGATGAGTGACGGCCAGTCGAAAAAGTTTGGATGCGGGGAGTAGGGAGCGGCGGCGCCAGGCAGTTTCGGCGGCGGCTTCAGCGCCGGGGTTGTCACGAGTTGCGTTCCTCGGCTGTAAGTTCACGCACGATGCGTGCGGGATTGCCGGCCGCGATCACGCCTTCCGGCAAAGAGGCCACAACCACGCTGCCGCTTGCGACGATGGTGTCGTCGCCAATCGAGACGCCCTTCATGACAATGCTGTTCATGCCCACCCAACACCGGCGTCCGATCGAAATCGGCTCTGACTCGATCGCCATCGGACCGTTGCGATCTTTGTACCCAATCATGCGCCGGAACTGCAGTTCGCGCTGTGCCGCGGATGTGGGGTGGGTGTTGTTGTCGAAGAGCTGAACGCCATGCGCAATTAGAGTGGAATCGCCGATGGAGATGCTCTCTTTGGCGCTGATCACCACGCCGTCGCCCACATAGCAAAAGCGGCCGATTTCCAGCTCGGCGCCCGCTTCCAGTTTCAATACGCCGCGGATGACGCAATCGCCAGGGAGGCGCGCGCGGTTTCGTTCGGAAAGATTGATCAGTCGCGCATTGAGCGCGAGGCGGACGTTCGGTCCAATCTCTGCGCTTTCGCGAAACTGTCGCCATACGCCCACGAGAAGCGCCGCATCGCGCTCATCGGCCACCGAGACCTTCGCGCGCAACGCCGACAGTGCTGCCTCCGGCGTGGTGACCTCCTCAAACGCGAAGCCATTCGCAAAAGCATGATCATCGCTTGCGAGTGTCCAAGCCGGCATTCCAACCTCGTATGTTGGGGGTAGTAGGCGGTCCCGCGCGGGAGTGGCAAGTTGATTATGTCTTGAGGTTCGCGCAAACGGCACCCGAGCGCTTTGGATGACGCATAAGGCGTAAAATTTCTAGCTTTGCTTCAACATACCTAGTCGGTGTCGCGCAGGAACTCAGCCAGGATATCGGGGAAATGTCCGGAATCTTTCAGCCAACGCACGATAGCGTGCGAGTCGAGGCCGCTGACGCCGCGCGATGAAACCGTCGGCAAGCCTTCGATATTGCGCGCGTGGTGAGCGTCCTCGGCCATCTCCGCGCCGAAATAATTGATGATCTCCGGGGCCGCATCGCCGTATCGCTCGATCTCACCGCGCAAATTGATGCACATTTCCGGCTTGCGGTTCAGGACCCGCACGGCCAACGCCGTCGCCCGCTTGTCGATCTGCGTTATGCCGGGCGTGATCTGCGTCGGCGCAGCAAAAGTCAAAATACGTCGCGCGTGGAGGTCGAGGCCGTAGCGTAGTGCTGGATAGCCGCCGCCGGAGAGACCGAGGCAGTAGAAGTTTTCGATGCCCCACGCTTCGCGTAATGCGAACAGCCAGTCGATGGTGGCGCGATAATCACCGACAGAGGTGAAGCCGCCGAGCATAAACAGGCGCTGCGGGTCGCTGACGAACATCGCATTGATGCGCGTGCGGCGGACCAGGAAGCCCATGTCCTCAGCCACGCCGCCGAACATGGTTGAAAGGCCGCCGAACGCCAGCAGCAGCGAGCGCGAATCCGGCACCCGCTCGAACAATATGTCGCCCGCTGGCGTGATCAGCCGCATCTTCTCGGCATCCAGCGCCGTGGTGGGGACATTGCTCGCGTCCGCGAATGCGCGCAGTTCGGCTGTCGCAGCGGATTGAAGCCGGATCGACGGCCGCGCTTCGCGGAGCCCCTCCAACGTCATGAGCTTCTTGCGCGTCTGAGCGCTGCTTTCGGAAACGCCGTTCTCGGCTTCGTACGCATCGACCAGCGCCAGCCCGCGTGCGCCGTCGCGCGCCAGATAGGCGAGGTAGGCGTCCGTCAGCCTGTGCTTTTCCGGCGGTTCACCGGCTGCGTACGCCGTCGCCAGCGCTTCGCGCGCGCCGGCCGTATCCGCAAGCGCCAGCTTCATGTTGGCGATATCGATCCAGCCCTGGCGCGCATCATTGGGGTTTGCGGCGATCGCGGCGAGGCGATATCCGATGGCGCGCTCGTGATCGTCCTGCATCCGGCAAATCTTCCCGGCGCGCTTCAGCAGCGCCGCATCGCCGGGCACGTTCTTTAGCGCATTTTCAATTGTCCACAACGCGCCGCCGAGATCATCGATGCGGCATTGCGCCTCGCCCAGCCGTATCGCCGGTAAGACGCGGTCCGGAAACGTGTCCGCCCAATCGACTCCGATACTGATGGCGCGCTCATCGTCGCCGACCGCTTCGGCGCGGTCCATCGAAAGCCTAAGCTGCGTATAGCGCTCCTCTGCGGCGCGCTGCTCCGATGTGATCGCCACGTTCCCCGTCCCTCGGGCCGTCAGATTACCGGCGCATGTTCCCTGGCGCCAGTCGCTGCCTGCGCTTGCGGTTTTCATGGCTGTGAATCGATGTGCTAGACATGCGGTATGCGGATCGGACTGCGGCTATTTTACAATCCGGGTTGGATGGGCGGCGTAAACTACGTCCTCAACTGGGCGCGCGCGCTGCAATCGCTACCGGCCGGCGAACGTCCTCGCGTTACGTTGCTTGCAGCGACGCCAGCGGCGCAGAAGATCGCCGAAGAGCACGCGCATCTCGGCGACGCCATCGCGCCATTTCAAAACACCGCCAGCCTCGGCCTCGATTTCGTTTATCCCGCTACGCAGCTGGCGGAAACGCCGTTCGGCGCGCCGTGGGCAGGGTGGATCCCCGATTGGCAATGCCGCCATATGCCGGAGCTGTTTTCGCAAGGTGAAGCGCGGCGCCGGCTCTTGCAGTACCGCTTGCTCGCCACACATGCGCCGGTCTGCGTCGTATCGAGCCAGATGGCGGACGCTGACACAGCCCGCGTCGTGCCCGAAGCACAAGCGCCGCGCCACGTGCTGCCGTTCCCCGCGGTGTTCGCCAGCGAAGTGTACGCACGCACTCCTGAGCGCATCGCCGCTACCCGCGCGCGGCTTGGCGCGCCCGGGCGTTATGCGATCATCTGCAACCAGTTCTGGCGCCACAAGAACCATCTCCTCGTTCTTGAAGCACTAGAGCGTGTGACGCGCGACGATGTGCACATCGTCATGAGCGGCGCACTGCAAGACGATCGCTGGCCGGACTACGCCGACCGTGTGCGCGCATTGCTGGCCGAGCCGCGCGTTGGACAGCACGTTACGCTTCTTGGTTCGATCGCGCGCGACGATCAGATCGATCTCATGCTCGGCGCCATCGGCGTGGTGCAGCCCAGCCGCTTCGAAGGCTGGAGCACGGTCGTTGAAGAAGCGCGCGCGCTCGGCCTGCCGAGCTTGCTCTCCGACTTCCCCGTGCATCGCGAGCAGTCGCCGCCGGCTTCACAATTCTTTGATCCCGACGACGCCGCCACGCTCGCCGCTCGACTCGATGCATGGTTCGCAGCGCCGCCCGCGCGCCTATCGAGCGACGCGGCCGAAGCGCGCCAGCGCGATTATGTGGTGGCGTGCGCGCGGCGCTTCCTCGCCATCGCCGCGGAAGCCAAGCGCCGCTACGATCCCGCCGTGCACGATCCCAAGCCCGTTACCGCGCAATCCCTGCTCGAACTCCGCGCCGACGTAACCGCAGGCCGAGTTGCTGCGGATGACGAGGCGCTGTTCCAGGCCGGCGCACGCGGATTGTTTCGCGAGCATCCTGAAGAGCTTGCCGGGCTTGGCGGCTATATCGGCCAGGAGGCATATCCGCTATATCCTAGCGCCATGACGCAGATGATGGTGGCCAGCCTGGTGAAGATGTCGCCTGAAGCGCGCCAGCGTTTTTTTGACGCCGACTTGAGCGGTGACGCCGTCGCCCATGAGGCGCGCGCATCGCTCGCGACGCCGGCCGGGAAAATGTCTCTCACAGCGTTAAGCGCCGCCGCCAAGGCGCGCGACATCGTGCGCGGGATGTTGAAGCGATGAGCGCCAAGCCGCTGATCGTTATCGATGCCGCGCGCAAAAGCCGCCCGATCATTCCAGGCGATTTCTGGAATTATCGCGGGCTGCTCTGGCAGATGACCCTCAGCGCTTTCCGCGCCAAGTATCTGCAGTTTCAAGCCTCGTTCCTGCTTTATTACGCGCGGCCTTTGGCGATCAGCCTGATCTTCATTTTCTTGCGCGCAGGGGCGGGCGTCGAGCTTGGCCATGGATCGCCGTACCCGCTGTTCGTGCTCGCCGGCGTCTGCTTTTGGTTCATCTTCTCCGATACGACTCTCGCGGCATCGAGCGCGCTCTCGCGGGACGCCAGCCTGATCCAGAAGGTTTACTTTCCTATCCTCATTCTGCCGTTGGCGCAGTGCCTTGCGCGTTTTGCTGACATTGGCCTTGCGCTCATTGCCATCTTCGCGCTGCAGATTTGGCTTGGCGTCGGCGTTGATCTTGAAACCTTGATGCTCGTGCCGGTGATCTTGCAGATGATGCTGCTGGCGCTTGGTCTCGGCTGTGGCATCGCCGCCGTTTCGCTCGCCTTGCCTGATATTCGCGAAGGCGTCGGTATTGCGCTCATGCTGGGGCTGTTCATTTCGCCGGTGTTCTATGCGCCAGAGCGTATGAGCCCGGCCGCGCAACTGGTGCTCAATTTCAATCCCATGGTCGGCACGCTGCAAGCCGTGCGCGGCGCGCTGTTCGATACCGACCCGTTTCCGTGGGCCGCATGGGCCTATTCGTGCGGCTTCACTGTGGTTGCGCTGCTAGTTGGGCTCACCTTGCTTGGCCGCGCCAGCCGCAACGTCGCGGAGTTTCTGTGAGCGCCGCCGATCTCGATCGCCCCGCGCCGAACGCGGCGATGGCGACGTCTGAAGAGCCCGCGCTACGCGTGCAGGGCCTCGGCAAGCGCTACCTGCTCGACGGCGGCAAGCACAGCGCCGGCGCGCTGCTGAACGCACGGGTGAGGGAAGACCAAGCGTTCTGGGCGCTCCGCGATGTCAGCTTCACCATCAACAGAGGTGAACGCGTCGGCATCATCGGCCGCAACGGCGCCGGCAAATCGACATTGCTGAAGCTGCTCTCGCGCGTCATTGCGCCATCGGAGGGCCGGGCCGAAATTCGTGGCCGCGTCGCTTCGCTGCTTGAGGTCGGCACCGGCTTTAATCCGCATCTGCCCGGTCGCGAGAACATCTATCTCAACGCCGCCTTGCTCGGCCTTTCGCGTAAGCAGATCGACGAGCGCATCGACGACATCATAGCCTTCGCCGAGCTTGGCCGGTTCATCAACGAGCCCATCCGCGTCTATTCTACAGGCATGCGCGCGCGCCTCGGCTTTGCCGTCGCCGCGCACATCGATCCTGACGTGCTGATGCTCGATGAGGTTCTGTCCGTCGGGGATGCGGCGTTTCAAGCCAAGTGCCTGCAGCGCGTCGGCGAACTGATGGTCGATAACCCGACCTTGATCTTCGTCTCGCACTCGTTCGCGGCCGTGCGTCAGTTTTGCGATCGCTGCATCTGGATCGAGCGCGGCGAGATCGCGATGGATGGCAGCGTCGATGACGTGGTGAAGGCCTACACCGATCAGTCGATGAATTTGAAGGCCAGCGTCAAGTTCGAGGCGCCGCCTCAGCGACGCAAATCGTTGCCGCGCGGCATGGCGCAACCGGAATCCGACACGACCGCGCGTCTGCTCGCGGCGCGGGTGCTGGATGCCGAAGACGCCGAAACCGCCCACATCGACGTCAATGCCGATTTCAATATTGAGGTCGACTATCAAATCGTATCGGGCGAGGCCGTTGTGCTGCCGGCCTTCCGGTTTTACACCGAGGACGCGCATCTTATTTTCAGCGCTGTGTGCTCTGAGCCGGAAGCCGGCCAGTGGCGGCGAGGTCCTGGGATTTACCGATCGCGAATGCATGTGCCAGCGCACTTGCTAAATCTCGGCCTTCATCGCGTGAGTGTCGCATTGAACGCGCCGCACGCGGGTGGTCTGACGCGTCACCACGTCGTGGAGGATGCGTTGACCTTCTGGGCGCATGAAGCGCGGTTCGGTGAGGACTCCGCACGTGGTCCGTACGTCCGCTTGAAAGGTGCAGTCCGACCATTGTTCTTGTGGTCTCACGCGCGCGTCGACGATCTATTCGGATGACTTCAGCAAGCCGACCAGTCTTTTTCACTTCAATCCCGAAGTGTGGGAAGAACTTGGTATATTCTTTCTTTTCCAAGTTCGGATTGGCTCGGCAGGCATGGGGTGAAGCGCCAGCTGTGTTGCATCACGCTCATTTTTCAAAGTGTCAGCTTGCGAATTACGCGTTCGAGGGACACTCTGAGCATAACGCCGATCGGATAGAGCAGGCTTGGCTTGACGTGGAAACGCAAATTGCCGCTCTGCGAGTTGGCGAAATTACGCACAATCACTTTTTGCCCGAAACTCGCTGGGCGGAAATCCTAGCGGGCCGCCAAATTGGTGCGGCATTTGTAACGCGTGATCCGCGCGACGCACTCCTAAGCATGCTCAATTATGCGCGGGCTCAGAACCTTCCGGCGCATGTTAGCGATATGCTCGTTGATCTTAGCGACGAGGATGCGTTGCTCTTCCTGCTTGACGGCGCGGGAAGGTTGATACCTTTTGCTGACTACTACGACGCCTATTACGGCTGGCTCTCCATGCCTGGTGTCGAAGTGTTCCGGTTTGAAGATATCGTTGGCCCGAGGGGCGGTGGTGACAATCAGCGTCAGTTGGACGCTTGTGTCGCGCTGGCAAAGCTCGCTGGCATCGAGGCGAATGACGCGCGCTTCGAAATCGCTTGGCGCAATGTGTTCAATCCCAGCGCCGGCACTTTTTTTCGCGGCCAAGTCGGGGAATGGCGAAAGCGATTTACGTCGAGAGTGCTGCGAGAGTTTGACCGCAAGGCCGGCTGGCTACCTGAACGTTGGGGTTACTCTACTTGATGATCGTGTCGG
Source organism: Candidatus Viadribacter manganicus (assembly GCF_001679665.1). Taxonomy (GTDB): domain Bacteria; phylum Pseudomonadota; class Alphaproteobacteria; order Caulobacterales; family Aquidulcibacteraceae; genus Vitreimonas; species Vitreimonas manganica. The sequence continues at coordinate 2,610,594 of NZ_CP013244.1, forward strand.
TTCATCTACCTAAGACCGGTGGGAGCACGGTTGGGAAGGTGCTCGAGTCGCACTTTGGTTCGCTTCGTCGTGACAACGGTGATGCAGTTGCGGACCCGGACTCGCCCTTCAATCGAGACCGGCAAGCGTACCGCGCGCAATTTCAGGCGGAAAATCCGATCATTGCAGAGCCGGCAGTTCACGGTCATTTTTGGCTCAACAAGTACGATCACCTGGACGCTACGCGCTTAGTTTTTTTACGTGACCCTCGCGAGAGATTGCTTTCAAATTACTTCCATTGGATGGGCGCGCCATCGCGCGCTCCCTTTCGGGCGCGGATGATTGAAAACAGCGCGACGGTTCTGGACTTCGCTCGTCATAACTCCTTCCGCTATTTCTACACCCAGACCTACTTCGGTGGCGTGGATATGAAGAGCTTCGACTTTATTGGACTGTTCGAAGATTTTTCGGTGGATATTCTGCGCCTCCAGCAGTTTCTAGGCGCACACCAAGAGATTCCCCACCTGCAAATCAATCCGCATGAGAATTACGCGCAGTTGGCGGGAGAAGTGCGCTCCGACACACGTCTGATGTCCGAGTTAGCGGATCTGCTGGCGGACGATTTGCGATTTTACGAGCAGTGGTCCCGTCGTTGATGAGGATGGAGTCGTCCTCTATTCCAAACCCAATCGCCAAAGTCCCGAACGCACCAAGGCGCGATTCGCGTGGTTTTGTTCAAGCGAGCTCGTGAAGTCCAGCGCGAAGGAGGCGCTACAATTGCGCCGCGCGCGCAGCCATGGGCGTCGGCTCGATTTGATCGCCGAACACGCGCTCAGCGGTGTTTTCAGGATCGCGCCAATCGAGTTCTTTGCGGCCCATCTTTCGCGCGCCGTTTTTGCCGGTGAGGGCGCTCCAGCGTTTGCTGAGGGTCTGTCGGTCGAAATCCATCGTCGCTGTATTTGAGATTCGCGAGGCCTCGGCATGGCTCATGAAATGCTCACAGATCGACCGCGGCGCATCGATGATCGCGTAACCGGCTTCCCAGATCGAAAGCGAAAGGTCGCTATCGGCTTTGTAGAAGGCGTAGTCGTCTTCGTTGCAATAGCCGACCGTCGCCAGCGCCTGGCGCGTGTAGACGCCGTGATTGACCATCAGATTGCCGCCCAACGTGCGCTGCACGTAATAGGCTCTGTCATGCGGCCAGTTGCGGAAATAGAAGGCGCAGGCGCCAACCTCGATGCCGGCGCGCTCGGCGTCGTCCATGCGCTGCAGAGCGCTCGAAATCGCGCCGGGCAGGAGATAGCAATCGTCCGAGATCATGATCAGCCGCTCGGCGCTGGCGGCGCGGAAGCCAATGTTCATGAACTGGCCCCACGTCATGCGCCGTCGCGTCAGCCCGTCCTGCTGATAGCGATTGTGCTGAACAACTGTGATGATGTCCTGTTGCCTGACCAGCCATTCGATCGAACCATCATCCGACCCACCGTCGATGACGACGATCTCGCCGCGCATGCCGGCCAGATTTTCCCGCACCGATTGGATCGCGCGCTCCAGCAGAACCCGCCGATTGAAGCTGCCGAGCACGATCGAAACGTCGGCGCGTAAATCAACTGAAGGCGGCCGCGGCGCGCGTTCGGCCTTCGGCGCACGTCGGCGCTTCACGTGCGGGCGCATCGGCTCGATATCGGCGTCGGCGTAAAATGGAAGGTGCGCGGCCGGAATTGGAGTGGCGCCGGCGGGCTGGCGTAGGTCCGCGATGAGGCTGAGCAGCCGCCGCTCGATGCGATCCAAGAAAGAGCTGAGCTCCGCCGCCATGTCCCCGTATGTTCCCTGGAAGCCCGCCGTTGCTCTTGTTTCCAACACGCACCGGCCAATGGCAACGCTTAGTTCAAGGGAGGCGCAGTCTGAACATTGTTTCGCCTGCCCGAAGCAGCTAAAGCTCGGGCTTCCACCTCCCAAATCGCTGATATTTTAGGGCATTGCAGTATGGATACGGCGCTTGCCCCGGCGCGTTTGGCGGTTGTGGTCGGTACCCTTAACCGGCTCGATCAGATCAAACGCTGCATCGACAGCATCCGCCGCGAAACCCGTACGCCCACGATCATCTATGTCACCGACGCCGGCTCGACCGATGGAACGGTGGAGTATTTGCGCCAAGCCGCCGCACCCGACCTCGTGCCGCTGCTGGTCGGCAAAAAGCTGGGGCAGGCGAAGGCCTACAATGACGTCTTCCGCACCATTGCCACGCCCTATGTGGTCTGGCTGAGCGACGACAATGAGATCGTCAATAATGGTCTCGATACCGCTGTCGCCATCCTCGAACGCGACGCGCGCATCGGCATGGTGGGTCTGAAGACACGTGACAAAGAAGGCCCGTTCGCCAAGGCGCCCTATATCGGCGGCATCTCCAAGGCCGGCATTCTGAACGTCAATCAGGGCGTGCTGCCCACCAGCGTGCTCCGCGACGTCGATTATTTCAGCGAGACGTTCGGCTTTTACGGCATCGATCCAGATCTCACCGCCAAAGTGCTCTTCTCGGGTCGCGATGTCGTCTACACGCGCGATGTCGCGATCCATCACTATCGCAATTGGCCCGCCGATCAGAACGCACCCGAATGGGTGGCGCTGCGTGCGCACCACGAGAAGGCCGAGCGGCTCTATCTTGCCAAGTACGGCGCCTTCGGGCGCTTCGACGTCTTCTACCGGCTGCGCCGGGGCGCCTGGAAAGCCTATCGCGAGGCGCTGGGGCCGCGCTTCAAGATCAATAGCGCCGAAGCGGGCGCCGCGGGCCTCCTGACGCGCGATTGGCACAACACAATCGCATCGCGCCACATCAGCCTGCTTGATCCTTGGCTGACGCGCGGAAAGCCGTATCATCTGCGCCAAAGCGCATCGCCCTTGGCGCGCCCACGCCAGCTGCCGCCGGACCCCGATCCGGCGTTACTCGCGGCGTCCTAATCCCGCGCCCAGACCGCATAGCGAGCAAGGCCCTGTTCCAGGGAGACGGCGGGCTCAAACCCAAACGCCCGCGCCCGCGCCGTATCCGCCACCATCGTCGTCGGATCGCCGGCTTTCACTGCGCTGTTGAACGCCAGCTCTTGTTCGCACCCGAGCGCCCGGAGGAGACCTTGCGCCACCTCGCGCACGCTGCTGGCGGCGCCGCTGCCGCCATTGATCACCGCAGGGGGGGGGAGCATGGGGTCCGCTGCGCGCACGATCAAACGCACCGCATCTTCGATCTCGATAAAATCGCGCCGCTCCTCACCCGTCCCGAACAGAGTGAGGGGGCTTTCGCCGGCGATGGCGCGGCGGCTGAGTTCCCAGAGCAATTGTTTGCGCAAGCCCGGACCGTAAACCGAAAAGAGACGCAGCGCCGTCGCTTCGAACCCGAATTGCTCGGCCCAATAGTGCGCGAGATCCTCGGCGATTGCCTTGTGTGCGCCGTAGGGCGAGATCGGCCGCTTGGGCAAATCCTCATGCAATGGCTCAACGTTTGCCGCCCCATAGACGGCCGCGCTCGAAAGCAAGATCAAGCGCGTCCCGGGCGCGTGAGCGCGCATGAATTCCAGCACACGCAGCGTCGAATTCACCGTGCGCTCGTAGTCCTTCGCCGGATCCTGCAACGAAGGTCCGACAGACGAACCTCCGGCGCAATGCACGATCGCAGAGATCGGGCTCTTAAGTTGACCAGCCAATTCGGTGAGAGTTTCGACGCTAAGCGTTCCCCAGGCCTGCGCCGCCGCCGCTTCGCATCTATGCCCCGGGTGGCCAGTGACGCCCGTGCGCCACCCTTGGGCCGCAAGCGCCGCCGCAACATGCGATCCAATAAATCCACCCGCCCCCGTAATAATAGCCGATGGCGAAGAAGCTTGTATTTGAGGAGGCGTCGTACCTACAGAGATGTCAGTAGACCTCGCTATGCGGTTGCGGATTGACTAGACCAGCGTACCTAGCGCGGTCAAATTTCTGGAGGTCGTACGTCGCCTTGACGTCTAACGCGTTCGATCCGTTTGCGCTCATCCGTACTATGCTGAGCTCGCGCGCGTTCGCCCTCGCGGACACGCCTCCGGATGCTGAGCTGCGCGCATTGCTCCAACTTGGCGAAACCGCGGCTGCGGCGGATCCGAATTTGGCGATTGCGCTCTCGGCGATTACGACGCCGCGCGTGCGCGCTCTCTTTCAGTCGACCACCAGCTTCCGCACGACGTCGGGCCTACGCTTTACGGTTGATGGCGGCGACATCTTCGCGGCCACCGTTGCCGCCGGCTACATGCCTGAGGGACCCGATTTCGAAGGCTTCATGCAGCTCGTTGGTCCCGGCAGCGTGATCGTCGATGTCGGCGCGAACTTTGGCCTTTATGCGTTGAGCGCGGCGCTTTATGCGCGGCTACAGGGGCGCGTGTTCGCGTTCGAGCCGGCGCCCGGCGCCTTCGCGTTGCTTGAGCGCAACATCGCAGATAATGCGCTGGGCTCTATTGTCACTGCAAAGCAGCTCGCAGTGGCCGCCTCTGTGGGCAGGGCGGAGTTTTACATCGGCGACGATGTTTCGTTCAGCTCTTTACATCGAACAACACGCCTCGATGCGGACGTGACCAGCGTCGATGTCGAAATCGTCACGCTCGATGTGGCTCTATCACATATCGCCTCCATCGATCTGCTCAAGATTGACGTTGAAGGCGGGGAAGGCGAGGTGCTGAGCGGCGCGCGCGAGCTTTTGCGCCGTTCGCGCGCGCCGATCGTCCAACTCGAATATTCCCATAAGAATCTCGATGACGCGCGCCGGGCGGCGTTCGCGGAAACGATGGCTGTTCTGGCTAGTGATGGATTTCGCATCTACCGGCGCGGCATTACCGGCGCTGTGACGCTGCCCGCCGCATCCGAGCCGTTTAGCGGCAATCTGTTTCTTGCACGCGAAGGGGAGGGACAGATCCGACTGCAGCGCATGCTTGAGCGCACAGCGAGACACGACGTTACCCCACGCGATAAAGGTGCGCTCGCGCTGCTACAAGTGATCGTCGCGCAGAACCAAGCGCTGCACGACGCCGAGATGCTGCAGCGTGAACTGGCGCAGGTTGCCGATAGCATAGTCGGCGAGAGCGATACCGCGACTGACGATCCTGTGCGCGCCATGCAACAAGCCTGGCTTGAAACGCGTAAGCGGGCGCTGAACGCGGAAAATCAGGTGTCTTCGCTCTCGGCAGCCGTCGAAGGGCGCGACCGGCTTGTCGATCAAAATAGTGAAAAGATTGCCAGTCTTCGTAATATTGAAGCAAAATTGCGCGTTCGGTTGGAGGCCCTTGAATTGGCCTTAAAGACGGCAAATGGAAAGATTTCTGCGAGTCGGGCGGAATTTGAGCAGTTGCGCTCGCGGTTCAAGGATTCCGAGCAGAAGCGGGGAGCTGCGAATGACAGGAGCGCCGAGATTCGCGCTGAGCACGATCGACTGCGTGCGCGGTTTAAGGAATCTGAGCAAAAGCGCGAGCAATTGATCAAAGTAAGCCAGCGTTTGCAGCGGCGCTGCGAAGAACTACTCAGGCGACTTGGTGAGAACGTAGACGGGACCACCACGGGCGAAACCACTTCGAGCTGATTCAACCGAAAAACGGCAGTCGATCGATCTCTGGCAGAGAGGCTTCGCCGCGTTCGAGAGCCATTTCGAGCAGCCGCCAATCACGCGGCCGATTCACGTCAAAGCCTTCATCTCCCTGAGTAAGGAATGGCGTTAGTATTTCGCCGGCGATAGATCCATGTTCGAGTGCAACGCGCGACCATGCAATCTCAAGGCTTGCGTTCTGCACGTAGACTTCCGGCAGCGCTGCATATTGCGAAGAGTGAAACGGAACCTGTCCATCCGCCATCGGCAGCAGCGGCTGCATACGATCGCCGCTTACGATCCACATTTTGCCAGGGTGCTGCTCGCATTTCTCAACTGCGCGCAATGAGTCCACGCCGACTTGCGCTGCGAACTGGGCCATGGCGCGTTGGATCGTCTGGGGTTTGCGACATGGACTGGTCGGGCGCAGCAGAGAGAAGATGTCGTGGGGCTCGCCCCGGTCGGTCAACATTTGCAGCGTGTAGCGCACCCACTCGATATCAGGCGATATGTCGCCGGACATCGTGATTGGGCGCAATCCTGGGACGTCGGCGCCGTAGTGCTGGGCAATCGCCGCATAGCGCTCAGAGTCCGTGGAGACGACAACCGCATCGAACACGCCCGCCTGCCGCGCCGCGCAGATCGTATAGGCGATCAGCGGATGACCATGGAGCGATCCAATGTTCTTATCGGGGATTCGCTTCGAACCTGCGCGGGCAGGGATCAATGCGACGGCCGTGACCGCGCCCGTCATGGTGGATCGATCCAGAGATAGATGTCCTTCAAGTCGGAATAGACATCGAGCGCTTCAGTGCCTGGCTCGCGGGAGCCGTTGCCGGAGGCTTTTCGCCCGCCGAAAGGCATGTGCGGCTCCGAGCCGTAAGTGCCGCCATTGACGACGACAACGCCGGTCTGGGCCACTTGCGTGAAGTGCCAGCCGCGGTCGATCGAGCGCGTATGGATGCAGGCTGTAAGACCGTAAGGCGAAGCGTTTGTGACACGTACCGCCTCCGCGTAGTCGCGTACGCGATAGAGCGCAGCTATTGGGCCGAAGAGCTCGGTGAGGCTAAGTTCGCCGTCAACGGCTGCGCCTTCGACGATGGTCGGTTCAAGATAATTGCCCGATGCCAGCGTTCCAACAGCGCGGTTGCCTCCCGTCAGAACGCGGGCTCCTGCGCTTTGCGCGCGGCCGATGGCGTCAATCATGGCGGTGATCTGACGTTGATTGATGACTGGTCCAAGATCGCAATCATCCCCGACGCCAAGTTTTTGGGCTTTGGTGGCGGCGACGAATTTCTCAACGAACGTATCGTAGACGGCGTCGAAAATTACAAAGCGGCTACCTGCCGCGCAGCGTTGTCCCGCATTTGAGAATGCCGAGAGCGCCGCCCATCGCACGGCTTTGTCGAGATCGGCGTCATCGCAAACAACGAACGCGTTTTTGCCGCCGAGTTCGAGTGAGAGCTTCTTCAAATCGGCACCGGCTGCCTGGGCGATGCCACGCCCGACGCGATCGGAACCGGTGAAGGAGATGACGTCCACATCAGCATGCTGAGTGAGTTCAGGTCCTACTTCCGCGCCGAGGCCCTGCACCACATTGAGCGCACCGGCGGGTACGCCTGCCTCGATCAGTACGCGCGCCATCCAGTCTGCGGAGATGGGCGTATCCTCGGCAGGTTTGAGCACGACCGCATTGCCGCATATCAGTGCGGGAAAGACTTTCCACGCAAAGTTCGGCGCCGGCGTATTCGCGGCGGTGATGAGAAGCGCAACGCCGCACGGTTGTCGGATTGTCATCGCGTACTTGTTGGCCGTGTTTGATGGCATCGTGCGGCCGAAAAGACGTTGGCCTTCGCCAGCGAAGAAGCGTCCGCATTGCACGGCGCCGCCGGTTTCGCCGCGCGCGTCCTTTAGAGACTTGCCCGCTTCTTCAGCGACGATCCGCGAAAGCTCTTCCGAGCGCTCTTCGATTAGGGCGCAGGCCTTTAGGAGGATTTCACCGCGCTTCACCGCAGGCACAGCCGCCCAGGCTGCTTGTGCAGCCCGCGCCGCTGCGATGGCGCCGCCGGAAATCTCGGCGTCCGCAAGTGAAACCGCGCATATTGTTTCATTGTTGTGCGGGTTCAGCACTGGCGCGATGCGTCCGCTCGTTACTTCGGCGCCGGCGATAAGGGAGGGAATCACACGCGCCACGTTACACCGCCATGAAGCCGCCATCGACGCGGATATCCGCGCCGGTCATGTAGCTCGAAGCGGGCGACAGCAGAAACCCGATCGCGCCGATATAGTCATTTGGTTCGGCCATGTTGCGGAGCTGCGGCTTATCGCGGCGGAGCGGTATCTTGCGCGCATAGGCTTCAAGGAAGCGCGGATCTTGGTTGTTGAAGACCCCGGCAAACGTCACGGTGTTGGCGCGGACGTTCTTTGGTCCCCAATAGACAGCCACGTAGCGCGTAAGATTGTAGAGCGCTGACTTAGAGGCCGAGTAGGCGACCGGCTTGTAGAATTCCTGGCCGTCTTCGCGGCGAAATTCGTAGAGCGCCTGGTCGGGCGACACCGCGCCGTAGATCGAGCTCACGTTCACGATCGCGCCTCGGCCGGATTGGGCCATCGCGGCGCCGAAGACTTGGCAGCAGAGGAAGACTCCTTTGACGTTCACGTTCATCACGCGGTCCCAGGATTCTTCTGGGTAGCTTTCGAACGGACCATTCTCAGAGATTGGTGCGTCGGGTGGGGAATCCAGCGCGGCATTGTTGACAAGGCCCGTCGGCCCGCCGAGCTGAGCTTTGATCTCTGTCAGCGCGGCTTCAAGCTGATCGCGTTTGGTTACATCCGCAGCGAAGACCCCGATTCGATCGTTCTTTGCCAGCGCGCCAAAGGCAGCTTCGCTCTGCGCTTCACTCACACGCGGCTCAATCACGCCAATACGTGCGCCGAGACCATGTAGACCAGACACCAGCGCGCGGCCGATCAGGCCATAGCCGCCGGTGACGACAATTGTCTCGCGCTCGAGCGAAAAGAGAGCAGGAGCTGTGCTCACATTCTTCCTTCCAATACTTCCGCGATAGCGTCGCAAAGTTCGCGTACCGCGCCGTCGCCGCCGTTACGGCGGGTACGGAAGAAGCCCTTGTTTTGAACGCACTCGTGCGCGTCGGCAACGATTACGGCAAGGCCGACGCTGGAGAGCGCCTCCAAATCGTTGATGTCGTTACCCAGAAAGGCGACCTGCGGCCAATCGAGGCCTCGCTCGGCCATCAGGCCTATCAGCGCCGCGACCTTATCGGGGACGTTCTGGGTGCAATCTATTTTGAGCTTGTTAGCGCGCGCGGTGACGACGCCATTGGCTTCAGTCGAAATGATGAAAGGTTCGGCGCCGGCTGCGCTTAGGCGGCGCAGGCCGTAACCTTCGAGCCGCGAGCAGCGCACGGCCTCGCGTCCGTCTTCAAAAACATAGACGGAATTGTCGGTCATCACGCCGTCGAAATCCAACGCGAGCAGTCTTACCTGCGCGGCTTTCGTGGCGAAGCTTGGATTGCCGGGACGGGCGGTGTCGGACATCAGCGCTAAACAGACACGAAAAAGCAGCGCTCAGGAAGCGTCCCTTTCAATTCGTTGTCACTATGATCAGGCGACGTCTGCGGCTTTGGCGACCATGTCGAAGGTTACGGCTTGATCGCGTGTCAGCGGCTGGGTGAGCTTCTTGCCGATGAGCTTGTCGACCTCGAATGGGCGCAAGCCTTCGTCAGCGGGTGATTTGAAGGTGAGATCAGCCTCGGTCAGGACGCGGCCCGCGGGAAGATCACGCGCTGCGACGATCTTCTTCTGCATCTTCATCAGCGGCTTTTCTTCCGACTCGTACGCGCGCTTCACGCCATCGCCGAGCGCGATTTTGGCGCGTTGCAGGTCGCGCACGACGCGACGCATGCCGGCCGGCTCGAGCGAGAAGGCTTGGTCAGTGCCCTTCCAGGCGCGGTTCAGGGTGAAGTGCTTTTCCAGAACGCGCGCGCCAAGCATGTAGCCGAGCAGAGGCATGGCGATGCCATTGTCGTGGCTTGAGAAGCCGATCACATGATCGGGGAAGGCGTTGCGATAGGTCTCGATGACGCGAATGTTCAGTTCTTCGAACGCCGGCGGATAGCCGGATGTGCATTGAAGGATGCAGAACTTATCGTTGAGGGGTGTGATTTCATCGACCATGCGCTGCACGTCTTCCATGGTGCCGCCGCCGGTTGAAATGAACATCGGCTTGCCGAACCGCGCTATGTGTTTGACGAGCGGCAGATTGGTGAGGTCGCCGGAGGCAATTTTGTAGCAGGGGATGCCGACGCGTTCGAGTAGGTCCGCCGAAGGGACATCGAATGCGGTCGAGAAGAAGACGAGGCCGAGTTCACGTGCGTAGGCGAGTAGCTCCTTGTATTGCTCTTCGCTGAATTCGAGGACTTCACGGTGCGCGCCGTAGGTAGGTGCGTAGGCGTTCTCTGAATTGTATGGCTCGTCGTACATAGCCTGCGTGTAGAGCGCGCGATTGTCACGCTTCTGCAGTTTTACCGAGGTGACGCCGCATTCCTTTGCGGCTCGGAACATGGCTTTGCATTTTTCAATGTCGCCTTGGTGGTTGTGACCAATCTCGGCGATAGTGAACACGTCGCTGTCATCGTTGATGACAACGCCCTCAATGATCAGTTCGCGCTTCGCCATAATAGGTCCCACTCTTAGATCTTGCGCCGAGTTGCGCCGAAGCTCCGTTGCAGCGAAACGAGCGCCTTAGCTGGGCGCCTGTCTCGCTTGCTGTCCGTCACGGCGGACCACCTGCGTGACCCGCCGCTGCTCGTCACCATCCTTACGGCCCGAAGATGAAGTCGGCTTGGGTGATGACGTTGTCGCCGTCGCCGGAGACGTTTTTGAGGGTGATGAAGTATGTATCATCGATGCGGACGACGGTGTCAGCGCCGGTGTCGATGATGGCGACGCGGGCGGCGAAATTGCCAGCATTGATGCCAAAGGCCGAGACATCGAGGAAGTCTTGGCCGCCAACGTCCCAAGCGTCGAAGTCAACGATGGTGTCGTTGCCGCAGCCTGCTGCGTAGACGAACGTATCGTTGCCCGCCCCGCCGGTTAGATTATCGTTGCCGCCGCCGCCGGTGATGATGTCATCGCCATTGTTGCCGTTGATCTTGTTCGCGCCGCCATCACCGATCAACGTATCGCCGCCCGTGCCGCCGATGAGGTTCTCGACGCCGGTGATCGACGCAAAGCCCGTGGCCGTGCCGGTTCCGAGATTGACGGTGATGCCGAGCGCTGTGTTGAAGCGTAGCCAATCGCCGCCTGAACCGCCAAGGCCGAGATCAAGGTTGATGGCTTCGATATCGACGAGGGCGTTGTTGAGAAGGCCTGTGATCGCCGTGCCGTTCCAATTGGCGTCGGCGACATCAGCGACGGCCGAGCCGGTAAGGTTCACGGTGTCGAAGTCAGCGCCGCCGTTGAACGTGTCGCGGCCATCGGTTGAGGTCCAGATGAAGGTATCGTCGCCGTTTTGACCTTGCAGCGAGTCATTGTCGGCGCTGGCGTAGATGGTGTCATTGCCATCGCCGCCGAGCACCGCATCAGCGCCGCCGCCGCCGTCAAGCGTATCAGCGCCGGCTTGGCCGTCGAGACGGTTGTCGAGGCTGTCGCCGGTGAGCGTGTCGCCGCCGGAGCCACCTATGACTTTCTCGATGTTGCTGATCGAAGAGAAGCCTGAAGCCGAATTAGTGGCGAGGTTCACCGTCACAGCGAACGTTGATGAGTAGATCAGCCAGTCAACGCCGCCGAGCAAGTTCAGGGTTACGGCTTCGATGCTGGTGAGGCTGTTGTCCATCACCGCGGTGAGCGACGTGCCGTTCCATGTGACTTGACCAAGTTCAACGCCGGCCGTGCCTTCAGCGTTGAACGTATCGAAGTCCGCGCCGCCATCGATGGTGTCGCGGCCTTCGCCGACGATCCAGCTGACGATGTCATTACCGGCGCCGCCTTGTACGGAATCGTTGCTCGCGCCCCCGACCAGCGTATCGGCGCCGTTGCCGCCGATCAGTGTGTCGATGCCGCCGAGGCCGGCGAGCGTGTCGTCGCCGTCGCCGCCATCGAGACGGTTGTCGAGAGCGTTGCCAGTGATGTTGTCAAATCCTGATCCGCCAACCACGCGCTCCAAGTTGGCAATACTGAGGAAGCCCGAGGCGCTGCTGATGCTGAGATTGACCGTCACAGAAGAGGTTGTGTTGTAGACTAACCAGTCGACGCCATCGCCCATGTTGGCGGAGACGCTCTCCACGCTGGTCAGTGCGTTTCCTGCAACAGCCGTCAATGTTGAGCCGTTCCAGTTGGCATTGAGGATGCTGCCGGCGCCGATGAGGTCGCTGATTACCATTGAATCTGCGCCGTTGCCGCCGTTAATCGAGCCGTTGCCGTCGCCGATCGTGTACAAGAATCCGTCGGAACCCTCGCCGCCGCTCAGCGTATCGACGCCGAGGCCGCCGGCAATGATGTCATCTCCGTCGCCGCCATTGATAGTGTCGGATCCATCGAGCCCCGAAAGGATGTTGTTGCCCGCATTTCCATTGATTGCGTTGTTTTCGCCGTTGCCCGTGCCATCGATGTTCGACCCGCTGGTGAGCGTCAGATTTTCAACGTTTGCACCTAGCGTGCGAGAGACGCTCGATTGCACCGTGTCTGCGCCTTGGGCCGCGCTTTCGGTGATGACGTCGCCGACGTCATCGACGACGTAAATGTCATCGCCATCGCCGCCTTGCATATTGTCAGCGCCGGCGCCGCCGTTCAGCGTATCGTTATTATTGCCGCCCTGCAGAATATCTGCGCCGCCTGCGCCGTTGAGCGTATCGTTGCCGTCGCCGCCCGACAGCGTATTTATTTCATCGTTGCCGGTAAGGATGTTGTTCTGCGCATTTCCCGTGCCGTTGATCGCGCTCGCACCTAAAAGCGTCAGATTTTCGAGGTTGGTGTCGAGTGTGTGCGTCAGCGTGGACATCACCGTGTCGGTGCCCTCGCTGGCATTTTCGGTGATGAAGTCGCTGAACGTGTTGATGTAGTAGGTGTCATCACCAAGGCCGCCACGCATGGCGTCGCCGCCGAAACCACCATTCAAGATGTTGTTGGCGTCGTTGCCGATTAGCGTGTCATCGCCACTGCCGCCGATTGCGTTCTCAATGACGACGCCGTGCGCGATCGAGACGTTGAAGCTGGCCGAGCCGCCGCCATTGGGGCCCACGCTAGAAAATGACTCTGCCCTGAGGTCGATCGTGCCGCCTTGGCTGTAGCCCGAAAAATCCAAGGTATCGATGCCGCCGCCATCCCAAACCGTGAACACGGCTTGTTGGGTCGCGAGCGTCAGAGCGTATTGCGGCACGCCGGTGTTCGAGTTGAAACCGTAAACCGTGTCGCCGGCGCGCGAGGCGAAGTTTGCGCCATAGAGCCGCTGGATCGCCGTGATGTCGAACATCTGCGGCAAGCCTGCATAAGTTGTGTAATTGCCGCCCGTATTGCCCGACGAGAAATAGCTCATCGTCGCGAACATGCGCGTGTCGCCGTAGAAATCGACGCTTGCGGGATAGGACGGGCTGCCGACGCCGGCGTTGTAGTCGCCTGGGTGGCTGAGGCCTAACGCGTGACCGATTTCGTGCAGTAGAACTTGAACGCCATAATCGCCCACTGTGGGATTGGCGTTATAGGTCAAGCTCGAATTGATCCAGACGTCGCCTTCGACGCTCGACGATGCGGTGTTGGCAAATGACGGCAGATAGGCAAAGGCCGCGGCGCCGGCTTCACCGGTCGAATAATTGCCGAACAGCATCGTCGCATTGTTGGAATAGCCAGCGCCGTCATCGACGCGCACGAAGGTGATATTTGCAACCGCCGCCCAAGCAGCCAGCGCAGCTTCAGTCGCGGCGATTTGGGCGGCCGAGAACACTGAAAAGCCGCCTGTATCACTTGGCATCTGTGCCGGCGCGGATGCGCGGAAGGCGTAGGTGACAACGGCCGATTGTCCAAAGCTGGGCGCCCAGCTTGCGCCGCTGCGCGAGATCTGAATGGCGGCCTCTTCCCAGGAAAAATAGGGCAGGCCGTTATTTGTGAACGTTGTTGGAGACGTCGAGCCCGTCGTGATGGCGTTCACCGCCAGCGAGTAAGTGCCAATGCTAAACGAAGAGCCGTCAAAACCTCGTGCGACAATGTAATACGTGCCGCTTTGCGTAGCATTATACATCAGGAAGGAATCGGTCAGGATCCCGCCGTCATCATTTTGGACGATCAGCGTGCCGTTGACATCGCGGAGCTCGAGATACGAGTCCACCATCGTTCCGCCGCCAAGCGAAAATGTGTAGGTTTGGCCGGCGACCAAAGTGACACTGATATAGTCCAAATCGCCTGATGTTTGGATGCTGCTATTGAGCGTGCCGCCAACGGCGATCGAGGTCGTCGTCGAGGTGTTGTCGGCGATGTCATCGCCGAGGAAGAGCGGGCCATCGCCGCCGCTCGTTAGCGTGTTCGAGAGGACTTGATATTCGCTGGATGCGTTGTCGATTGAGAGCTGAACGCTTGTGCCATTGTTCGTCTCTGCGAGCTGCGTGAATTGATCAGCGAGTTTTGCAAGGCAACCTGTGCAGGGGCATGTAGTGACGTGCTGAAGGCCGCCGATATTGTCATCACTGGAGAAGATCGCGCTCGTGCTCGCGGCGGCGTCACGAACGGGCCAGAAGAGTTCACCTGAACGCCAATTGTCGCCTGAAACTCGCATGCATTTTCCCCTTTGGCGCAACGCGTAAAGCGTCGTTCACAAGCGGCCAAGCGCTTTTCGCTGTTTCGCCAAAAGTCAGATTGCAGTGGCTTGAAGCGGGTGCGGGCTCCCGCAATGTCACGCCGCGTGGCGCCCAGTGGCCTCCGAAAGACGCCGCTGCTGGAACCTTGTGGTGGGGCTGACGGATTTTGGCTCGTCATCGCCGCTGCCAGATACGGCTGTATCGAACGATTATTGTCTAGAAGCCGTGAGTTATTTCTTGGGCGCATGTATTCATGTAAATAATTGCAGAATTCTATTTTAATGCGACACGATGGTTATTATCAAATACTGAATATTCCTTGTGTTGCCTGTAGGGCACGCAAATGGTGTTTAGTCTTTTTGACCTGGACGCTAAGCATTTGGGGTGATGGATTCGGCCAAGTTTAGGCCAAGAGCTGCACTCGGGCGGGATGCTGATCGAAATGCCGAGCGAATTTTTGCAACGATCCGAGGGTCAGTTCGAGTTTGACCGCATCGGTGCATTCTTCGCAAACAAGCGGGTGCTGATCACTGGCGCTGCGGGGAGCGTCGGTTCAGCTTTGAGCATGCGCCTCGCCGCTCTCGGTTGCGCGCATCTCGCCTTGCTCGATCAGTTCGATCATGGACTTCTGGAAGTCGTCGAGGCTGTCCGGCGCGCTCATCCCTCGCTGCCAACGTCTGAGATCTTGTGTGACGTTCGCGATCCGGGGCGCCTCGAAACCTCTATTCGGCGCGCTGAACCTGACATCGTCATTCACGCCGCGGCCTTGAAGCATGTGCATATGGGCGAGCGCCATCCGGTTGAATGCGTGCTCACCAATTTGGTTGGCGTTCGTAACACGGCGATTGCCGCGGCGAACGCCGGGGCCACACAATTCGTTTTGATTTCATCTGACAAGGC
The DNA here is from genome assembly GCF_001679665.1 of Candidatus Viadribacter manganicus. Lineage (GTDB taxonomy): Bacteria > Pseudomonadota > Alphaproteobacteria > Caulobacterales > Aquidulcibacteraceae > Vitreimonas > Vitreimonas manganica. The sequence goes on from NZ_CP013244.1 coordinate 2,625,873, forward strand.
CGCGGCGCCGACCTGTGTTATGGGCGCAACCAAACGATTGGCCGAACTTTATCTTGGAGGCTTTGCCCGCGAACGTACGCGCGCGATGGTGGTGAAGGCTGTGCGCTTTGGCAACGTGCTTGGATCGCAAGGCTCGGTGCTGCCGCGGTTCCGGGCCCAGATCGATGCCGGTGGGCCTCTTGAAGTTACGCACCCGAAGATGGAGCGTTTCTTCATGTCCTCAGACGAGGCCGTCGGGCTCATCTTGAGTGTTGCCGCGCTTGAAGCAGAGGCGGGCACATATTTCATGGAGCTGGGCGAGGCGGTTTCGATCGTCGATCTTGGTCGTCGCATGATCGCAAAATCCGGTAAGGCCATCGATATGGCTTTCACCGGTTTGCGTTCGGGCGAAAAGCTCTCCGAGCAATTGATCGACGAATACGAGAGCATAGAAGCAAGTGGGATTGCTAACGTCTATCGCGTGCGTTCCAAGTCCGCTGACGCCTATCTCACCGCCGGCGATGTGGCGCATTTGGAGACGTTAGCGCGCACTATGGATAATGCCGTCTTGCGTCAGCGCGTGTTCGCGCAGCTCGATCAGCGTTTGCACCGGGACGTTCGTCCGGCAGGTTAATCCGCTGCGCGTCCAATTGCGGCGTCGAGTGTCAACGCCCCCGAAGCGGCAAGCAAAGAATAAGATGCAATTGTCGCATCTGCGTTGGCGCGAGCGCGCCCGATGAGTGCGTTGCGTGCTTCTTCTTGCGCGTCCAGCACATCAAGCGTCGAGCGCAAGCCGTAACCTCGCTCGCGTTGGGCGCCGTCGACCGCGATAGCCGAGGCTTCGACTTGCTCGTTGGCGGCCGTCAGAATTTCGCGGGCGGCAATGAGGTTATTCCAGGCGGCATTGACGTTGGCGAAGACTTCGCGCCGCTGCGCTTCCGTGCGTGCCTCGGCGCGCCCGACATTGAGTCGGCTTTGCCGCGTGCGAGACCACGCGTATCCACCCTCGAAGAGCGGCATGCTGAATTGTGCGACAGCGCTTGAGCTTTCGCGGCGTGACTCCGACGTGCTGAAATCGCGATTTTCGTCGGCGCGTCCAACGACAGAGATCTGCGGCAGCAATGCTGAACGTTCGATCGTGACTTGTGCGCGTGCGGCACGCTCTTGAGATTCGGCTTGTCCAAGATCGGGGTGGCGATCGTCCGCTTGGCGCACGGCCTCCTCGAGCGTGTGCGGAGTTTGCGGTGACGCGGACACCGGCAAAAGGCCTTCCGGCGCCCGGCCAACAATGGCCATGTAGCGAGCTTGGGAATTTTCCAGATCCGCTTGCGAGCGCGCCAGTGCAGCGCGCGCGCCGGCAAGGCGTGTCTGTGCTTGCGCAACATCAGTGCGGCTAACTTCGCCCACATCGAGACGGCGGCGCGTGCCTGCGAGCAAAGTGCTCAAGTCACGGATGTGCTCTTCGCGGAGGCGCACGATTTCGGTGTCGCGGAGAACGCTGATGTAGACGTTGACCGTCGCCAAGAGCACGTCCTGCGCGCGCCCGCGCAAACCTTCGCTGGCGGCGTCGATATTGGCGCGCGCCAGCCGCGATTGGCCGCTGCGACGAAAGCCAGTGAACACTTGTTGTGTCACCTGCGCGTTGGCGGTTGTCGGCTCGAGATCGGACTGGGTGGTTGTTGGTCCAAAGATCGAAGTGGAATCTGTTTCGACGGTTTGGACGCCGGCGCTGCCACTAATGCCTAAAGAGGGGAGGTAGGCGGCGACGGCTTGCGCACGGTCCTCGCGCGCAGACCGTAGCGCGAGGCGGGCTTCTTCCAGGTTTGGGTTGTTGGCGTGCGCGGCCACCAACGCCTCTTCAAGGGTATCGGCAGAGGCGGCGTATGCGCCAAAGATCGCCGGCAAAATGGCGATGGATGCGACGAGGATTCTCATGTTCATTCCTCTCGCAACGAGCGCCAAAGCGTTTGATTGAGCGGCTCAAACAAATACTGAAGCGCGGTGCGCTTACGGGTTGGGATGACGACCTGCGCCGATAGGCCCGCGCGAAGGCGATGTTCGTCGCCCGCAGCTTGTGTAAGCCGGCGAAGTTCTTCCGGCGGCACTGCGACTTGAGTGAGGAAATAGCCCTGGCCGGTGCGCTCATCGACGAAGCGGTCAGCAGAGACTTGGCGCACCACGCCATAAACGATCGGCAGATTGCGCCCGCCAAAGGCCGTGATACGCACCTCGGTGCGCTGACCGGAGGCGAGATTGTCGGCCGATTCTGGCGCAACGCGCGCTTCAACGATGAGGTCTTGACCTTCCGGCACGATGTCCATCAGTCGATCGCCTGCGCGCACGACGCCGCCAACAGTGTGAACTTGTAGGCCAACAACGACGCCGGCCGTCGGCGCCCGGATGCGCGTAAGTTCGAGCCGTTCGCGTGCCCCCGCAAGTTGCGGCGAAAGCTCCGCCAGGCGCGCATCGACTTGGCGTAGGTCTTCGTAACGTTCCTGCTGTGTCGAGGCGATCATCGAGTTGAGTTCAGCGCGCCGCCCCTGGAGTTCGGCTAAACTGCGCTCTAAAGCGCGTACACGTGTCATAGGCACCAATTGCTCGGCCGCTAGTTCGCGCATGCCGGAAAGCTCTTCGTTGAGCAGGCCTTCTTGGCGATTGAGCGAGGCAACCTCGCCGCGATAGCCGGCGATGCGCGCATCGAACGGGCTCCATGACCCGCTGCGCGCTTCACGGCGGTGCCGCTCGAAAGCTGCGTCGGCGACGATCTGATCTTCGGGCGTCATGTTCGCCCATTCGGCAGGGCGTTCCAGCGAGCCTTGTCCGGTCCGTTCCGCCGTGAGGCGCTGGCGCTGCATCTGCAAGTCAACGACTTGGGAGAGGAGCGCCTGTTCTTGCGCCACAAGTTCTGGCGAGCCGAGTTCGATCAGCACTTGGCCTTGCTCGACCCGATCGCCTTCAACGACAAAGATGCTGGAGACCATGCCGCCGTCGCGGTGCTGGACCGTTTGGCGATTGCCCGACACAACGATCACGCCAGGCGCGACCACGGCTGCGTCTAAAGGTGCGAACGCCGCCCAGCCGCCAAATCCGATGAAAAACACCAGCATCGCGATCAAGCCTGCGCGAATTTCCTTGCGGCCTGAATCGCTATCGTCGCCGCCATTGTCGAGCTCGGATTCACGGACCGGCGGACGCGTGAGGAGGTCAAACGTCATGAGCGTGCCCCCTCATTGGGCACGGCGACAGGGCGGGGCGTTGCGCCGGAATTGAGGCGCGCCAACACCGCTTCGCGAGGACCGAAGGCCTCGATGCGGCCCTGCGAGACCACCATGATTTTATTGGCCTGCGCCAGAAAGCCGGTTCGGTGCGCAACGACGATGCTGCAAACGCCGCGCGCGCTGGCGTCTTTCAATGCGTTGAGCAACGCCGCTTCACCATCATTGTCTAAGTGCGCGTTGGGCTCATCGAGCACCAACAGAACCGGATCGCCGTAAAGGGCGCGCGCGAGTGCAACGCGCTGCGCTTGTCCGGCCGAAAGTCCCCGTCCATTCGGGCCGATCTCAGTATCGTAGCCTTGCGGCATCCCAAGGATAACCTCATGCGCGCCTGCCGCTTTGGCTGCCTTGACGATGGCTGCGTCGACGTCGGCGCCCGAAAGGCTGTTAAAGCGCGAGATGTTTTGGCCAATGGTGCCGGCAAAGAGCGCCACTTCTTGGGGAAGATATCCGATGTGGCGGCCAAGCTTGCTGGGCTCCCAATCGGTCATCTTTGCGCCGTCCAAACGTACCGCGCCGCTATCGGGAATAGCAGCGCCTGCAACGGCGCGGATCAAAGTGGTCTTACCTGCGCCACTGGGGCCAACAACGCCGATGACATCGCCAGGCTCTGCTGTGAAGCTCGCGTTCGTGAGCAGGAAACGATCACCGCCAGGGGAGCGCACGGTTACGCTCTCAAGAGAAAGGTTGCCGCGCGGATGGGGTAAGTTGGTGAACTCGCGCTGTCCCTCTTGGGTCAGTAGCACGCGCGTGAGGACATCGTAGGCCTGTCGGCCCTGCTCAAATTGACGCCAAGCGCCCACGATCAGTTCAAGCGGCGCAAACGCGCGCGAGCACAAAATGGAGGCCGCGATGATGCCGCCCGCGGAAATATCTTGGCGCAGGGCGAGGAAGGCGCCGAGACCCAGCGCCGCTGACTGGAGAATGAGGCGCGTGAATTTGGTCGTCGATGAAAAGAACGCGTTGGTTGTGCCGGCGCTGTTTATGGACTCGTTGAGTGCAGCTCGAGCTTTCAGTTGGCGCTCAACCAAGCGGTTCTGCATGCCCAGCGCGCGCGCTGTGTCGCCTTGGTTGGCGTCCGAGATCTGCAGCGAATACATCGCGCCCGAGGCGTCTTCGTTCGCTTTGGTGGCGCTGCGCATGGCGCGTTGGTTGATGAGAGCGATTGCAACGAGGGTTGCGCCGCCCAGAAGCGCCAGCGTGCCGATCCATGGGTGAATGAGAAAGCAGACGGCGATGTAGATCGGCGCCCAGGGCGCATCGATCGCGGCGACGGCTGGCGGCCCTGTCATCGCACCGCGCAGGGCGTCAAATTCTCGCAGGATGTGCACGTTGCCCGCAGCGCTTCGGCCCTCCCGTTGCAGAGAGGCCAGCAGTACTTGCGGGGCCAACAAGCGATCCAGCCTGCGCGACATGGTCAGCAGCAGGCGTACGCGCGTGCCGTCCAGGAACGATAAGACCGCCAAACTCGCGACCAGCACCAGCGACAGATAAACCAGCGTCAGCAAGCCGCCGGAAGTCAGCACCCGGTCGTAGACTTGGAGCATGTAGATGGACGGGGCGAGATAGAGCAGGTTGAGGCCCGCGCTGAATAGGATCACGAAGCCTAGATGCCGGCGGCACGCGGCGAGGGCGGCGCGGAGCGTGCTCGATTGGCGCGGCTGTTCGGCCTTTGCGGCCATGGTCTTGTCCCACCTCGGGCGCCCCCAAGGCAGGCGCGTCGTTTCTATAAAGCATCGATGTGGAGGCGCCAGGAGGCCGGGCAGCGTGCCTATCGGCGAGTGGGTTTCCCCCGCGGCAGCCAACCGCCGTTTTTGAGCTAAAGCTTCACGATTTAGGGGGCCGGCCGACGGCTGGGGCTGGGCCGAGGGCTAGGGCTGGGCTGGGGGCGCGCGTTCCTCATAGCCCCGGATTTCGTTGGCGATCTCGATGGCGATGCGTTCGGCCCGAAATCTCTTCCAAGCGCCGAACAAGAAGAACGCGAGTCCAAAAAAACCGATACTGCTGGCGACGCCGCTGACAAAGCCGCCTGAGGCGGTGTCCTTCGCTGGGCCGAGCCAATTGAGGATCGGGTAGATCACCAACAACAAGGTAAGCCCCAGCCACGCCCAACGCCATGCGCTGCGCTTGAGCGCACCACTGAGGACGGTCTGAGTTAGCCATTGTTCGCGTTTCCGAGGCGTGGCCTCGTCATTCGTCTGGGCAGATGGGTCCGTCACCGGGGGACCATCACTGGACCTCGCGTCCTGCGTCAATCGTTTTTGCAGGGACCTAGTTTGCGCCGTTAGCCGCCCGCTTTCACGAATTCGCGCACTGCAGCTGCGATCTTGGTTTGGGTTTGGCCGTCGAGATAGGGATGCATCGGCAGCGCCAAGACGCGATGGCAGATGGTTTCGCTCACCTTCAAACCGCCGGCGCCGATCGGGAAGGCCTCGTATGCGGTCTGCTTGTGAAGCGGTTTTGGATAATATTGTGCAGTCGGGATGCCCGCCTCGCGCAGGTGTGCGGCCAATCCGTCGCGATTGTCGGCTTCGATCACGTACTGCGCCCATGTGGAAACACCGCCCTCGATCACTTTAGGCGTCGTCACCAAGCCTTCGAGCATCTGCGCGTAGCGATCGGCGACCTCATTTCGCATGGTAATTTCTTCAGCGAAGATCGCGAGCTTTTCGATCAGGATCGCCGCTTGGATTGTATCCAAGCGTGAGTTCATGCCGATGCGGGCGCAATTGTATTTGTCGTCGCCGCTTGCGCCGTGAAATGCGATCGAGCGCATCAGCACGTTCTCGGCATCGTCATTTGTCAACGTCGCGCCGCCGTCACCGTAGCAACCCAGCGGCTTTGCTGGAAAGAACGATGTCGTTTGCGCGTCAGCCCAATGCATGGGGTGTTTGCCCCCCAACGTGCAGCCGAAACCTTGTGCGCTGTCAGCAATGAGTTTCAGTCCTTCGCGCTTACAGATGGCGCTGATTGCCGGATAGTCCGCCGGTTGACCGAAGAGATCGACGACGATGACGACCTTTGGCTTTAGCTTGCCGGCCTTCTTCACGCCCGCGATCGCAGCTTCGAGTGAAGCAGGATCCATGTTGTAGGTGTCAGGCAGAACATCGACGAACACTGGGGTTGCCTGCACCCACGGCACAATTTCGGCCGTCGCCGCAAACGTGAACGACGGGCAGAACACGGCGTCACCTTCGCCGACGCCCCACGCCCATAGCGGCAGCACGAGCGCATCTGTGCCATTGGCATTGCCGATGCAGTGCTTGGCCTCCGCAAAGGCCGCGAGTTGGCCCTCAAGTTGCTTTACCTCCGGCCCGAAAATGTAGGCGCCTGAACGCACGACTTTCGAAACAGCGGCGTCGATCTTGGCTTCAATGCGTGCGCGCTGCGCTTGCAGATCGATGAACGGGATCATGTCTTCCTCGGACGTGTATTTGGATCGTTATGTGAGAGAGGGAAGCCCGGAAGCTTGATCGACCTCAAGCGCCAATTCCAACACCGCCAGCGCCTCTTCGCCATTGACCACGGGGCGCGGCGCAACACCAAGCACAGCATCGATGAATTGAGCGACATTGGCGCCCAGCGGATCGGCGCCGATCCGGGTTTCGGCGAACGCGGCATTGAGCGGGAAACGTGTCGTGTTTTCGAAGCTGCGAGCCAGAAAATCGATCTTCACCTCACCGGAGGGATAAACCGCGTGCATGTAGCGGCGGCGGCCTTCCTCGATGCGGCTCGAGATAAATCTCGCTTCTGCGCCACCAAAGCTGAGCGTGGCTTCAATGCGATCGGCTGTGCGGCCATGTTCGCTGCGCGCCGCAGCGCTGATACGCTCCGGCTTCTGCTTTAGCAGCATGAGCGCCAAATCAAGGTCATGCACCATGAGATCGAGCGTGACTGAGACGTCGGCGCTGCGACCGGTCCAGGGACCCTCACGGACGCTTTCGATGCGCGTGGGTTTCTCTGGCGCCGTAAGCAACCCCATGGCTTCGAACACCAAGCGCTCCTGGTGTCCGCAGCCAACGACGAGTTTCTTTTCGCGGGCCAACTTGACGATCTCAACACCACGCCCGGTGTCGGTCGCCAGCGGTTTTTCGATCAAGAGGTGCTTTCCCGCCTTTAGCGCCGCGAGCGCCGCGTCCCCGTGAAACGAGGGCGGTGAGGCAATGGTGACAATATCGCAGGCGGCGAACAGCGCATCGCGTGTACTGAAGCTCTCGGCCCCATGTGTGTCCGCAAGCTGCTGGGCGCGTTCATCGTCGGGATCGAAGACACCGACGAATTGCACGCGTGCGTCTTCGGCATATTTACGCGCATGGATGCGCCCGAAGGCGCCTGCGCCAAGAACGCCTGCGCGGAGCTTGGTCACTCGACCGTCACCGACTTTGCGAGATTGCGCGGCTGATCGACGTCGGTGCCTTTGTGAACAGCAGTTAGGTACGCTAGCAGCTGAATGGGCACGGAATAAACCAGTGGCGCAATGAACGGGTCGCAAGTGGGGACCATGATGATGTGCTTGGCGATATCGGCGCAGGCCACCGCGCCGGCGCCATCCGTGATCACGATCAGTTTGCCGCCGCGCGCATTCACTTCCTGCATGTTGGAGAGCGTCTTTTCGAACAGCGCATCGTGCGGCGCGACGACGACGACCGGCGTGTGTTCGTCGATCAGCGCGATCGGACCGTGCTTGAGCTCGCCGGCTGCATAGCCTTCGGCGTGGATATAGGAGATTTCTTTGAGCTTTAGAGCACCTTCGAGGGCGATCGGGTAGTGCACGCCGCGGCCCAGATAAAGCACGTCGCGCGCTTGCGCGAGTTCTTGTGCGATCACTTCGATTTCCGGCTCGCACGCTAGCGCGTCGGTAATGAGACGTGGTGTCTCCATCAGCGCGTGCACCAAGCGGCCTTCTTCTTGGCTCGACAGCGTGCCGCGCGCGCGACCAACCGCGATCGAAAGTGCGGCGAGAGCTGAAAGCTGTGCTGTGAAAGCCTTCGTGGATGCAACGCCGATTTCGGGGCCCGCCAGTGTTGGCAAGCGCGCATCAGCTTCGCGCCAGATGGTTGATTCTGGAACGTTGACGACCGCGAGGGTCTTCAAACCGTTTTCTTTGCAATAGCGGAGTGCGGCGAGGGTGTCGGCGGTCTCGCCCGATTGCGAGACGAAGACGCCAAAGCTCTTTTTGCCGACTGCCGGTTTGCGATAGCGAAATTCCGATGCGATGTCGGTTTCAACCGCAATGCCGGAAACCTGTTCAAGCCAGTATTCAGCCACGCGACCTGCATAATGGGCGGTGCCGCAGCCGATGATGATGGCGCTATCGGAGTTGAGATCGACGCCGTCGAGATTCGGCATCTCAACGCGTTCTTCGTAGGCATTGACGTAGCGCGTGATCGTGCGGCCGGTGGTTTCCGGTTGCTCGTAAATCTCTTTTTGCATGAAGTGGCGGTGATTGCCTTTTTCCGCCGCCGCTGCGCCGCCCGCGAAAATGTGGACTTGGCGCTCGGCCAATTGGCCGCTGGCGTCGAGAACCTTGACCTTCGCTCGCGAAAGTACGGCGATGTCGCCTTCTTCGAGGAACATGACGCGCTGGGTGAAAGGCGAGACGGCGATAGCGTCCGAGCCCAGAAACATCTCGCCGTCGCCCAGGCCGACGGCGAGTGGGCTACCTTTGCGCGCGCCGACCAAGATGTCCTCATCGCCGGCGAAAAGAACCGCAATGCCGAACGCGCCTTCGAGGCGGCGGACTGCACTGATGGCCGCTTGTTCGGGCTTTTGACCCTTATCCAGATAGTCGGTGATCAGGTGCGCGATGACTTCGCTATCCGTTTCGGATGTGAACCTGTGTCCGGCGCGGATCAACTCCTCGCGCAGCGCACGGAAGTTTTCGATGATGCCGTTGTGAACGATTGCAACTTTGTCGGTCGCGTGCGGGTGGGCATTGGCCGTCGTTGGCGCACCGTGCGTCGCCCAGCGCGTGTGGCCAATGCCGCTGATCCCAGCCAGCGGAGCTTCCGCGAGCTCGCGCTCAAGATTTACAAGTTTGCCTGCAGCGCGCCGGCGGCTGATCGCGCCATTTTCCAGAGTTGCGACGCCTGCAGAGTCGTAGCCTCGGTATTCCAGGAGCTTCAAAGCTTGGACCAGCCGGGGCGCCGCCGGATCAGCGCCCAGGATTCCGATAATCCCGCACATAGTTAATCTCGCGTCCCTGCCGGCGTGCGCACGCCGGAAAATCTGAACTCACCCGCGCCTCATGCGCGTCATGCCCGTTCGCGTGTTGATTTGCATCTCAATTAGTCTTTCAACATGCGACGGTTTATAGGCGCGCGCCGGTTAGGCGTGTGCAGCGGTTTTTGCTTAAGTCAGCGCCGCTGATAGAATTAGCCGAGTTTAGGGCGCGCCTTAAGTCGGCCTGAAGTCGGATGGAGCAACGATCGTTATGAGCAGGGCCTATTTCGGCACAGACGGCATCCGTGGAACTGCGAACAAGTATCCCATGACGCCGGAAGTCGCCATGCGCGTCGGCTTGGCTGCGGGCAAGCGTTTCCGTTCTGCAGATGATCGGCGTCACACGGTCGTTATCGGTAAGGATACGAGGCTCTCAGGTTACATGCTCGAACCGGCGTTAACCGCTGGCTTCACTGCTGCGGGCATGGATGTTGTGCTCTTTGGCCCGCTCCCGACCCCAGCCGTCGCCATGCTGACGCGGTCGCTGCGTGCGGACCTGGGGGTCATGCTTTCGGCCTCGCACAACAAATTCGCCGACAACGGCATCAAGCTCTTCGGGCCCGATGGCTACAAACTTTCGGACGCTGCCGAGACGGAGATCGAGCGGCTCATGGATGCGCCGTTGGACACCCACTTGTCCGACGCCGCCAAGCTCGGCCGCGCTCAGCGCATTGACGACGCCCAGGCCCGCTACGTGGAAATCGTCAAGGCGACCTTCCCAAAGCGCCTGTCGCTGAAGGGCCTACGCATCGTGATCGATGCTGCCAATGGGGCCGCTTATAAGGTTGCTCCGGTTGCGCTCTACGAATTGGGCGCCGAGGTTATCAAGATCGGCGTTGAGCCCAATGGCTTCAACATCAACGAGGAAGTCGGTTCGACCGACACCCGCGCCCTGAAGGAAGCGGTGCTGAAGTATCGCGCCGACATTGGCATCGCTCTGGACGGTGACGCCGACCGGGTCGTGATCGTGGACGAAAAGGGCCACACCATCGATGGCGACCAGCTCATGGCGTTGATCGCTAAGAACTGGAAGGAGCAGGGCACGCTTACCAAGGGCGGCATCGTCGCCACCGTGATGAGCAATCTTGGCCTTGAGCGCTTCTTAAAGGGGCTCTCGCTGAAGCTCGAACGCACCAATGTCGGCGATCGCTACGTGGTCGAGCAGATGCGCGCCAAGGGCTACAATGTTGGCGGCGAACAGTCCGGCCACATCATCTTGTCGGACTTCTCCACAACCGGCGATGGCCTGCTCGCCGCACTTCAGGTGCTGGCGGTGATCGTTCAGTCCGGCAAGCCCGCGAGCGAAGTATGCCAGCAATTCGAACCGGCGCCGCAAGTGCTCGAAAATGTTCGCTACGAGCGTGGCAAGCCCGACCCGATGGATTCCGCCACGGTGAAAGCCGCCATCAAAGACGCCGAAGAGCGCCTCAAGGGTACGGGCCGTATGCTGGTGCGCAAATCTGGCACCGAGCCGCTCGTGCGCATCATGGCCGAAGGCGACGACGAAAGCCTCGTTCGTGCAGCTGTGAACGATGTCAAAGCTGCCGTCGTGGCCGCCGCAAAGGCCGCTTAAGCTAACGGCTTATCGTTGACCCGATGGCGCAGGAACGCTGACCGGAGTGACCGCCGGCAGGCGCGGGATCGGTGCAATGTTGTTCAACTCGTTGCAGTCGGGGATACCGCTGCGGCTGCCTTCGCTGGCATAGACCAAGCGCAAACGCAGGCGCCGGCCTGCAGCTTCCGCCGGTATCACGCCGCGCACGACGCCGCGAACATTATGATTGTAGGCGAGGCTGACGCGGCCTTCTTCGTTGAGCGTGGTGATGGCCGGCGCAATGGCGATGCGCTGTGCGCCCGCGGGGGTTGTGTATTCGAGCGCGACCGATGTATCGGCCACTGTCGGCGCGACGAACGGCGTGTTGCCATCGTTGCGGACTTGCCAGCTGACAGCGATTTCGTTTGGGCCGAGCGGCGCCTCGCCTGGGACTTCGGTGACGAACGCTACCGTGCCGACGCCGAGGTCAGGGCAACGCGGGATCGGCGGTGGCGGCGGGCGGCTCTTTTCTTTGCCTTGTTGTTGGCCGCCAGCCTGTTGTTGCTGAAGGCCGCCGCCGGGCTGCTGAAGGCCGCCGCGCTGCAGCGCGAGCGCTTGGTTCGTAATCATCACGCCGTAAATGGCGGCTACGCCGAGAAGGCACGCCATAATCGCTTTGCGCATCGTTTGAGTATCCCCGCCAGCTGGGCTCAGCAGCTGCGTCGTGTCCCGTGCGTATCTTAGCTCATGGCGCGCGGGCCGCCAAACACCATCGGTGGCCTATGTGCGCAGCTGACGCAGCCAGGCGGCGGTGCTTGGGTCGATGTCGGCGGGCGGATTACCGCCTTCCAAAGCCGCAAGCAGGGCGTTGGCCATTTCCTTGCCCAGTTCGACGCCCCATTGGTCGAATGGGTTGATCCCCGCCAGGACGGCCTGGGCGAAGGTGCGGTGTTCATAGAAGGCCAGCAGCGCGCCCAACGCTTCGGGCGAAAGCGCGTCCAGGGCCATCATCGTTGAGGCGCGGTTTCCGGTGAAACCCCGATGCGGCGCCAGCTGGGCGGCTTCTGCTTGGCTTGCGCCCTTGGCGATCATCTCGGCTTTCGCTTGCGCTGCGCTTTTGCCGACCATCAGTGCTCGCGCTTGCGCCAGGGCGTTGGCGAAAACTTTGGCGCGGTGCGACGGCGGGCCTTCTTGCGGGCCTGCATTGACGATGAACTCGACCGGAACCTCGTCGACACCCTGATGCAGTTGCTGGAAAAACGAGTGCTGGGCGTTAGTGCCCGCCGCACCCCAGGTGACGGCGCTGGCGGCGCGCTCAAGAGCTACCCCGTTGCGCGTGACGCCTTTGCCGTTCGACTCCATTTCAAGTTGCTGCAGCCACCCCGGCAGCAAGCGCAGCCGTTCGGCGTAAGGTATGGCGGCGTAGGTGCGATGACCTAGCGCTTCGCGATTCCACATTTGGATCGCCGCGGAAATCGCGGGCAGATTTTTGGCGAAGGGGGCGTCGCGGAAGTGATTGTCCATTTCAGCTGCGCCGTTGAGCAGACGATCGAACGCGCCCTCCTGCAGCGCCACGGCGCACACAAGGCTAACGCTCGACCAGAGCGAGTAGCGTCCGCCGACCCAGTCCCAGAACTCAAACACGTTTTCTGCAGGCACGCCCCAGGCAACAGCTTTCTCCGGAGCAGCAGTTGCACCGGCGAGGTATGCTGGCCCCCATGCCCGGACGAATTCGGCATTGGCGAGCGTTTCCTGCGTGGTGAAGGTCTTCGAGACGACGATAAGCAGCGTGCGCTTCGGATCGAGCCCTTCAATGGCGTCCGCTACATCGGCGCCGTCAACGTTCGCGGCGAAGCGCACTTCTATGCCCTGAATGCGGAGCGGCTTTAGTGCGTCGATGACCAAACGTGGCCCGAGATCAGAACCGCCAATCCCGAGGTGCACGATTGCATTGATCTCAGGGCGAATGCGCTGGGCGAATGCGGCCATGCGGTCACGCACGTTCTGTACTTCGGCAGGAGGCGATTTGGCGCGCACGAGCCAGTGCTTGGCGGCGCGACCCTCGGTGGTGTTGACGATATCGCCGGCAAACAATTTGGCGCGCCATTCGTCGAATTGAGCGGCGCTGGCGAGCGTTGCGATTGTTGCAAGAGCGGCTTTGTCCAGCCGCTGCTTTGAGAAGTCGGCTTTTAGATGCGGGGCGTCGAACGTCAGCGATTGCACGCGCACTGGATCGGTCGCGAAAAGTTGAGATAGGTGCGTGTTGTGCAACCGCGCGGCCTCTGCGGCCACTTGCGTCCAGGCGTGTTTCATCGCGATATCTGTAGCGGTCATGGGTGTGACGCTCTAACAGGACGCGAGGATGGCGACAATTCTTGTAACCGGCGGCGCGGGCTATGTGGGCTCGCATTGCTGTCTCGCGCTTTCAAGGGCGGGGCATCAGGTCGTCGTTTACGATGATCTCTCCAATGGCCACGCCAAGTTCGCGAAATGGGGGCCTTTAGAAGAAGGTGATATCCGCGACGCTCCGCGTCTGCGTGAGGTGTTCGTCAAGCACCGGCCGGACGCCGTTTTGCACTGCGCCGCGCTGATTGAAGTGGGCGAGTCGGTAAAGCATCCCGAGCGCTTTCACGACGTAAATGTGCGCGGTACGCAAGTTCTGCTCGGCGCCATGCATGAGACGGGTGCGCGGGCGTTTGTCTTCTCCTCATCGTGCGCCGTTTATGGCGTGCCCGAGCGCTTGCCGATGGACGAAGCGCACCGCTACGCGCCTGCCAGCCCCTACGGCCAAAACAAGCTCGACGCCGAGCGCCTGAGCGAGGCTGCCGCGACAGCGCGTGGTGGATCATACGCGCACTTGCGCTACTTCAATGCTGCGGGCGCTGCGTGGGGCGAGGGGCTGGGCGAGAGTCACGAGCCGGAGAGTCACGCAATCCCGCTTGCTCTGTTCACCCTGCTGGGCCGTCGCGAAACATTCCGCATTTTTGGCGAGGACTATGATACGCGCGATGGCACGTGCTTGCGTGATTACGTCCACGTCCTTGATCTGGCTGACGCGCACGTGCGCGCGGTTGAGCGTCTGCTCAGCGGTGGCGCAAGTCTCGCAGCCAATCTCGGCACTGGTGATGGCGTTACTGTGCGCGAGTTGATTGCAGCGATCGAGCGCGTCACCGGTCAACGTGTGCCGATCGTCCCAGCGCCGCGCCGTGACGGCGATTCTCCAGCGTTGCTGGCTGATAATTCTTTGGCGCTGCGCGAACTAGGTTGGGCGCCTTCGCGGGGCATCGATCGAATCATCGCCGATGCTTGGAAGTGGCACAGCGTCGTCGAGGCGCAGGCCTAATCGCTCAATGTCGGTTTGCGCGCTCGCTGTGAGCCGTTGCTAAGGCCTTTAAGCTCGCCCGACGCTCACATATTTGAAGCCCTTCGCACGCATCTCATCGGGACGGTAGATGTTGCGGAGGTCGATCACGGTTGGCGTTTTCAGCGCGTCTTTGATGCGATCCAGATCGAGCGCGCGGAATTGATCCCACTCGGTGATGATCACCACAGCGTCGGCGTTTTGGACGCAATCATAGGGCCCGGTCGCGAACTGGACGTCCTTCAGCATATGCTTGGCTTCGTTCATGCCTTCAGGATCGAATGCGCGGATCTTTGCGCCTTCGGCCTGCAGTGTCGGCACGATGTCGAGCGCAGGGGCGTCGCGCATGTCGTCCGTGTTCGGCTTGAAGGTGAGGCCCAGCACCGCGACTGTTTTGCCGGCGACACTGCCGCCCAGTGCCTCAATGATTTTCTGCGCCATCTTCTGTTTACGTGCGGAGTTCACGCGCACCGTTGCTTCGATAAGTTCGATCGGCGCATTGTTGTCGCGCGCGGTCTTCATCAGCGCCAGCGTGTCCTTTGGAAAGCACGAGCCGCCATAGCCGGGGCCAGCGTTCAAAAACTTGCGTCCGATGCGATTGTCTAGGCCAATGCCTTTGGCGACTTCCTGCACGTTGGCGCCGACGGCTTCGCAGAGATCGGCGATTTCGTTGATGAAGGTGATCTTCATCGCCAGGAAGCCGTTGCCGGCGTATTTGATCAGCTCCGAGGTGCGGCGCTCAGTGAACACCATCGGCGTCTCGTTAAGTGAGAGCGGGCGATAAAGCTGGCGCATCACTTCACGCGCACGCTCGTCGTTGGTGCCGACGACGACACGGTCCGGGCGCTTGAAGTCGCCGATGGCGGCGCCTTCGCGCAGGAATTCCGGGTTGGAGACGACGGCGAAATCGGCGCTCGGGTTCGTCTTCTTGATGATGGCTTCGACTTCATCGCCGGTGCCGACCGGCACCGTCGATTTGGTGACGACGACCGTGTAGCCGTTCATCAATCCGGCGATCTCTTCGGCGGCGGCGTAAACGTAGGAGAGATCGGCGTGGCCGTCGCCGCGGCGTGAGGGCGTGCCGACGGCGATGAACACAGCGTCCGCATCGCGGATCGCGGCGGTTGGGTCTGTCGTGAAGAAGAGGCGACCTTGTTCGACGTTGTCTTTGACCAGCTCATCAAGGCCCGGTTCGAAGATCGGGATTTCGCCCTTCTGAAGACGTGCGATCTTGCCGGCGTCCTTGTCGACGCACGTCACCGTGTGGCCAAAGTCGGCAAAGCAGGCGCCGGAGACGAGGCCCACATAGCCGGTGCCAATCATTGTAACGCGCATGCTTAGATTTCCTGATTATAGGCGCCGACTTCTTCGAAGCGGGCGAGACGTGGTTTTATTTCTTCGCGGAAGAGCGCCTTCATGTCGGCGTCGCTGGTCATGCTTTCAACCACGACAACAAGTTCAGGCTTGTTTGATGAGGCGCGCACCAGCACCCATGCGCCGTCTTCGAGGGTAACCCGCGCGCCGTTTACGGTATTCACGTCACGAATGGAGCGGCCAAGGATCTTGCCGCCGTCGGCGGCGAGCTTTTGGTAATCGGCAACAACACGATCGACGATGCCGTATTTCTTCTCGTCATCGCAATGCGGGCTCATTGTCAGCGACGTATAGCTCTTCGGCAAAGCGTTCTTCAGTTCGCTGAGCTTCTTGCCTGGATTGCGGTCAAGCATCGCGAGCACAGCGGCGGCGGCGACGATTCCGTCGTCATAACCCAGCCCCAGCGGCTGGCGGAAGAAGAAGTGACCGGACTTTTCAAAGCCTGCGAGGGCGCCGAGTTCGGTGGTGCGGCGCTTGATGTAGGAGTGGCCGGTCTTCCAATAATCGACCTTCGCGCCGTTCGCTTTTAGCACTGGATCAATGGCGTAAAGTCCGGTGGACTTCACATCGGCGACGAATGTCGCGTTCTTGTGCGAGGCGCTTAGATCGCGCGCTAGCATGAGACCCACTTTGTCGGCGAAGATTTCATCGCCTTGGTCGTCGACGACGCCGCAGCGATCGCCGTCACCGTCGAAGCCGAGCGCCAGATCGGCGCCATGTGCTTTCACCGCCGCCGCCATGTCGTGCAGCATTTCGCTGTCTTCGGGATTTGCGTTGTAGTGCGGGAACGTCCAGTCGAGCGCGGTGTGGAGATCGATGACTTCCGCACCCATCCGGCGGAGGGCTTCCGGCGCAAATGCGCCCGCTGTGCCATTGCCGCACGCGGCTATGACCTTGATCGGGCGGGTGAGCTTCACGCGGGCGACGATGTCGGCGATGTAGCGCTCGCGCATGCCTTCGATGCGCTTGTAGGCGCCGCCCGAGCGTTCCTTGAAGTGTCCGCCGAGTACGATGTCGCGGAGCTTGCCCATTTCGTCGGGGCCAAAGGTGAGCGGTTTGTCGGCGCCCATCTTCACACCGGTCCAGCCATTTTCGTTGTGGCTCGCCGTCACCATAGCGACGCACGGAATATCGAGCGCGAATTGCGCGAAGTAAGCGGTCGGTGAAAGCGCAAGGCCAATGTCGTTCACTTCGATGCCGGCCTGCATCAGGCCAACAGTCAGCGCCTGTTTGATTGAGGTGGAGTAGAAGCGGAAATCATGGCCGACGACGATGCGCGGCGCGACGCCGAATTCGTGGATAAGCGTGCCGAGACCAAGGCCAAGCGCCTGCACGCCAAGCAAGTTGAGTTCGGGCGGCTTTTGATTGCCCTGGATGCCAAACCACCAGCGCGCGTCGTACTCGCGAAAGCCCGTCGGCTTCACCAGCGGGAGGGCTTCGAAGTCAGCGGAATTGGGCGCGAGGCTTGCGCGGGGCGCAGGCAGCATGGGGTCAGTTCCAAATCGGTGGGAATGTGGAGGGCGGTGTGATGGATATGGCCGCGAATTTCAATCCGCCGCTCCGTCCTAGGTGCGTGTCAAAATGCGAATACGCGTAATCTCAATGCCGTAGGCCTGATCATCCGAGCGGCTCATGGCCCGAACCCCTATGGCGTTAACTGAACTTCGCGCCGGCAAATTGAAGCGCAGTGTCGCCGTTTGGGGCGGCGCCTCTTGTGAAGTCCAGGGCGATGGCCCGCCATCGCCGCTCCGCAAACTGACCGCGAGGCGCTCGGCCGCGTTCACCGGCGAGGGATTGTAACTGATTTCAACGACCAGCGGCCGGCCGCTCAATGCATTCCCATCTTCGGGCGTGAGCAAGAGGCGTGTGCCGTCCTCTTCCGGTTGCGGCTCTGGCTGGGCGCGAGGCTGAGCGATGCGCATCGTCAGTGCGCGGCCCCAATAGTCACGCACAACAGTCATTTCTTCGGCGCCGGGATCGGGCGAATTGAAGCTCTGGCCCTCGAACACCAACCACTCGCCATCCTGAACGCCCGCCACTTGCGCGGGTTCGCGGGGCCAAGATTGCGGCTCAAGGCTCACCACAATGACGAGCGCAGAGAACAGGATCGCCAGCGGATAGAAGATAATCGGGTGAAACAGCCAGTTGCGCATCGGGCCCGGTTTAACCTCAAGGCGCACCCGCGTCCAAGCGCCTTCGGCTCTTGACGACTGCGACCCCGACTGGGAGGAGGCCGCCCATGCCCTTTCTCACCTTGCTGCGCCACGGCCAAAGCCAGTGGAATCTGGAAAATCGCTTCACCGGTTGGGTCGATGTCGACCTCACGGCGCAGGGCGAGGCGCAGGCGCGGCGCTCGGGCGAGCTTTTGGCCGCAAGTGGCATACCCTTCGATAAGTTGTTCACATCACTGCAAACCCGGGCGATCCGGACCGGTTCTTTGGCAACTGAGGCCGCCAAGCTGGCTTGGCTTCCAGTGGAGCGGGATTGGCGGCTCAACGAGCGCCATTACGGAGCCCTGACAGGCCTCGATAAGGCCGAGACGGCCGCCAAGCATGGCGAGCAGCAGGTTACGCTCTGGCGGCGTTCTTACGATGTGCCGCCGCCGCCGCTTGAAGCGGGCGGCGCGTTCGATCTCTCCAAGGACCGCCGCTATGCCGGCGTTGAAGTTCCACAAACGGAGTCGCTCAAGCTGACGCTCGATCGGGTGCTTCCGTATTGGAATGAGAAGATCGCCGCCGATCTGAAGGCGGGCAAAAATCTCATCATCGCCGCCCACGGCAATTCGCTGCGCGCCATCGTGAAGCATCTCTTCAACGTCCCCGACAGCGAGATTGTCCATGTCGAGATCCCGACCGGCAACCCGCTCATGATCGAGCTGGATGGGAATTTGAAGCCGGTGTCGGTGCGCTATCTCGATGAGGCACGCGCTGAGAAATTGCCGGCGTTGCCTGCGTGAGTGACGCCGCCTTCATGCAGCGGGCGCTTGAACTCGCCGCACCCGGAGCGGGGCGCACAGGCGACAATCCCTCCGTCGGCTGCGTGATCGTCAAGGACGGCGTGATTGTTGGCGAAGGCGCGACTGCTCTTGGTGGCCGGCCGCATGCTGAAGAAGTTGCTCTCGCGCAAGCGGGTGAAAAGGCGCGTGGCGCAGTGGCCTACGTTACGCTTGAACCTTGCGCCAAGCGCAGCACTGGAGCTGCGTCCTGCTCCGAAATCTTGATCCAGCATGGGATTGCGCACGCTTTTATAGCGGTGGGTGATCCTCATCCGCTCGTGGCAGGCGCTGGCGCTGAGCGTTTGCGCGCGGCCGGTGTACTTGTTGATGTTGGTCTGATGGGAGAACAGGCGCGTGCGTTGAATGCGGCGTTTTTCGCCCAGTGGGATTAGCGATAGCGAAAGCTATCTCAGAGCGACAATGAGCGGGTCGCCTTCCTTCATCAGGCCATCGAAATATTCGATCGTTTTGATAAGTCCGTCGCGCAGCTGGATTTTGGGCTGCCAGTTCAAAATCTCGCGCGCTTTGTCGATGTTTGGTTGGCGTTGCTTTGGGTCATCGCTCGGCAGCGGTTTGAATACGAGTTTCGATTTTGCGCCCGTCAGGTCGATCACGGCTTCTGCAAGTTGTTTGATCGTGAACTCGTTCGGATTGCCGAGATTGATCGGGCCTGGCAGGTCGCCGTCCGTATCCATGAATGTGACGAACGCATCGATCAGGTCATCGACATAGCAAAATGAGCGTGTCTGTAGGCCGTCGCCATAAAGCGTGATGTCTTCACCCTTGAGCGCTTGAACGATGAAGTTCGAGACGACGCGCCCATCGCTTGGGTGCATGCGCGGGCCATAGGTGTTGAAGATACGCGCGACGCGAATGTCCAGTTTGTGTTGGCGGTAGTAGTCGAAGAATAAGGTCTCGGCGCAGCGTTTGCCCTCATCGTAGCAAGAGCGGATGCCGATTGGGTTGACGCGGCCCCAATACTCTTCCGGTTGCGGATGCACGTCCGGATCACCGTACACTTCGGACGTGGATGCTTGAAATATGCGCGCGCGTAGGCGTTTGGCTAATCCCAGCATGTTGATGGCGCCGTGAACGCTGGTCTTCGTGGTTTGCACAGGGTCGTGCTGGTAGTGAACCGGGGAGGCGGGGCACGCCAAATTGTAGATCTGATCGACCTCGACATAGAGCGGGAACGTCACGTCGTGGCGCAGGAATTCAAAGTTCGGACGGTTCAGCAAATGCGCGATGTTGCGCTTGCGGCCGGTGAACAGATTGTCCGCGCAAACAACGTCATCGCCGCGCGCAACAAGCCGATCGCACAAGTGTGAGCCGAGGAAGCCGGAGCCGCCGGTGACGAGAATGCGCCGTTCGAACATGGCCCGTGCTTATGGGTGTTCGCTGGACCTGTGAATATGGCGAGGCGCCGAGGCTGTTTACGCCTCGAAACATCTTGAAGAAAACGCGCCACAGGGCTGTGGTCTCCGTGGCGCGTAAACCAATCCGCGAAATCGTCATATTAGGGGGACGCGTGAGCGCCGCTACTAAACAACCACGCGCTGACGAAGGCTTGGTCGCGGACCAGCAATCAGCGAAAAAATGTTAGCAGGGTGCTTGCGGTGAAACCGGCGCTAAGTTGATTGTGCCGGTCGTTATAACGCATT
Source organism: Candidatus Viadribacter manganicus (assembly GCF_001679665.1). Lineage (GTDB taxonomy): Bacteria > Pseudomonadota > Alphaproteobacteria > Caulobacterales > Aquidulcibacteraceae > Vitreimonas > Vitreimonas manganica. The sequence continues at coordinate 2,646,274 of NZ_CP013244.1, forward strand.
TTTGCGCAGAAATTTCCTCAAACACGGGGCGCGTTTTCGCTCTTTGCGCCCGTACTTGTGGTTACGCGCGCTATTCGGCAGCGACCGCAGTTTGTTTGGCTAGTCGATCGAACGCGATGAGATCGCGAACGAGATCTTCGAGCTGATCGAACGGCACCATGTTCGGGCCATCGCTCGGCGCGTTGTCCGGATCGGGGTGAGCTTCGAGGAAGACCGCCGCAACACCGATTGCGACTGCCGCCCGCGCCAAGATCGGCACGAATTGGCGCTCGCCGCCGCTGGTATCGCCGCGTCCGCCTGGTTGCTGCACAGAGTGCGTTGCATCGAACACGACCGGCGCGCCGAAGCTCTTCATGATCGGCAGCGCGCGCATGTCGGAAACCAGCGTATTGTAGCCGAAGCTAGCGCCGCGCTCGCAGGCCATCACGTTCGGATTGCCGCTGCCGGTGATCTTCGCGATCACGTTCTTCATGTCCCAAGGCGCCAGGAACTGGCCCTTCTTGACGTTGATCGCTTTGCCAGTTTCGGCGGCGGCGATGAGCAAATCGGTTTGGCGGCAGAGGAAAGCCGGGATTTGCAGTACATCGACGACTTCAGCGACTTCGGCGCATTGCTCAGGCAGGTGAACGTCGGTGATCACTGGAACGCCGATTTTTTTGCGAATTTCTTCGAAGATCGGCGCGGACTTGTCGAAGCCGGCGCCGCGCTTGGTGCTGAGGCTGGAGCGGTTCGCCTTGTCGAAACTGGTTTTGTAAATGAACCCGGCGCCGGCGCGCGTGAACACGTCGCGCAAAAACTCCGCCGTCTCCAGCGCATGTTCGCGGCTTTCGAGTTGGCAGGGGCCGCAGATAAAGGTGAGCGGCAGGTGATTACCGATCTCAAGCGGGGTGCTCTCAACGCGCGGAATGCGGATGACGTTGGCCGGGGTCATGGGTGTCCTTTGTGGGAGAGCGACACATAGGCCGGGGCGGCTACAGGCTCAACCGCGCACGTGCGGTGGGGAGGTATGAAAAGGCTGTCAGATGCGGTGGTTTCTATGGCTCGCATCGGCGGAGCCTACTCCGCCGCTTCGGCGATCTTGATTGGGCAGGGTGGTTCTTCCGCAGCCGCCCGCGCTTGGAGCCAGGTGGCGAAGCGTTGGGCGTCGGGGCTGGGGGGGCGGCCGGTGGGCCAGCAGAGCCAGTAAGCGAAGCTATCGCGGACGGCGATGTCGAACGGCGTCACCAGGCGGCCGGCGCGGATTTCATCGATGGCAAGCCATTGGCGGCCGAGCGCGATGCCTTGGCCGGCGAGCGCGGCTTTCAAGAGCAGCGGGCTGTCGTCGATCTTGGGGCCGGTGTTGGGTTCGGGCCAGTCGAGGTTGGCGGCTTGGAACCAGCGCGTCCATGGCGTCCAGGGATTACGCAAGAGCATGGCGCGTTTGAGATCGGCGGGTTCAATGAGCTTGTGCTTGTCGCGATAATCGGGGCTGCAGACGGGCGTGAGGGCTTCGTCGAACAGCTTGGTTGAGTGCAGGCCCGGCCAGCCGCCGGCGCCGAGGCGGATGCCGAGATCGATGCCTTCCTTGCGATAATCGTTGAGCGCCTCGGTGACGCGCAGTTCGATGTCGATCTCCGGATGCTCGGCGCGGAAATCGCTGAGGCGCGAGAAGAGCCAGGTTGAGGCAAGGCTCGGCACGGCGGTGATGATGATGTGGCGCTGTGCTTTGGAGTGCGCGCCCTTCGGCGGCGGGAAAGCTTGTTCGAGAATGGAGAGGCCCTGGCGGACTTGGGTTTCGAGCTGCTGGCCGTCGGGCGTGAGCTGCATGGTATTGCCGGCGCGCTTGAAGAGCGTGACGCCTACGCGCTGCTCAAGCTCGCGGATGCGATGGCTGACGGCGCCGTGGGTGAGACTGAGCTCTTCGGCGGCCTTGGAATAGGACTTCAAACGCGCGGCCGCCTCGAAGGCGCGGAGCGTCTGGAGGGAGGGCAGCGACATTGGCTTTGACCCCCCCCCTTTTAGATGTGAATTCCGCTCACAACCAAGTCGTAGAGTCCTCGTTCGGATTCAAGGGGTGGGGTCACCACTTTGGGTCTGTAGCCGAGAGATTTCGGCCCAGATTTGGAGGAACGACAATGCGCCCCGGCCCATACATTTCAGCCCTCGAACATGGCGCACCGCTGCCGGTGAAGATCGCATCGGTGGCGATTTCGACGCTGCTGTTCTTGATCGTGGCGTTGCCACTGGTCGCGATTGGCGCAGCGGTGGTCGCCTAACCACCACGCGCCTGGCGGGGCCGCTTCGCTCCCATGCCCTTAGTCCGCCCAAGGAGCCGCCCCGCCATTTTCTTTAGCTAGCCAGAATGCTCAGGCGCACGAGCATGAAGAAAGTGCCGAACGCAGCGAGCACTAGTGCGATGGCCTGTTGTAGCAGCACCGGCCGCACCACAAGGGCGGCGACAGTGAGCGCCAAACCAACAAGCGCGAAGCTTGAGGCGCTTAGCCAATCTATGACGTTCGCTGTGTTGATGGCGAAGCTGGCGACGACGATGGCAGCGAACAGAATGTGCGCGGCGATGTATCGCTTGCCGTCGCTCTCATGAAACGCAACCAAATCGATCTTGTCACCGCGCTCCATCTCCGGAACGGTGAGGGCGCTGAACGCGTATAGCGAGATCATCAGCGCGAGCCAAAGCAGCACCGCGCGCGGCTCCCAGTTGACCGCACGGTCATCCCAAAACGAAGCCCAGTTCGCGATCACAAGCGCGAAGGCGGTCCAGCTCCAGAGCGCGTGACGCAGCGAGAAGCGCGCGCGATGGCGCACGTACGCGATCAGGCCGCCGATAAGATGTGTCACCGCCAGCGACGTAATAATTGAGATAAGGCCAAAGACGAACTCGAAGCTGGTCACGAGATGAGGCTCTTTAGGGCTTCGTCCGGCGTTGCGCCTTCTGTGTGGATGCGGCCCCACAAACCTAAGAACAGCATTGGATAGCGGAGTGCTGCGTGCGTTTCGTCGGTGAAGATCGCGCGGATCGTGTCGGCGCTTGCCGCGGCGCGGACGGCTTCGACGTTTGGCAACGTTTGTGCGAGGTCGCCAGAGCGTGGCGCAATCCAAGCGGCGACGGGCACAGTGAAGCCCTTTTTCTTCGCCCATGGTTCGGCGGCGGGGCAGTTTTTCTCGAGCCACGCACGCAGGATGTATTTGCCGAACTTGCCGCGGGTTTTGAAATTGTCGGGCAAGTGGAAGGCGAAGGCTGCGACTTCAGAATCGAGAAACGGCGTGCGACCCTCGAGACCATGGGCCATCAGCATCCGATCCAGCTTCAAAAGTAGATCGTTCGGCAGCCAGGTGACGATATCGGCGCACTGCGCTTGCTGAAGCGTGGTGAGGCCAGCGAACTGGGACGCATGTTTGCGCCAAGCTTCTATGGCGCCATTGCCGAAGATTGCGTCGGTTTGCGGTTCGGCAACGCGCCCGCCCAGCCACTTTGGACGCTGGGCGCGCCGGTAGCGGGAATAGCCGCCGAACAGCTCGTCGCCGCCTTCGCCGGTCAGCACGACAGTCAGTCGCTTCTTGGCTTGCTCCGCGAGCTTGTATGTCGGCAGGCAAGCATAGTCCGCGACGGGATCGTCCATCGCCCATGCGACCTGGGGTGCGATTGACCAAAAATCCTCTTCGCCAAAACTTACATTGTTCCAATCGAGATTGAGTTGGCGCGCAATGCGCTCGGCTTGCGCTCTCTCATCGCGTGCGCCGTCGGCGTCGAACCCGCAGGTGTAGGCGACGACAGGGCGGGTATTTAGGCGCGCCATCATGGTGGCGACAGTCGCGCTATCGATACCGCCGGAGAGGAAGAGGCCGTAGGGGACGTCTGAGCGCTGGTGAACCTTGATTGAATCTTCGAAAACGCGATCGAGTTCGGCGATTGCAGAGGCCTCTTCGCTGATCCGCGCCCGTTGTGAGGGCAGCGCCGAGCGCACCCGGTGGCGCTTGGGGACGCCATGGATCACTTCGATGATCTCGCCCGGTTCGAGACGAATGACACCGGGCCATGCTGTTTCGTTCTCGAGCGTATAGTGGAGCGCGGCGACCTGGTTTGAGATCGCCGTGCTCACCTGCGCTTGCCCAAACGAGCGAGGCTCTGATGAAAACGCAACGGCGCCGCCCTGTGCATGAACGTAAAGCGGTTTAATTCCGAAAGGATCGCGCACCAGCCAAGTTCGCCCATCGACGCCGATCAAGCAAAACGCATACATGCCGCGCAGGCGGTCGAATGCGGCTTCGCCTTCCTGTGCGTAGATGTGCAGCAACGGCTCGAAATCCGAGCCGGTAGAGAGCTTTTGCTTGAGTTGGAAGTCTCCGGCGAGCTCGATGTAATTGTAGATCTCTCCGTTGCCGATGATGGTTGAGCCCGCTGCGTGCAACGGCTGCCAACCGCCTTCAAGATCGATGATCGAGAGTCGCGCGTGCGCCAGCGAATAGCGCTCGCTCTCCTCAACGCGAATGCCGTTTGGTCCACGATGTGCGATAGCTTCGATAAGTGCACGTGCGCCCTCGGGTGCGCCGATGATCCCGGCGATGCCGCACATTAAAGGCCTCCCATCGCATCGAACAGCGAACGCCACTGAGCAACGACCGCGGCCTCTGAGAACTCGGTTTCGACGCGTTTGGCGCCATTGGCGACAAAGCGCGCGCTTAGTTCTTTGTCGGCCAGGAGCGCGCGCGTCTTCATTGCGAGCCCTTCAGCATCGTCAATGTCGATCAAAAATCCGTCTTCGCCGTCGCGGATAAGTGCGCCTGGGCCTGCGGATCGCGCCGCGATCACGGGTAGCCCATGCGCCCACGATTGAATGACCACGTTGCCCAAGGGTTCGAACCGCGATGGAAATACACAAACGTCAGCGGTGCGATAGAGCGCCGGCGCATCATCGCGCCAGCCGAGAAAGCGAACACGGTCGCCAACGCCCAAATCAACCGCCTCGGACTTCAGCACCGCTTCGTCCGGCCCATCTCCGGCGATCCAAAGATAGGCGTCCGGCAAGTGTTTCAAAGCGCGCAGCGAAACGTCGTGAGCTTTTGATGTGTGGAGGCGCCCCATGCCGAGGAGGAGCGGGGCGTCAGCGGGTGTGTTGAGCGTTACGCGATCGATTTTTTCGCCACCGCCTTTGCCAGCGAAATTCGGAACGTAGTGCGCGCGTTCTTTCGGCCAGCCTTCGCTGACGATCCAATCGACGATGTCTTGCGTGTTGCCGACCAGAGCGTCGTAACCCCGATAGTTTTTAAGTTTGTAGTATCCGCCCAAACGCCCGATGCGTTTCCATGGGCCGGCAGGCGTGAGGCTTGCGGCGCGGTTCATCCATGCAATGACGATCCGGGCATCATGCTCGCGAGCCAGCGAACTGATGGCGTTCGGCGTCGTGAAATCGAATGGTCTTGAAAACGGCAGCACGCGCGTTGCAACGCCAAGGCTCTTTAGTTCGTGTTCGCGCCCGGCATGGGCGCGTATCGCCGCCGCCTGAGCGATGCCCGCGCGCGCGAACGCGCCTGTCAGGCTGACGAAATAGGTTTCCGCGCCGCCATTGACGGGCGAGCCGAGCGTTTGCAGGAGGCTCATGCGGTGAGGAAGCGGCGGGTCATGGCGCGCCCGACACATAGAGGTCAGCGGCGCCCACCTCAACCGCTTGCTCGCAGATGACTTTTCGGTGCGCGCGTGCGAGAGGGGCGGGCATGAGCATTATCGACCCGAAGGCTGCCGTTGCGGCTGGTCAAGATACCATTCGCGCCGAGGCGCGCGCGCTGGATCAGTTGGCGGAGGCGCTGGCTGGCGCTCTCAACGAGCCCTTCGTTCATGCCGCACGATTGTTGGCCGAAGCCAAAGGGCGGGTGATCGTCTCAGGAATGGGAAAATCCGGACACATCGCGCGCAAGATCGCGGCGACCTTGGCCTCGACTGGCACGCCTGCGCAGTTTGTGCACCCGGCGGAAGCCAGCCACGGCGATCTCGGCATGATCGTCGAGACCGATTGCGTCTTGGCGATTTCACGTTCGGGCGAGACGGCGGAGCTTTCCGATCTTCTTTACCATTGCCGTCGCATTCACGTTCCGATCATCGGCATGACGTTCAAGCGGGGGTCGTCCTTGGCGAAAGCGTCGACGGCGGCTTTGGTGCTGCCCGAATGCGGCGAGGCGAGCGAAGAGGCGCCGGCGCCGACGATCTCGACCACGATGTGCCTGGCGCTCGGCGATGCGCTCTCGGTTGCGCTGATCAAAGCGCGCGGCTTCACCGCCGACCATTTCGGTGCGATCCATCCGGGTGGCAAGCTTGGCGCTGCGCTGAAAAAGGTGACTGACGTCATGCGCGTTGGTCAGAGCGATCCGTTGATCTCGCCCAGCGTTTCCGTCGCCGATACGATGAAGGCTATGAGCATAGGCGCCATTGGCGCTGTCGGCGTTGTGGAGAATGGCAAACTCATTGGCATCGTCACTGACGGCGACCTGCGCCGCAAGCTCTCACCGGAAATGTTCGCCAAGACGGCGCGCGAGATCATGACGGCCAATCCAAAGACGATCGCGCCGGATGCGCCGATTGCGGATGCGATTGCGATCATGAACGAAAAACGGATCACGCTGTTGTTTGCAGTTGAAGACGGAAAGCCGGTCGGCGTCGTGCACATGCACGATCTGCTGGCGGCCGGCGTGCGGTAACATTGGGGGCGAGCATGAAACACTTGGCGAAATTGGCGGTTGCCGCCTCACTCTTGTTTGTGTTTGCAGCTTCTGCGAGCGCCCAGACGGCAGCGGGTTTCAACTCTAGTGTAGAGTCTTCGATTCAATCGGTTCTCCCTCGCATGATCGCGTGGCGGCGAGATTTCCATGAGCATCCCGAGCTTTCGTATGAAGAAGTTCGCACCGCGCGCGTGGTTGCCGCGCATTTGCGTTCGCTTCGGATGGACGTGCGCACCGGTGTCGCTCAAACTGGCGTGGTGGGCGTGCTGCGCGGCGGCCGTCCTGGCCCCGTGATCGCGCTCCGCGCCGATATGGACGCTTTGCCCGTCACGGAAGAGGGCGATCTGCCGTTCCGTTCACACGCGCGCGGCCACTATAACGGGCAAGATGTTGGCATCATGCATGCGTGCGGACACGATACGCACGTTGCCGTATTGATGGCGGCCGCGACCGTGCTCGCGGCGCAGCGTGAAAACCTTGCCGGCACGGTTATATTCGTATTCCAACCGTCGGAAGAAGGCGCGCCTCCTGGCGGTCTCGGCGGCGCCCGCCGGATGCTGGCGGAAAACGTGTTCGGCGATCTGCAGCCTGAAGCGATGTTCGGTCTGCACGCTTGGCCAGGGCCAAGCGGCGCCGTTACGATGATTTCCGGCCCTATGATGGCCGGCTCTGATCGCATCGACATCACGGTGACTGGCAGTCAGACCCACGGCGCTCAGCCGCACGCCGGCATCGATCCAATCGTTGCGTCTTCGCAGATTATCAATGCGTTACAGACCGTGCCGTCGCGCCAGATGGATGCGGTGAGCTCGCCTGTGATCGTAACGATAGGGATGATCCAGGGCGGCGTGCGCTACAACATCATTCCGCAAAACGTGCAAATGCAGGGCACGCTGCGTTACCTCAACCCGGAAACACGCGAGCGCTTCTACGAGCGTATTCGGCGCACCATTAGCGAAACCGCTGCCGCAACCGGCGCGACGGCTGAGGTGACGATCACTGAGAACGCGATCCCGACCGTGAACCCGCCCGCAATGATGACGCGTACGCGCGCGGCGGTTGTTCGCGCGCTCGGCGAAGACGCCGTTCAAGGCGGGCAGCCGGTCATGCCGGCCGAGGACTTTGCCTATTTCCAACAGGCGGTTCCTGGCGTGTTTTTCTTCTATGGCGTGAACCCGCCGGGGGTGACAGCGGCTGAGGCCGCCCCAAATCACAATCCGCGCTTCTTCGTTCATGAACCGGCGATGGAGACTGCACTCCGCGCGATGTTGGCGGTTTCGCTGGATCGCGTTGGCGGCGAACAACCATAGTTGATCAGCGGCAAGCTTGCTTAGGCGCCCTCGCACGATAAACTTTCGGCAGGGGTGTCCTTTGATGAAGCGCTTGTTGATCGGCAGTATTGTCGCGTTGGGTTTCGTTGCCGTCGCCGCGCCGGCCATGGCCGATATCCAGTGGCGCGTCTTCGAGTTGCGTCGCCAACAATGCTTCAATTCGGCAAATGCCTTCACGCCGGAACAATCCATCCGCGGATGTAGTGACGTCATCAGCATGCGGAGCGTGTCGGGTGATGGCCGCGCGCAGGCCTATAAGCTCCGTGGTGATCGGTATCGCGAGCTACGTGATTACGATCTGGCGCTCGCGGATTACTCCACGGTCATTCGCATGCGCGGTGACCATCCGGGCGCCTATTATCGCCGCAGCGAGGTCTATCTCGCGATGGGTCAGTATGACTTGGCGATGGCTGATGCCGAACACGTGATCGCTATCGCGTCCGACACGCCCGGCGGCTATCGCGTGCGCTGTGAGATCCGTGTGGCGCAGAATATCGAGCTCGATCTTGCCCGGCAGGACTGCAACCACGCCCTTGAGATCAACTCGATCGATACGGCCGCTCTCTCGGCGCGCGGCGTTCTGAATTTGCGCGCCAACCAGAACCAGGAAGCTTGGTCGGATTTTGACGCCGCCATTTTTAATGGCCGCCAGAATGCACAGACGCTTTACGGTCGCGGCATTGCCGGTCAGCGTTTGGGGCGCGTTCGCGAAGCGCGCGCGGACATGGAAGCGGCCGAGCGCTTGCAGGCTGAAATCGTCGCCACGTTCGCGCGTTATGGCGTCACCGCGCCTTGATCGATGAACGAATGTGAGATGTCGCACACGAGCGGCGCCGGTTCGGCGCACCGCTTTTGCTTGACTCTGCGGTAACAGAAAGGCCCTATGCGGCCCGGACGGTCGGGACGATCACGACCCGCGCGGCTCGTTCGCGCCGGCTACTCACCCCCAGTCCAGCCGCGAGTCTATCTCGAACGCGGCAGCTTGCTAGGAGTGCGGCCATGGCTACGGGCGTGGTGAAGTGGTTCAACATGCAAAAGGGTTTCGGCTTCATCGCGCCGGACGAGGGCGGCGCCGATGTGTTCGTCCACGTCAGTGCGGTTGAGCGTTCAGGCCTGACCGGCCTCAAAGAGGGCCAAGCGGTCAGCTTTGACGTCGAGAATGATCCCCGCAAGAACAAGCCGTCAGCGGTGAACATTAAGCCGGTCTAGGCCGGTACCGACCCTTGAAGTTTTGATCGCCGTGCGGTTCACCGTACGGCGATTTTGTTTTTCCGGAGATTCCCCATGACTGCCCCGTTCCGCCTCTATGGCGCGGAGCTTTCCCCTTACTCTGTTAAGGTGCGCGCTTATCTCGGGTACAAAGGTGTCGACTTCGAGTGGCTGCCGCGGACGAACGCGCGCCAGGAAGAGTTCCAGCGCTACGCGAAGCTGCCGCTTATCCCGGTGCTGGTCGATGCCGATGACAATGCGCTGCAGGATTCAACGCCGATCATCGAAAAGCTTGAGACCGATTTCGCTGAAAACTCAATCGTGCCTGAAGAGGCCTCGCTCGCGTTTCTCTCGGCCTTGATCGAGGACTACGCCGATGAGTGGGTCAACAAGGCGATGTTCCATTATCGCTGGAGCTATCCGGAAGATCAGGAGAGCGCCGCCAAGCGCATCACCGATATGATCTTCGATGGCGCCGAAAAGCCGGAAGGCATCGAAGAGCAGGTCCGGATCCGCATGATCGGGCGGCTTTACCATGTTGGCTCGTCGCCGGAGACGGCGCCCCTGATTGAAGGTTCGTTCGCGCGTCTGCTTGGTTTGCTCAACACGCTTTTGGCGAAGCGGCCATTTTTGTTTGGCGGCCGCCCCTCGCTGGCGGATTTTGGTCTTGCCGGGCAGTTGGCGCAGCTCAATTCCGATCCGACACCAGGGGCGATATTGCGCGCCCAAGCACCGAACGTCGTGCGCTGGCTGGAGCGGATGGAAAAGCCAAAGGCTGAAGGTCCATTTGCCTCGTTTGCTGAAGTTAGCGCTGATTTCGCTGAATTGCTGCGTGACGAGATTGCCGGCGCATATCTCATCTGGATGGATGCGAACGCACGAGCTGTGGCGAACGACGCGAGCGGCGTCAGTGTCGACATTGGTGGAACGAACTTCGTGCAAAAGCCTCAGCGTTACGCCGCCAAGGCGTTCAACGAACTGAAACGCAAGCGGGGCCTCGTTGACGATGCGGCGCTTGCGGCGCTTCTGGCCGAGGCGGGCATTGAAGCGATCCTCTCAGCGGCGCAGCAGGATGACGGTGACGCCGCCGATGACGAGGTTGATGATGAGGGCGACGGCGACGGCGAGGAATAATCGCGGACGTCGCAACCCAGCAGGTTTCTCGAAATGCAAAACGGCGCGCGTCTGGGGGAACGCGCGCCGTTTGTCTTTCCAAGGGTCAGGGTGCTCGCCGCGCGACGCGGGGGGGAGGGGATAGCCGCGCGGCGAGCGGAAGCGGGGGATTAAGCCGCTTCTGTTTCGTCGTTCGCTGCGTCCACGACCTTTGGCTTGGCCTTGGCGGCGCCCGCAGAGTTGATCTCTATTTTGCGCGGCTTCAGCAACTCGGGAAGTTCGCGAACGAGGTCGATGGTCAAAAGACCGTTTTCAAGTTTCGCGCCGGCGACACGGACGTGATCGGCGAGACCGAAGCGACGCTCAAAGCTGCGCTCGGCTATGCCGCGATGCAGGTAATTGCGCTGTTCGGCAGGCTTGCGCTGGCCCGAAACCAGCAGCGAATTTTGCTTGAATTCGATCGAGAGATCTTCTTCCGAGAAGCCGGCGACCGCGAGTTCGATGCGGAAATTGTCTTCGCCGATTTGCTCGACATTGAAGGGGGGATAGCCAGGCGCAGCGTCTAAACGCGCAGCCGTGTCCATCAGGTTCGCGATGCGGTCGAAGCCGACCAGCGTACGGTAAAGAGGGTTCAGATCGTTCGAAGCCATGTGTCTTGTCCTTTCAAAGCGACATACAGGGCGCTCCCGCGCGGGGAGCTGGTTTGCGGGCTTTTTCCGTCCCCTAAGGCGGCGGGTTGGCCAGCGACCCGGCCCCATCTGGGCGCCGGTTAAAAGGGCAGATGGGGAGGATTGGGGGTCGTTCAAGACCCGTTCCGATCATCGGTTTTGACAATCTTAGCGCTTCGGGATTAGCGCTCGGCGCCATGCAGCTGACCCGTAGATCTGCCGCGATTGGATTGGGCCTTGGGCTCACCGCTTGCGGACGCTCCGAACCGAGCGCCGCCGATGCGCCGCCGCAGGGATCGCTCGCCTGGGCGATAGCAGGACCGTGGCGCATCGATCCCGAGCGCGACCAATGGCGCCATCCTTTGCAGACGCTGCTCTTTTGGGGTCTGCAAGGCGACATGACCGTGCTGGAGATTTATCCGGGGCTCGGTTGGTACACCTCCATCCTTGCGCCTTATCTGCACGCGAATGGCGGCAGGCTCATTGCGGCGAGCTTTGATCCGCGCGCCAATTCCGTTGCGCAGCGCGAAACGCTCGCGGCCTTTCGTTCGCGCTTTTCTGAGGACGAAGAACTCTACGGCGATATCTCGGTTTCCGCCGTTACATCCAGCGGCGCCGCGCTCGCGCCGGCAAATAGCGTCGACCTCGCGATCCTCTCCAACAATGTGCATACTTTGATGGCGGCCGGCATTGCCGAGCGTGTCTTTGCAGGTGTGCGCGCGGCTCTTAAACCAGGCGGCGCTTTTGGTATCGAGCAGCATCGCGCGTCCTCGACGGGTTTGCAGGATCCGCTTGCTGGGACGGGTTACGTTCAGGAAGCCTATGTGCGGGCGCTGGCGCAAGAGGCGGGATTTGAGTTCGTCGCCGCCAGCGATCTCAACGCCAACGCACGCGATAGCCGCGATCATCCATTCGGTGTTTGGACGCTGCCGCCAACCTTGCGGACCTCGCCCCTGGGGCAAGAAGAAGACCCAAGGTTCGACACTGGCCCCTATGAGGCCATCGGTGAAAGCGATCGTATGACGCTTAAATTCCGCAAGCCAAGCGCCGGCGCTCCCGCGGCGCAGCAAAACCGCTAATCTACAAGCTTGACGCTGCCGTCACTCTTGCGGCGGCGGCGGTGCTGGTGTGTAAGGTGGCCTTCGAAGGCCACCAAGGTCCGGAGGAAAAGCCATGACGTACGAGGAAATCCTGAAGCGCTTCACCGAAGGCAACGTGACCGTGCCCGGCAAGAAGGTGAAGTTTGACTTCGGCGATGCGGGCAAGATTTTCCTCGACGGCGGCGCTGGCAAGGTTTCCGCTGATGACGCTGCCGCCGACACGACCATCAAAGTGAAGCTCGAAGACTTCGTCGATATGGCGGGCGGCAAGCTCGATCCGACGGCCGCCTTCATGCAGGGCAAGCTCCGTGTCGAAGGCGACATGGGCGTTGCAATGCAATTGCAGAGCGTGATGGCGAAGCTGCGCGGTTAAGCGTGGCGTTCGTACGCGTTCCCGGTAACGAGCCGCCCGAAGGCGCCGAAGAGCATTGGCTCGAAGGCCGTGGTGGAGTGAAGGTGCGGGTGTTGACCGCGCCTTCATCGCGCGGCGCGCCGCGCGGTACGGTCATCGTTGCGCCGGGACGTACCGAGTTCATCGAAAAATATTTCGAGGTGATCCGCGAGCTTCAAGCTCGCGGATTTGCCGTCTTCTGCATCGACTGGCGCGGACAAGGCTTGTCCGGCCGCGAAGTCGAAAATTCGCTGAAGGGGCACTTCGTCAGTTTCGATGATCCGGTGAACGATCTGTCGACGGCGTTGAAGCTATTGGCTGATCGTTTGCCGCGACCGTACATCGGTCTGGCGCACTCGATGGGCGGGGCAATCTTGCTGCGCGCACTGATGACGCGGCGCATCGACCTCGACGCAGCCGCCTTCTCGGCCCCGATGTTCGGCATTCAAGGCCTTAGCGATTTTGCGAAGAAGTACGTGCGCTTTATGGTGTCTTTAGGCGCAGGTGGCTCGTTTGCGCCGGGCGTTGAAAAGAAGTGGAAGCGCGAGAACTTCAAGAAGAACCCGGTCACGCACGACAAGTCCCGTCACGATCGCTGCCAGGGCCTGATCGCCGAAGAGCCGCGTTTGGCGCTCGCTGGGCCGACTGTAGGCTGGGTGTCGGCCGCCTCCGACGCCACCGAAGCGTTTAGAACGCCTGGCGCACTCGCGCACGTTCGCATTCCGATCTTGATCGCCACGGCCGGCGAAGAGCAACTGGTGGACAATGCGAGCCACGATGGTGTCGCGCATGAACTTCCTGATGTTCGTCACGTAACCATCGAAGGCTCCAAGCACGAAATTTTGATGGAAACTGATCCGATCCGCGCACAATTCTGGGACGCGTTCGATCAATTGGTAGAGCGCGTCGTTCCCGCACGCGTCTAAGCGGAGGCCCACATGGCCGGAGAGCTCGTTTTAGTCACCGGCGGTTCGGGCTTTATTGGCGCGCACTGCATTATCCAATTGCTTCAGAAGGGCTACAAGGTGCGCACGACGGTGCGGTCGCTTTCGCGTGAAGCGGAAGTGCGCGCGATGCTGCGACAGGGCGGCGTTGACGCTGGCGATCAGCTGAGTTTTGTCGCCGCCGATCTCACCAAGGATGACGGTTGGGCTGATGCTGTCGCTGGTTGCACTTATGTGCTGCACGTGGCCTCGCCGTTTCCACCCGCTGCGCCGACGCATGAGGATGAACTCATCATTCCGGCGCGCGATGGTGCGCTACGTGTGCTGAAGGCGGCGCGCGATGCTGGCGTCAAGCGGGTGGTGCTGACCTCGTCATTCGCTTCGATCGGCTATGGGCAGAAGGTATCGAAGAAGCCCTACAATGAAGAAAACTGGACTGACCCTAACGGCGATGACGTTCGTGCGTATGTGAAGTCAAAGACCATCGCAGAGAAGGCGGCTTGGGATTTCATTGCCAACGAGGGCGGGGCGCTTGAACTTTCTGTGGTCAATCCTGTGGGCGTGTTTGGGCCGGTTCTCGGTCCGGATTATTCGACGTCCATTCTGCTTGTGCAGCGTTTGATGGATGGCGCGCTGCCGGGTGTGCCGCGTTTGTATTTTGGCGCCGTGGATGTGCGCGACGTTGCGTGGATGCACATCGAGTGCATGACCAATCCGGCAGCGAAAAGTGAACGCTTCTTGGCTGTTGCCGGCGATTTCCTTTCGATGAAGGAGATCGCGCAGATTTTGAAGCGGCGTATGGGCGCAGCGGCCAAGCGTGTGCCGACTTTCCAATTGCCTGACTTCATGGTGCGCATGGCTGCAAAGCGCGATGCGGCGGTGGCGCAGATTGTGCCCGAACTCGGCAAGCACAAGAACGCCACCAACGAGAAAGCACGGCGCCTGCTGGGCTATAAGCCGATCTCCAACGAGGACTGCATTATCGCGACTGCGGAGAGCATGGTGAAGTTGGGGCTTTTGAAAGATTCGCAGAAAAAGGCGGCTTGAGTGTCGAAATTGACGGAGTGCACGCGTCACTGAGGCGAGGGTGATGAGCCCTGTGATCCGAGGAGGGTTCAATGACGCAATATCTGCTTTTGATTTATGGCCAAGAATCGACCTGGGCGGAGCTGACGCCGGATCAAATCTCAGCGGAGATGGGCGCCTACTTCGCTTACACGCAGGATTTGCAAAAGGCGGGCGCTTACGTCGGCGCCAATGAGCTCCATCCGGTGGCGACCGCCAAGACGGTGAGTATCGAAACCGGCAAGCAGAAGGTCGTAGACGGCCCGTTCGCTGAAACCAAAGAGACGCTCGGCGGCTATTATCTCATCGAGACGGAAACGCTTGCCGATGCGTTGGCGTGGGCGGCGCGCTGCCCCGGCGCAAAGTTTGGGCGGATCGAGGTTCGTCCTGTTGTTATGCGATGAACGCTGCAGCGGCGGCGGAACGGGCAGCGCGCGATAGTTACGGGCGCTTGCTGGCTCTGCTCGCCGCGCGCTCGCGCGATGTGGCGGCGGCGGAAGACGCCCTCGCCGATGCCTTCGCGGCCGCGATCTCGGCGTGGCCACGGGGCGGCGTGCCAGACAATCCCGAGGCATGGCTATTTGCGGCGGCGAAACGCAAGCTGATCGATGCGTCACGCCGCAAGCGCACGGCAAATGACGGCAAAGCGCAGCTTCAGTTGAATGTTGAAGAACTGGAAGCGGAGACCGCGGCCGGCGACATGCCTGATCGCCGGCTTGGGCTTATGTTCGCGTGCGCACATCCGGCCATTGAAGAAAGCGTGCGTACGCCTTTGATGCTGCAAGTGGTGTTGGGTTTCTCGGCGGAGCGGATTGGCGCAGCGTTCCTGGTTGAACCGACAGCGATGGGGCAACGCTTGGTGCGCGCAAAGAAAAAGATCTGCGACGCGGGCGTCGGCTTCGATGTGCCGGCGCCGTCCGATTGGGGCGCGCGGTTTGCGGCGGTGCTCGATGCGATCTATGCGGCGTATGGTGCGGGCTGGAGCGATCCGCTTGGCGCTGATCCGGAGAGGCGCGGATTGGCCGAAGAAGCGATATGGTTAGCGCGCGTGCTGGCGTCGCAGTTGCGCGAAGAGCCCGAGCCGTTGGGTCTTCTTTCTTTGATGCTGCATTTGGAAGCGAGGCGACCGGCGCGGCGCGATCGCGATGGACGGTTTGTACCTCTGGATGAGCAGGACGTTGGCTTGTGGCAGCGCCAATCGCTCGGCGAAGCAGAAGCGCTGTTGCGCGCGGCGGCGGCGATGAAGCGGCCGGGCCGCTATCAGCTCGAAGCCGCCATTCAATCGGCTCACGCCACGCGTGCGTGGCGCGGCGAGGCCGATTGGGATGCGATTGTGCTGCTTTACGATGCACTCTCCGAACTCACGGGTTCACCCGTGGCGCGCCTTAACGCCGCCGCTGCCATTGCACGCCGCGATGGGCCTGAGCGCGGGCTGGCGGCGGTTGAAGCGCTGGTGCAGCTCTTTCCGGCGTTGAACGTTTATCAGCCCTATTGGGCGCTGAAGGCCGATCTCTGTGCGCGGCTTGGCCGGGGCGAGGCGGCGGCCGTTGCTTATGACGAAGCGATCGCGCGCGAAGCGGATCCGGCGGTGCGTGCCTTTCTCGAACACAAACGTTCGAGATTGTAAGTCGAAAGCGCGACTGGCGGTGCGTCAGGGCGGTGAGGGCGACGCTTGTGTCGCCCGCAAACGGAGTTCCCGATGCAGTACGCTCTTCTCGTCTATGAAACCGAAACTGATTTCGCCGCGCGCGATGACGTCGAGCGCAAGACGGCGTATCGCGCCGCGCACCTCGATTTCTTGAATTCTATAAAAGGCGCCGGCATCGCGATCCAAAGTGTTGTTGGCGGCGCCGGATTGAAGCCGCCGCATACGGCGACAATTGTGCGCAAACGCGGCGGCTCACGCCTTGTCGTGGATGGCCCCTATAGCGACATCAAAGAACAGCTGGGCGGCATTTACCTGATCGACGTCGCAGATCTCGATGCCGCTTTGAGCTGGGCTGAACGTTGCCCGACTGCTTCCACCGGGGCGGTGGAAGTGCGGCCGGTCAATGTTGACTAGTTCGGATACGCGCGCGCCAGCTCAGCACGCGCAGCGTCCATGAGGCGCTGAAAGTCCGGGTCGGCGTGGAGGCGTGCTATGGCCGCTGCGGCGACAGTACGCCCGGCCTCCACGTCGCTCGGATAGTGCACGCCGCACACGACACGGCTCCATGTGAAGTCGCGCCCGCGTTCGATGATCGCATCGGCGCGCGAAGGGACGAGTTCGGCGAGCACGAGCGCCCAGCCAAAACCCAGCGCCGCGTGGCCGGAGGGATAAGAGAAGCTCGCGCGCAGGCGCTCGTCACCGGCGATACAAGGTGTGATTGCGCTGTCGGTCACGAACGGACGCAAGCGACGGTATTCGAACTTCACTGGGTCGCCGGCATATCCAGCCGCCCGGCCGGCGCGATCGAGCACAGCCATCGTCGCTGGGAAGTTCGCGAGCGTGAAGTTGTCGCCGAGTACTGAGTCAAATGCTGCAAACGGGTCGATCGCGTTGTCCGCCAGAGCCTGTGCACGACGCTCTGCGCTCCAGGGTCCCCGCACAATCTCGCGCTCGGCAAGTTCCAGCGTACTGTTCGACTGTGGCGGCGCCGGCAAGAAGACCAGCGCGTCCACCTGAACGGCAGGGTTGCGCTCGGCGGTGGTGGGATGGGTTGGTTGTGTCGCGGGAGCCGGCGCCGGCGCGGCGGTCGCGCAAGCAGCAAGCGCCAGTGCAGCGACGAGAACGAAATTGAGCTTGGCCATGTCCCACCCCGAAATACGAAGCTGTCACATTAGCGCGCCATTGCCGAGAGGCTAGGCGGCTGCGATCAATGAATGTGGTTTTCGCCGCTTCGGCGCGGCCTCAAGGAGCTATCGTGGGGTCACCGTCCAACCTTTCTACGGCGTTCAGCCGTTTCATGCGTTCAATGGTTATCGACTATGATGCGTGGCGCGACGGTACGCCTTACGACATCGCGGCGCTTTCGGACGTGACCGAAGATGAGCGTGTGCAGCTGACCGACGAATTGTGCGCCAAGCGCACACTCGATTGGCGCGATGTGGAAGCTCTGCGCGCCCTAGCGACGCCCAAAGCTCTTGCGCGCATCGGCGCCGCCGCCGAAAAGCAGATCGACGGCGCAGGCATAGAAGCCTTCTTTGATGACGTCGCAAAGGGCTGGACGCCAGAAATCGAGGCGCGCTTCGTCGAAAAACTCGAACACGTTCAATCCATGACCGGCGCCCTCGATCGGCTTTACGAAATCGCCGAAGCGCATCCCACTCCGGCTGTGATGGAGCAATTGCTGCGCAACGCGCGCATTCATTCGGACCCGACGGTGCGCTATTCGATGGGCGCGTTCTTGCTTGAACTCACGGGTCATGCCGATACGCGCTACACGTTTGATGCGAATATTCGCCCGCATCTGCTCGATCTCAACAGCGCTGACTACGCGACGTACAAAGCCGCTGTCGCGTGGCTATTGGAGAAAGTTGCTAACCCGCAGCGGAACTCTGGCTCATAGCGGAACTGCCGACATTGATTGAGGTTTGACCCCAGAGTTGAGGAGACCTGATCATGGCGAACGCAAGCAAGGACGAAATCATCGCTTTGGAAAAAGAGTATTGGGACGCGATGAAGCGCAAGGACGGCAAACGCACGTCCCAGCTCTCGGGAAAAGTTTCGCTCACCACCGGCGCGCGGGGCGTCACCTGCGTGCCTAACGACAAGATGGGCAAGATGAGGCAAGAGGGTGATTGGTCCCTCTATGCCTATTCGTTTGACGATGTTGAAGTGGTCACGCCCGCGCCGGATGTTGCGATCATCGCTTACAAGGTGACGCAGAAGGTGAAGATGCATGGCAAACCGCAAGAGTTTCAGGCAGCCGACATCTCAACCTGGATCCGCGGCGCCAACGGCTGGGAGTGTCACGCCCATAGCGAAACCATCTTGAGCGACGCGAAACCGAGCTAGCTCCAAGCGATTTGTCGCCAGTCAAGCACCTGTTCATGTGGTTGAGGGGGGGCGTGAACCTCCATAGCGCACGAGCGTGGGTAGCCAGGCGGAGTGCAGTATGAGGAAAGCATTGTTGGCGGCCGTCGGCGCTATGGCGGCGATGAGCGGCGCGGCGCAGGCGCAAGATTGGTCTGGCCTTTACATGGGTGCGAGCGCCGGGACGGCCAATCGCGAATCCGAATGGACCGATGTCGACGGCGATTGGGGGCCCGATGGCGAGATCATCACGTCCGATGACGTCGACGCCGCCGCGTTAGGCGCCCATGTCGGTTACAATTGGCAATTCGGCAATTGGGTTGTGGGCGCTCAAGGCGGCGTGACCGTCGCCGACCTTTCTGAATCTCAAGTCATCTTCGGCGATGTCGTGGTCGATAATTCGCTGTCGTTCATAGCCGATGCGCGCGTCAACGCCGGCTACAGCTTCGGCTCGGTGTTGCCGTACGTTACGCTCGGCGCGGCATACTCAGACCTTGAGCACAGCTGGGCCGAAGGCAACGACACCAACGATAGTTGGCCGGATTTCGGCAACGAAACCGCGATCGTCTACGGCGCCGGCGTTGAATATGCGTTCTCGTCCAAGTGGTCGGCTGGCGTCGAATATCTGGTCTACGATTTCGGCTCCGAGTCATCGACCAATCCGAACGATTTTCGCATGGACGTCGAAACCCAGACCAACGTGCTGCAACTCACGTTGAATTATCACTTGAACTAACCGACTGAACCCCCAGAACTAGGGCCGCCTTCAAGGGGCGGCCCTTTTTTTCTTGTGTGTCACCCGCGCCGCGCCGCGTCGATCTTCGCAACGTCGATCTTGCGCATTGTCATCATCGCATCGAAGGCGCGTTTGGCTTCATCGCCGCCCGCAGCCATGGCTTCGGTCAGCGTGCGCGGTGTGATCTGCCAATTCAGGCCCCATTTGTCTTTGCACCATCCGCATTCGCTTTCAGCGCCGCCATGGGCGACGATCGCGTTCCAATAGCGATCCGTTTCTTCCTGGTCCTCAGTGGCGATCTGAAATGAGAACGCTTCGGTTTGTGGGAATTGCGGCCCGCCGTTGAGGCCGATGCAGGGGATGCCACAAACCGTGAAGTCGACGACAAGTGCATCGCCCTTTTTGCCATCGGGATAATCGCCAGGCGCGCGGTGCACGGTCCCGACGCTGCTGTTGGGGAATGTTGCTGCATAAAAGCGCGCGGCGTCTTCGGCGTTTCCATTGTACCAAAGGCAGATGGTGTTCTTGTTCATGTCAGGGTCCTTCGCGACTAGTCAGCAAACTAGCGCCGCGCAAACGCGTTTCAATTGTCGGGAACGAGATCACGAAAACGTCCTCTGGGCGATTGGGGAAAATTGCCGATGACGATCACCATCACCGCCTTTGCCGACGCGCCCGACCAAGGCGCTGGCCTCGCGCGCGATATGATCGTCCGCTGGGCGCTTGAAGAGGTGGGCCAAACTTATGAAACGCGTCTCGTTGCCTGGGCCGATTTCAAAAAGCCGGAACATCGCGCGCGCCAACCCTTCGGCCAGATCCCTACCTACGAAGAGGGCGATCTTGTGCTCTTCGAATCCGGCGCCATCGTTCTACATATTGCAGAGCGTTTTTCAGGCTTGTTTCCCGCTGACCTAAACGCACGCGCCCGCGCGATCACCTGGATGTTCGCAACGGTGAGTGATGTCGAACCGCTGATCATCCAGCGCGAGGTGATGGAGTATTTGGGGAGCGAGAAAAGCTGGGCCGAAGCGCGCATGCCTTTGGTTGAACAACGCATCCGTGATCGTTTCGCCCAATTGGCGGCGCGGCTAGGTAGCGATGATTGGCTCGATGGCGGTTTCAGCGCCGCCGATGTGCTGATGGTGCAGGCGTTGCGCCGGCTTGAGAGCCAAACGCCGCTGATTGAGTTTCCAAATCTCGTTGCCTACGTCGAACGCGGCAAAGCACGGCCAGCATTTAAACGCGCCTTCGCGGCGCAATTGGCTGATTGGGAAGTGAGTAGGCGGTAACAATGGCGAAGCTCGTCTTTGGAATGAACATGTCGCTTGACGGCTATGTCGACTTCGACAGGTTTGCTCCTGATCCTGCGCTGTTCGGCTATTTCATCGAGCAGACGCGCAACACGACCGGCAGCATATACGGGCCGCGCCTCTATGAGCTTATGCATTACTGGGATGGAGACGAGTGGGCGCAAAACCCCCAAGTAGAAGGCGATCTGCGCGCGTTCGCGGAGGCGTGGCGGGCGATGCCGAAATGGGTTGTGTCAAAATCGCTGAAGCAAGTTGGCCCGAACGCTAAGCTGATCAGTGGCGATTTCGAAACGGCGATCCAAAAACTGAAGGCCGAGCACGATGGTGAAATCGAAGTGGGCGGGCCGAAGCTTGCGGCGGGCTTGGCAAAGCTTGGCTTGATCGACACATATCGCGTCTTCCTGCATCCCGCCGTTCTCGGCCACGGCGAACCATTCTTCGCTGGCGAGGCGCCGAAGCTTCGACTGGTGGAGAGTGAGCGGATTGGCGAGAACGCGCTGAAGCTGACGTATGTGCCGGACTAAATTCTCTCCCTCGGAGTGGAGATGGCGCTTGGGCTGGGAGCCCCGAGGTCGCTATTTGAGTCTGATCGGCTCGTACATCGCCGGTGGCAGGGATCGAACAAACTTGCCGCTTATGTCGTCGTAAGAGCCGACCAGACTGTACCCGCCTTCACCGTCCGCGTTCGTTGGATCGAACGCGATTGATCCCAGGGCGAACTCACCTGCAACGTAACGTGTCTCAATGCGGGTCAGAAAGTCGAAGAGGTCGGCATCGCCCTTGGCCTCGGCGACGGCGTCGCGATCCGTATATTGACGATACCACTCCGGCGCGCCGTGCCAGTATATGTAGAGCGCTGTCGCGCGCTCGCATGCCGGGTTTCGGGTGATCTCTTCTAGAGCTTCAAAACCGCCGTCCCAATTCCAGGTGCTGGCGAACGCGTGAAGCTCTTCTGGATCTCTGTTGTCGCGGCAAAACGCGAGGGTCTCAGCGTTTAACTCGTTGTGGAAGCGCTCCCAGTCGGCATCGCTGAATTGGCTCGTGTCGATCCGATCGACGCGCTCATCGTTCGAGAGCTCTCGAATTTCGGCTAGACGCTGCTCTGATACTGGCACGGGCTCACTCTTTACTCTGGACGCTAGCGCGCCGAATGCCTGCGAGCGAAAAGGCCGCTCCTTTCTGAGCGGCCTTCGTGTTTTTGCGTTAAGCGCCAGCTTTTACTTGAAGAGCTTCGCCCAATTTCGCGTTTGGCGCTTCTTCCAGCCGCCGCGGTGGTAGGCGTCGCTCACGATGATCGGCGCGACGCTGGTGGCTTCGGCAAAGACCATTTGTTCGTGCACCGTCGATACCTTCCCCCAACTCGCCGCTTCTTGCAGGGTTGATGAAGAGCAGGCGCCGTCGCGGACATCCGCCACGGTGATCTGCACAGCGTATTTATGGACTTCGACGTCGTGGTGGCCGAGGATTTCGGCGCAGACGACGGTGTCTTGCGCGAAATTCTTCGGCACGCCGCCGCCGACCATGAAGAGCGCGGTGGTGCCGGCCGCGAGCTTGATCTCGGTCAGTTCGCGGAAGTCGCCGCCGCTATCTATGGTGAGATAGGGCTTGCCGGCTTTGCGGCGCTCGACTTGGTGCTTCACGATGCCAAAGCCTGCCGAGCAATCGGAGAACGCTGGCACGAAGATCGGCACGCCTTTCTCGTAGGCGCGCTGGATGAGCGAGTCCTTCTTTTTGGCGTTGCCGTTGGCCAGCCACTTGCCGAGCTCGTAGATGAACTCGCGCGAGGTGTAGGGGCGCGGCTCGAGCATCTCGCAGATCTCGTAGATCGTCCCGTCGACGTTCTGGAGCTCTTCTTCGTCGATGTAGGTATCGTAGATGCGGTCGATGTAGAGCGACCGGAGAGTGTTGTCGTCGGGAATTTCCTTGGCTTGGTAGTGCTTGAAGCCGAGCGCTTCGAGGAAATCCATGTCGATGATCGAGGCGCCGGTGGCGACGATGGCGTCGGCCATGTTGTACTCGACCATGTCGCGCCAGACGTGGAGGCACCCGCCCGCGCCGGTCGAGCCAGCCATGATCAGCCAGGTCGAGCAGTTTTGATCTTCAAGCGCCATGTTGAGGATGCTGGCGGCGCGCGCGGCGTCGCGGCTGGTGAAGCTCATCTTGCCCCACGCGTCGATGATCGGGCGCGCGTCGAAGCTTGCAATGTCGATGTGCTCGACCGGCGAGGAGAGAAGTTCCGCTTTACGGTTGGTGTCGATTTTGGCGTCAGCCACGGGAGGTGCTCCGATGGGCGGCGTCGACAGACCCAGAGCGGTCAACCGCGCGGACGCTCCGCCGACACGCGATCGCGGCTGCAAATAGGGCAATTCGGCTGGATTGCAAGCGCGTTTCCGTTAGGGGTCCCGTGGCGCGCCAAACGAGTGTGTGCAAACCTCGCTGCTGGAGGAAACAATGAGCGAGCTTGAAGGGCGCGTGGCGCTGGTGACGGGGGGGGCGCGTGGGCTTGGCGCGGCGGCGGCGAAGGCGTTGGCGGCGAAGGGCGCGAAGGTCGTTGTTACCGATGTGAACGACGCCAGCGAAACGGCCGCAGCCATTGGCGGCGCCTATTTCAAGCACGATGTGACCAGCGAAGATGAATGGATCGCTGCGGTCGCGTTCGCCAAGCAAACCTTCGGCGGTCTAGACATTCTCGTGAACAATGCGGGCGTCTTCTGGCTGAAGCCGTTGGTGATGGAGACGCTCGAAAGCTTCCGCAAGATGCAAGCTATCAATGTCGAGGGTGTCTTCCTTGGCTTGAAGCACGCCATTCCGGTCATCGCCGAGCGCGCTCAGCAATGGGATGGCGGCGGCGCGGTTGTGAACCTCTCGTCCGTCGCAGGCATTGTCGGCGCGCCCAACCTCATCGCTTACAACGCCTCGAAAGGCGCCGTGCGTTTGATGACTAAATCAGCGGCGCTCGAATACGCGCCCATGAAGGTGCGCGTGAATTCGGTGCATCCTGGCATTATCGATACGCCGATGATGGCTGAAGCCGCCAAGGTGATCGAAGCGACGACCGGTCAAGGCGCCAACGCGACGCGCGATAATTTCGCGACGCGCCATCCGCTTGGCCGCATGGGCCGCGACATCGATATCGCCAACGCGGTTGCATTTCTCGCCTCGGACGCTGCAGCCTTCATGACCGGATCGGAGCTGGTCGTCGATGGCGGGATGACAGCGATCTAGCGTGGACTTGGTTGCGGCAATTGCTCTGGACGCACCTCTATGCGCGGCGCGCGTAGGCGAGCGCGGATTGTGATTGGCATACAGGCCGTGTTGTTGCGCTCGTTAGACTCGGCAACGACATTTGCGGGGTCGGCGACAACGCAGATGTGGTACGCGCCCGGGCGCACGCCTGTGGGCATCGGGAAAGTCAGATAATCGTAGGGCCGCGCCGGCGGATCGCCGCGCATAACGGTCGTGCCGTTGAACATTTGCTCGCCGCTCGGTGTAAGCGTGTTTGTGCGGCTCATGCGACCGCCACGCAGCAGGACATCCTCGCGCCACGCGGGTGAATAGATGGCAAATCCAGTCGGGCCAACGTTATCAGTTGAAAGTATGACGTCCGCCATCCATCCGGCGCTGCCGGAGCTCAGCGTGCCAGGCGCGTCGTTGGTCGCGGACGCGAGGTTCATGACCTTGAACGAGATCAGCAGTTCGCTGCCTGCATTGTAAGTGTTGCCGCCGAGATAGTCCGATCGGCCATATATTTCAGGTGTGAGATCTGGCGCTGCCGCTGCAACGCCTGATATCGCCAACGCGCTTGCGCACGCCAGAACGCCCAAGAACGATTTCATGTTGTCCCCTCGAGAAGGGCCCCTCGGAGGCGAGTGTTTCTCTGATTTGCGACGGCGTCAATCGAAAGGGCGCGAGCCCCCGGTGATCGCGAACCACAGCGCTAGCGACGCCAGCGTCAGCAGAATGTTGCCGACGTGCGGCCCACGCATTGCCCAGGCATTGAAGACAGCGCCGGTCATGTAGACGCCAACGCCTAAGAAGAGCAGCAGCGTCTGCGCCCTCTCACCCATCGCGGCGGGGTCGAGCGCCAGCCACAACGTGGCGCCCGCAATCTGCGCCCACGCGAACGACGGCAAATGCCAAACCCACCGGATCAGGCGCCGCGAGGTTGCGGTCTTCAGAACGCGGTTGTCGCCCGGCGCTTTGAACAAGGGCGCGAGCACGAACCGCTCACCCAGGTAAGCGTGGCCTATCGCTGAAGCAAACCCCAAAAGCGCGGAGGCGAGGAGCAGGAGGTTCATAGAGCCAGCATCTGCCTCTGGTCGCTAAACGCCAGCGGTTCAAATGTGGCAAAATGAAACGGGACCCGCGTCGCCCGCGAGCCCCGTTCGAACTCAGATTGAAGTGCGCCTTAGATTTGCTTCGGCTTCTTCGTGTTGACGCGCTTGCGCTTCGCCATCGCGACGACAGGCGCCGACGCGTGGCCGTACATGCTCGGCCACGGCGCGTCCTTAGATTCGATCGTCACCGTCTCGCCGAAGCCGTTGAAGCGCGTGCCCATCGCAGTGCCGTAAGCGCCAAGCGAGCCGATTTCGATGAGATCGCCTTCTTGGATGTCGGCCGGCAGCATGAACGGGCCAGCGGCGGCGTCCATTGAATCGCAGGTCGGACCATAGAGGCGGAATGGCGCGAGCTTAGCGCGCGAGGGTTGCTTGCGCAGCAGCTTTGCTGGGAACGCCCAGTTGAGGTGCGTTGCATCAAACAGCGTGCCGAAGGCGCCATCATTCAGATAGAGCGCATCGCCCTTGCGGAGTTCGACGCGCGTTACGGTCGAGCCAGCTTCGGCGACAAGCGCGCGGCCCGGTTCGGCCCAGAGCTTTGCGTTCTGAGCGACGAACATGTCTTCAAAGCCGGTCTTGATCGCGTTGACGTATTCGATCATCGGCGGGGGCGTCATGCCCGGATAGACCGCCGGAAAGCCGCCGCCGACATCGACGATGTCGACCAGCACGCCGGCTTCAACGATGGCGCGGTTGACCATGTCCATGGCCGAGCGGAACGCTTCGGTCCTCATGCACTGGCTGCCAACGTGGAACGAGACGCCGAGCATCTCTTCGCTCACCTGACGCGTCTTGCGCAGCAGCGCCGGCGCTTCTTCGGCGGTGACGCCGAACTTGCGCGCGAGCGGATAGGCGGCGCCATCGCCTGAAACGGCAAAGCGCACCACCAAAGTCAGATCCTTGGCAAAGCCGGTTTCGGTCAGAATCTTGTTGAGCTCGTCCTCGCTATCGAGAGCGAAGGTTTTGACGCCGAAATCGTGAAAGGCGCGGCCGATGGCGCGGCGCGATTTCACTGGGTGCATGAAGGCGATCTGCGCGCCCGGAAATTTCTTGGCGATCAGCGCAGCTTCGTTGTCGGAAGCGACGTCAAAACTCTTGATGCCGTTGGCCCAAAGCGCATCGAGCACCCACTCAGACGGGTTCGCCTTAACGGCGTAGAACGTCTCGCCCGGAAAGTTTTCGCGAAACCAGGTCGCAGCCGCGGCAACGCGGTGCGGGCGGGCAATAGCCACGGGACCCTCCGGCGCTTCGCGCGCGGTCAGGTCAAGAGGCGAGAGGACAGAGTCCATCCGGCAGCTCCCTAAACAATAACCGCTTTCGTGCGGTTCAGTTCATTCCCAGGCCGGCGTTAGTCGGACATGCTTTAATGTCAGGTCCGCCCTTGGGAGCTTGCGCCGGAGGATCGCCTAGGAAGCATCCTGCTTCCCGTTTGCTTGCGATCCCCCAGGTGGCCTGGGCCGAGGGGGCGTTAGTGGACGCTGTTTCCAGGTCCGCCGGTAACGAGGCGCAATATGGTGATCGTTCCCCAATGTAAAGAGCCATTGTTGGTTAATTTCCCTTGCGAGGTCAGAACGATGTGTCGCGTCAGCTCAGTCATCCAATCTCGCAACTGAGGTGTTCTGGGCACGTCACAAAACTGAAGCGGAACTGTCGCGCAGCCTTCGCCGATCCGTCGCGCAGGCGTCATCGCACCTCACTAACCCCCGGCTCGCCCAATGGAGCGAGCGGTCACTCAAGTCGCCCGCCGCCAAATGTGGGGCTCGATCTGACCAGGGGGTCTTAAGATGAAGAATGTTCTTTCCAAAGCTGCACTCGCGGCGTTGGCGGCAGCGGGCGGCATGGCCGCCACCGCAAGCGTAGCGCACGCCCAATCGACGCCGACGATTCAGCCGATGAGCGGCGCGCCAGAAATTCGTGACGGCCAACAGCGCTTCAAGGTGCGCGGCCGTTTCCAGTACGACGTCTACAGCAGCGACTGGGATGTGCTCGACGAAGATGCGCAGCGCTCTTACGTCCGCCGCGCTTTCATCGGCGCCCAGGGCCGTCTGACGGACAATTGGCGCTATAAGGTCGACTTCGTCCTGAACCCGGGCGCCAGCGTCGATGACGCCGCCACCGGTGACAACGCCATCGCAGTCGACGACGCCTATCTCGAATATGCCGGCGACTTCTATTCGCTGGTCATCGGCGAAAACAACATGACCTCGCCGCTCGAAGATCGCACCTCGTCGCTCGACATCCCGTTCATCGAACGCTCCAGCATCATCAACGCTTACGGCTACGGCCGCGCCGCCGGCGTTGCGTTCCTGATGACCGGCGCCAACTGGATGGGCGCTGTCGGCGTCTATGGCGACTCGCTCAACAACTCGGACAGCAACCTCGCGCAGGACGAGCAAGCTTCGATCAGCGGCCGTTTCACATGGGCGCCGATTTTCGAATCTTCCCCGGAAGGCGTGACGCTGCTTCACCTCGGCGTTTCGGCCCGCCAGCGTTACAATGGCGACGACGGTCTCTTCCGCTATCGCACGCGTCCGCTGAACGGTCGCGGCACCCGCTGGATCGAATCCTCTTCGGCCAACGCGCTTCAGTCGGACACCTCGTACGGCTTTGAAGTCGCCGGCCAATGGAATGCCTTTGGCTTCACGGCTGAATACATCACCATCGGCGGCGAAACGCCTGCCGGCGTCGAAATCGACTCGGACGGTTATTACGTCGACTTCAACTGGTCGCTCACTGGTGAGCCCCGTTCGTATCGTGGCAACCAAGGCTCGTTTGGCCCGGTTGCTCCGGCTCGCCCGATGGGCAGCGGCGGCATCGGCCACTGGGACGTCAGCGCTCGCTACGACTTCATCGATCTCAGCGACGTCGACGCCGGCGGTTCGCGCGGTGAGCAAGCTGCTTACGCGCTCGGCCTCAACTGGGTGCCGGTCGACCACGTCCGCTTCATGCTGAACTACGCGCAGACTGACATGGATCGCACCGTAGGCACGGACGAAGAAGCGACCGTCATCACGCTCCGCTCGCAATTCGACTTTTAACCCCGCGACTGGCGGAGGCCCGGCGAGCCGCCGGGCCTCCGCTGCTTTCTCGAGGGACAGGTTTTTGGAGGACTACATGAACACCCAATTCTTCAAGGCGCTGGGCAAGGTAGCGGTTGCGTCCGCTGTTGTGCTTGCGTTTGTTTCGGGCCCGGCATCCGCGCAACAAGCCGGCGCGCCGTTCACGATCCAAATCGACGGCTCGTCGACTGTTTTCCCAATCTCGGAGGCGGTTGCCGAAGCCTTCCAACAAACGACGCAAGGCCGGGTCCGCGTTGCGGTTGGCGAATCTGGTTCGTCGGCGGGTCTGCGTAAGTTCTGCCGCGGTGAAATTCACATCGCCGACTCGTCACGCCCGATCCGTTCGAGCGAAATGGCGACCTGCGCCGCCGCCGGCATCCAGTACGTGGAAATCCCGGTCGCGTTCGACGGCGTCACGGTCGTCGTTCACCCGTCAAACCCGATCCGCTCGCTGACGGTGGCTCAACTGCGTCAGATCTGGTCGACCGGTTCGCGTGTCAACAACTTCAACGCTGTCGGCGGCCCGAACCTGGCCATGCAACTTTACGGTCCGGGCTCAGCTTCGGGCACGTTCGAGTACTTCACCGAAGCCGTGAACGGCACGGCGCGTTCGTCGCGCACGGACTACACGCCGTCGGAAGACGATAACGTGCTCGTCCAAGGCGTCGCCAACAATCCGGGCGGCATGGCCTATTTCGGCCTCGCTTACTACGAAGAGAACCAAAACCGCCTGCACGCTGTCGCCATCGACAACGGCAACGGTCCGGTTGCGCCGAGCCAGGCGACGGTCCGCAACGGCACCTACGCGCCGCTCTCGCGTCCGATCTTCATCTATGTGAACGCCGCCGCTCTGCGCCGTCCGCAAGTCCAGCAATTCGTGCAGTACTACATCAATAACGCCGCCACGATTTCCGAGCGCGTTGGATATGTGGCTCTGCCGCAAGCTGCCTACGCCACCTACCTTGAGCGCGCTCAGCGCCGCCAAATCGGCACCGCCTTCGGTGGCCGCGCCGCTATCGGCGCCAGCATCGAGGATGTCGTCGCCCGCCGTCTGGTTCTGACGCCGGTCAACGACTAACAGATCCGGTTACGGAGGAGGGCGGAGGGGGAACCTTCCGCCCTTTTTTCTTGGCCTTAGGTCCTGGTTTTTGGGGCTTGGGTTCCCGGGCTCCGGTTCTGCATGCGACTTCTGCGCCCCCGCCGGGCGCGGCGAAGTCAAACTGTCACAAAACCTAATTATGGCTTGGGTCGTTGGGGCTACTTGAGTCTTTGAAGACGCATCGCGCGCCCTAGCGGGTTCGCCTGGGAGTGGGTCGTGGAACGGGACTTCACAAAAAAGAAGACACGCTGGCTTGAGGGGGCCGTGGAGGGGCTGTTGTTCGCCGCTGCCGCCGCCGCGATCGCGATCGTCCTTGGCATCGTCTACGTCGTTGTTTCCGAATCTTCGAAATTCTTCGGCCAGGTGTCGGTCATCGAGTTCCTGACCTCGACCACTTGGACGCCGCTCTTCGACAATCCCCAATACGGCATCGCTCCGCTGCTGACCGGTACGTTCATGTCGACGCTGGTTGCGCTCTCGGTGGCCGTGCCGCTGGGTCTGCTGGTTGCGATCTATCTTTCCGAATTTGCTGGCTCTCGCACGCGCGAGACGATCAAGCCGACATTGGAGCTGCTCGCCGCCGTGCCGACTGTCGTTTATGGCTACTTTGCGCTCCTGTTCGTGACGCCGCTGCTTCAGGGCCTGTTGCGTCCGCTGGGCATTGAGCTCCCAAGCTTCAATCTTCTGTCAGCCGGCATCGTCATGGGGCTGATGATCATCCCTTACATTGCGTCGCTCTCGGAAGACGCGATGCGCGCGGTTCCGCGTTCGATGCGCGAGGGGTCTTACGCCATGGGGGCCACGCGCCTCGAAACGGCGTTCCGCGTCGTCGTGCCCGCCGCCGTCTCCGGCGTCGTCGGCGCGGTTATCCTTGGGATGTCGCGCGCTATCGGCGAGACGATGATCGTCATGGTCGCAGGCGGGACGCAGCCGCAAATGGTGACGACGCCGACGCAAGGCGGCGCCACCGTCACCGCCTTCATCGCGCAAGTCGCACTCGGCGATCTGCCGTTCGGCACGCTTGAGTACAATTCGATCTTCGCTGCGGGTCTGGCGCTTTTGGTGTTGACGCTGATGTTCAACTTCGTGGCCTTCTGGCTGCAGCGCCGCTACCGGGAGGCGTACTAATGACCGCGACAGACGTTCAGCCGATGCGCGATATCACCGCACATCCAGCGGGCCTGGCCACGCGCAAGTTCAAGGATGCTGCCTTCATCATCTGGGGCATCGTCGCGACGATCATTGGCCTTGGCACGTTGATCACGCTGGTTGGTGATCTCTTCCACGATGGCGGCCACCGCCTGACGATGGCGTTCTTTTCAAGCTTCCCGTCCTCAGAACCCGCTCAAGCCGGCATTCTTTCAGCCTGGGTTGGTTCGCTGCTGGTGATCTTAACGACCGCGCTGTTCGCAATTCCGATCGGTATTCTGGCCGGTATCTATCTTGAAGAGTATGCGCCAAAGAATGCGGTCACGAGCGCCATCGAAATCGCCGTCAACAATCTCGCCGGCGTCCCGTCGATCCTGTTTGGTTTGATGGCGGTTGGCATTTTCGTTCAGTTCCTCGGCAATCCGGATCGTTGGTTTGCGTTCCTGCCTGAAGCTATTCGCGAAGGCGGCGCGCATCTGTTCGGTCAATCGATCTTGACTGCGGGGATCACGCTTTCATTGCTGATCTTGCCTGTTGTCATCGTCGCCACGCGCGAGGCGGTGCGCGGCGTGCCGCAGGAAATCCGCCATGCCGCGCTCGCGGTCGGCGCCACCAAATGGCAATCGACGCAGCACCATGTGCTGCCGTACGCGCTGCCGGGCGTCGTTACCGGCGTCATCATCGGCGTCTCACGCGCACTCGGCGAAACAGCGCCGCTTATTATGATTGGCGGCCTGACTTTCGTTGCGTTCCTTCCAATTTCACGCCCCGGTGATGCAGCGTTCGAAACCATCGGCGTGCTCGATGAGTACGGCGCTGCCGTCGATCCGAACGCAACCGAGACCGTGCACATCGCCCATGACGGCGTCGTCGTGTTGCCGGATTTCACCGAGCAGGCGGTGCAAGCGGGGCAAACCATCGAACTCCCGCACGGAGCGACGATCCAATCGGTCGCGACCTGGGGGGATGCGATCGCAAGCTGGTCTCCCAACCATTGGCTTGGCCAGGAATTCACGGTGATGCCGATCCAGATGTTCAACTGGACGTCTCGCCCGCAGGCTGAGTTCCTCGAACTTGCGGCTGCCGCGGGCATCGTGTTGCTGGCGATCACGCTCTTAATGAACGGCACTGCGATCTGGCTGCGTTATCGTCTGCGCAAATCGATCAAGTGGTGATGTCCGTGGCGTCGTTCGGGACGCGCCTTGTGCTTTCACTGAGTCTTGGTGCGCTCGGCCGCTTTCTTTTCACGAGCAATGCGGCGGCGCTCTTTGGCGCGCTTACGTAGATCGCCAAGCTTGTGCCAGAAACGGCGGCCGCGTTCCTTAGGGAGTGGTTCAAGATTGCGGCGGAAGTCCTCCGCGCAGGCGCGCCAGGAATATCTTTCCGCCAGCGCCCGGGCGTCTTCGCGCTTCAGCTTCAAGGCTTCAAGGCACGCCTTTTGGAGATCGTCGTCGACAATGCCAGCGCCAGTGCCGGGCAGAATATCTTGTGGTCCAGGCGCGACGAAGCCCGCTACCGGCGTCCCGCACGCGGCAGCTTCCAGGATCACAAGTCCGAACGTGTCGGTGAAGCTCGGGAAAACGAAGACATCGGCATCCGCATAATGGCGAGCGAGCTCTTCGCCGAACTTCGGGCCGGTAAATACCGCTGAGGGATACTTGGCCTTCAACTCGTCAAGAGCCGGGCCGCCGCCGACAATGACTTTCGATCCGGGCAGGTCGAGCTTCAAAAACGCTTCGATGTTTTTCTCGACCGCAACACGGCCGACATAAGCGAAAATCGGGCGCGGCAGATCGGCAGGATAAATGCCGCCATCGATGCCACGTAGGCGCGGATGGAATTGTTCGATGTCGACGCCGCGACTCCAGATCGCGGTATTGCGGAAGCCCTGCAGCTGCAATTGCTTCTGCATCGTTGGCGTCGCCACCATCACGCGGCCTGACTTGTCGTGGAACGCATGCATGTAGCGATAGCCGGCCCAGAGCGGAATCCAGTTGAAACGCGCGGTAACATATTCCGGAAACTGCGTATGGTAGCTCGTCGTGAACGGAAACTTGTGCTTGAGGCAGATTGCCCGCGCGTCCCAGCCGAGCGTGCCCTCAGTGGCGATGTGCACCGCGTCCGGCGCAAACGCTAAGAAGCGATCCTCAACGTCATCGCGTGCGCCGAGCGCCAGGCGGATCTCAGAATAGGTGATCAGCGGCACGGTGTTCGGGTAATCGGCTGGCGAGACAACTTCGACTTCGCAGCCCATCGCCATCAACTCGCGATTGGTGCTCGATAGCGTCCGGACGACGCCGTTGACCTGCGGCTCCCAGGCGTCCGTGACCAGCAGGATCTTCTGGGCGAGAGGCGGGTGATCGGTCGCGCCGGATGGGTGCGCATCCTCGGCGGGCGGCGTTTGGGCGTCTGTGCTCACGCGGCGGGTTCTGACGCGAGGGCGGCTGCGGCGCAAGGGGGCGCGGCCGATGGCTTGCCCTTAGGGCCAGACACGCGCAAATGACGGCCATGCAAGCAGCCCCGACACCGCACCCTGCCGCCGCAATCGATTGGGACGCGCTCGACGCGCAAAAATATCAGGACGAGGACGCCGCCGTAGCCGCGCTACTGGCCGATCCGCCTCTCGATTCCGCCGCCCGCGCCAGTGTGAATGCCGAAGCGCGCGCTTTGGTCGTGGGCGCTCGGGGCCTGAAGCGGCGCAAGGGTGTCATGGAGAGCTTCCTCGAAGAATTCGGGCTCTCCAACGCCGAGGGGCTGGCGTTGATGTGCTTGGCCGAAGCACTATTGCGGGTGCCGGACGCGGAAACCGCTGACAAGTTGATCGCCGAGAAGATTTCGACGGGTCAATGGGCCGAGCATCTTGGCAAATCCGACCATTGGCTCGTCAACGCCGGCACGTTCGGGCTGATGCTCACCGGTCGCGTTGTGAATTTGCCGGAAGAGCTGAAGGGCGAAGCGAGCGAAGTGGTTGGCAAACTTGTTAAGCGCATGGGCGAACCCGTGGTGCGCGCGGGCGCGATGCAGGCGATGCGGATCTTGGGCGAGCAGTTCGTGCTCGGCCGCAACATCCAGGAGGGTCTTAAACGCGGCGCCAGCATGGTCCGCCAAGGGCTTGCCACGCGCTATTCGTTCGACATGCTCGGCGAGGGTGCGCGAACCAACGCGGACGCAGAGCGCTATCTCGTCAGCTACGCCAATGCCATCGACGTGGTCGGGGAGGCGGCGGGCGGCATGGGTCCGCACGCGTCAAACGGCGTTTCGGTAAAACTTTCGGCGCTGCACCCGCGTTATGAAGCGCGGCTGGAGGAGCACGTTTTTGCCGAACTTTACCCGCGCGTTCTGCAACTGGCGGAGGCTGCGAAGAAGTGGAACATCGGCCTTTCGCTTGACGCTGAAGAAGCTGATCGTCTCGTGCTTTCGCTGAAGCTGTTCGAGAAGTTGGCGCTTGAGCCTTCGCTGAAGGACTGGGAAGGGCTCGGCGTCGTCATCCAGGCCTATCAGAAGCGCACGCGCGCGGTCATCCAGCGCTTGATCTCACTCTCGCGCCGCCGGGGTTCACCGATCCAAGTGCGTCTGGTGAAGGGCGCCTACTGGGACGGAGAAGTGAAGCGCGCGCAAGTGATGGGCCGCCCGGATTTTCCGGTGTGGACCACCAAAGCCGCGACCGACGTGCACTACATGGCCTGCGCGCGCGATCTCTTCCGCGCCGGTGATGCGGTCTTCCCGCAATTTGCCACCCACAACGCTCACACCGTCGCCGCCGTTCGCCGCATGGCCGCGAGCGCTGGGCGGGATAAGTTCGAATTCCAGCGTCTACACGGCATGGGAGAGGCGCTTTACCTCGCCGTCGATCCGCCGCCGCAGGTGCGCGTCTATGCGCCTATCGGCGGACACGAAGATCTCCTGCCGTATCTGGTTCGCCGTCTCTTGGAGAATGGCGCCAATACCAGCTTTGTGCATTCGTTCCTGGACGATGACGTTTCGCCTGATGTCGTCGCCGCCGATCCGATCGCCACGCTCGAAGCCAATCCGCATCGCCACCGCCGTTTGGCGCCACCGCCGCAATTGTTCGGCGCAAGCCGTCGCAACTCTTCAGGCCCGGACATTTCTATCGCTGCCGAGCGCAAAGCGTTGGGGGAAGCAAGAGCGCCTGCAATGGAGAAGGTAAGCGTTGCTGATCCTGCCGAAGCGATCGCAACCGCGCATAAGGCGTTCGATGCCTGGAATGGCCGCGGCGGCGCGGCGCGCGCCGCAATCATCCGCGCGATGGGTGATATTCTTCAGAAAAACGAGACTGCTCTCATCGCGCTTACCGCGAAAGAGGCCGGCCGCAACCTGCAGGATTCGATCGACGAAGTGCGTGAGGCGGTCGACTTCTGCCGCTTCTATGCTGCTGAAGCGGAGCGCCTGTTTTCTGGTCCGCGTGCGCTGCCGTCGCCGGCAGGTGAGACCGATCATCTGGAACTACATGGGCGCGGCGTGTTCGTTTGCATCAGTCCGTGGAATTTCCCTTTGGCGATCTTCACCGGCCAGCTCGCGGCGGCTCTCGCTGCCGGCAATACGGTTGTCGCAAAGCCCGCCGAGCAAACGCCTCTGATCGCAGAAATCGCGGTGAAGCTTTTTTATGAGGCTGGTCTGCCGCGTGAGGTTCTCCAATTGGTCCAAGGCGCCGGCGATGTCGGCGGCAGGCTCGTTGCAGATTCGCGCATTTCCGGCGTTGCTTTCACCGGCTCCACCGAAGTCGCGCGGCTTATCAATCGCACGCTCGCCGCTAAAGACGGTCCAATCGTGCCGCTCATCGCCGAGACGGGTGGTTTAAACGGCATGTTCGTTGATACGACGGCGCTGAAGGAGCAGGTTGTTGATGACGTCTGCATCTCGGCGTTCAATTCCGCCGGCCAACGCTGCTCAAGCTTGCGTCTCTTGTTCCTGCCGCATGACACCGCCGATGGCGTCATCGAGACGCTTATGGGCGCGATGGATTGTTTGAACATCGGTGATCCCGCCGATCCGCGCACCGACATCGGACCCATCATTGATGCCGAGGCCAAAGCCAACCTCGACAAGCATATGGAGCGGATGCGCAGCGAGGCGCGCGTGCTGAAACAACTCGATGTGTCCAAGCTCGGCGGCAATTTCTTTGGCCCGGCCGTCATTGAGCTTGCGAGCCTTGATCAGATCAGCCGTGAAGTGTTCGGCCCGATCTTGCACATCATTCGCTATGACCCCGCCGATGTTGCGAAGGTTGGCGCGGAACTTGCCTCAAAAGGGTACGGGCTGACGCTTGGCGTGCACTCGCGTCTTGAAAGCTTCATGCAAGAAGTGATCGCGGCGGCGCCTGCCGGCAATGTCTACGTCAATCGCACTATCGTTGGCGCGGTTGTCGGCGTGCAGCCGTTCGGTGGCTCGGGCCTTTCTGGCACCGGCCCGAAAGCCGGTGGTCCGAACTATTTGCCGCGTTTTGCCGAAGAACGCGCCATCAGCAACAACATCGCGGCTCAAGGCGGCGATCCTCAGCTTCTGAACCTCTAAGCTCAGAACGCAAACTCAAGCACGGCGTGCGCGACAAGCGCGCCTGTGCCGGCGAATGTAATCTTTGCTTCGGCATAGGCGCTGGTTTTGCCGAAGCGCAGCACCTCGGCCGTCACGATGAAGTCGTCGCCCTTCGCGGGTCGCAAGAAGTGTGTGTGCTGATAGCTGGTGCCACGTGTGGCGCGATCTCCGGTAGCCATTGCGAGCGCCGTAATCGTGTCGATCGCCGCCATGATGGCTTGTCCGCAGATCGCGCCGGCGGAAAATTTCAGCGCATCCGCTTCCGGAAGCCGTGCCGAAACGCGATGGCCTTCAACATTAAAATCGCAAAGCGCGAGCTGTTTTACCCACGGCGCGAAGATCAGGTCATACGCCGGTAAAACCGTTTCTTGCGTGACCGGAAATAGTTCTCTGCCAGTGCTCATCTGCAGAATAGGGCACGCTTTGTCGGCAAGGTCCATCGTGACGCCTTGCCCTAAACCCGGATGGCGACGTAAATTTCCATCATGCCATCCGACAACGTCACGCCGTTTCGCCGTCCCAAGCCGGTGCGCCCACAACAGCAGGGTGGTCTCGGCTTTAAGACGCATCGCGGCAAAGCCGTGCTCGTGCACCTGCTGACGATCGCGACTTATACGTGTGCGTTCTTATTCCCGTTTCCGGCGCCGCCTGGCGCGCCGCTCGTGCTTGTGATTGCCTCTTGCGTATCGCTCGCGCTCGCTTTTGCTGTGATCGCCTTGGCGACCCCCAACCGCTATGGCGCCATGCCCTGGGCGACGACGCACCACGAGCTTGCAATCCGCACTTTAATTATCGGCTTTGTGCTTTGGACGCTTGCCAGCGCGTTGACCTACATCAGCCCTGCGCTGATGGTGGTCGCCTTCTGGGGCCACGTCATCATCATGATTTGGGCGATCCTGCGCGCCATTATCGGCCTTGTGCTTGGCGTGATGCGCAAAGCCATTCCCAATCCGCGTGGCTGGTTCGTCTAATTGACGATCCGGCAGCCGAACTCTTCTTCGTAGATCGCGTTTGAGCTGATTGCGCCGAACAATACGCTGGCGCGAACGGTGTCGCCCTCTTGTGCGACTGTGATGTTCTCTCGCGCCTCTTCTGGAAAATCAGCGATGCAAGAATCGAGCGTACGGCCGCTGACATGAAGGCAAGAGCAGGTTTGTTTGGCGGCGTATCCGGTTGCGATGCTGGCGTATTCGACTTGCCCGCGTGAGGCCCAGGCGCCTGCGCCGATCGCCATCGCGGCAACTGCCAGCACGCCAATCCAAATCCAGCGTTTGCGTGACACCGCCGCCTCCCCGTATGCTCATTCAAGCATAGCGAAGGCGAGGGGTGACGTCATGCTGCGAGTAGTGTTCGTGGCCGCAATATTGGCTTTCGCTGCGTCAGCGCAGGCCCAGACGTTGCCTCCGTTGCCTCCGCAGCCAGCGGGCGTCGCTTGGCCGGGCGCCGACTGGGAAGCGGCGCAGCTCCCCGCTGATGTCGATCGCGCCGCGTATGATCTTGCCGTCACAGAAGCGTTCGCAGGCGTTCACCCACAAATGGGCGAGACGCGCGCCGTCGTCATCGTGCAAGGTGGACGCCTCGTCTTTGAGCGCTACGGCGATGGCTATACGCGCGACACAAGGCTGAATTCCTGGTCGGTCGGGAAATCGATCACGCATGCGCTTGTCGGCGCCGCTGTGCTTCAGGGGCGGCTCAGCATTGATGCGCCGATGGGCAATCCAGCGTGGCGAGCAGGGGATCGGCGCGCATCGATCACCTGGCGCCAATGGATGCAAATGGTCGACGGCCTCGACTACAATGAGAACGCCGCCAATGTCGCTGAAGCCGGCAATGCGCGCATGCTGTTCGGCGAAGGGCGCCGGGATGTTGTGGGTTGGGCCGCTTCGCGCCCATTGATCCACGATCCCGGCACACATTGGAATTATTCCTCGGCCGGCACAATGTTGACGGCCGATGCGCTGACCCGCGTCGTCGTCCCCCAGCCAAGCGATGCAAACGATCGTCGCGCCCGTATGCGCGCCTGGATGAACAGCTCTCTGTTTGATCGGATCGGCATGCATCCGGTCGTCGAGTTCGATCCGCAGGGCGCGTTTTATGGAAGCTCACTCTATTGGGCGAGCGCGCGGGACTATGCCCGTTTCGGTTATCTTTATCTTCGCGACGGCGTTTGGAACGGCGAGCGTATCCTGCCGGAAGGCTGGGTAGAATTTGCGCGCACGCCTGGGCCTGATGCCGAGACCGACATTTACGGCGCACAATGGTGGCTGACGCCATCGAGCGGAAGGGGACGTCCCTCGCGTTCGCTGATCATAGATCCCGACCTCACCGACGCCTTTTCAGCTCAGGGCCATGAGGGGCAAATCATCGTCGTTGTGCCATCTAAGGATCTTGTGCTGGTTCGGCTTGGTCGCTTTGACGGCGGCGCCGAAGCGTGGGATGCGCTGGGCGATTGGGCAGGGCGCTTGATCGGTGCGTTCGGCGACCGCCCGCAGAGCTGAAGGAGACGCCAATGTCCGATGAAGGTCGCGAAGTGAAGCTCCAAGCTGCAAAGCTGCTAAAAGACGCCGGCTTCAAATATTTGGCCGCTGAACTTGAGTTCGGCTCGCTCTCAGGCTTGGCCAAGGACGAGCCTTTCTTCTTGCTCTGTGGTCGTGACCGCTTGGCGCCGACGGCGATCAAGACATGGATCGAGGCTGCCCGTCTTTCGAACGTGCCCGATCATAAGCTCGAACGCGCCCATGAGACGATCGAGGCGATCGAAGGTTGGCCGGGTGACCGGCACTATCCTGATTAGGCCCTAAGCCGTATTCATCGCCGCATGAACGCGGTCGAGATCCAGGTAGAGGACAGAGCGCATATCTTGGTTGCGGCCCCGCAGGGCGGCCGCGGCGAACGTTGAAAGCTCATGGGCGGCGTCATGCTCGCCTTGAGCGTCCGCTAGGCTGGCAACGGCATAAGCCCGATCAGAAAGCGTTGCGGCGGCGGGACCGCGCGCATCCAAAATGCGCATGCGAAGCTGGCGCAGCGCCGTGCTTAACGGCGGCGGATGACCGGCGCAATTGTAGCGACGGCGCTCGCGCACGCGAAGCCCGCCGAGCTTTCGCCGGCGGTCAGGTCCAAAATAGCTGTCGTTATCTACCCACAACATCTTCATTCACATCGCCGCGTTCCGCGGTCGTCGCTCTTACGTCGTAGGATCGTAGCGTAACAATGCTTAGAGAAGCGTATTCGCGCCTGCAAAAAATCATCGTGGTGAAGATGCATTAGCTATGCGCGCCGCCATTCCTCATCCAGACCGCGCGTTTCGATGTGCTTGAAACCAAGCGATCTCGCTAACGCCTTGGAAGCCATGTTGCGAATGTCGATGCTCGCTTCGAACGATGCGGCGCCTCGATCTTGGAGGTGATCTAGCATCGCGGCCACGGCCTCGCACGCATAGCCACGGCGCCATATGCGCGGGTTGAAGAGATAGCCTATTTCGACGCGATGACCCGGCCGCACCGTCGCTTCTATAGTCCCGATGCCAGCGCCGCCATCGCGCAACCACACCGTCCAATTCAGCCATTGTTCGAGCCGATCAGGCGCTGTCTCGTGCATCACCCGCAAAAATCTCAACTCCACATCCGCCGCGGTCGCTGGCGCGCTGCGTGGAATGAATTCGTACATTGCAGGATCGCTCAGCGCCTCGAACATGGCGGGTGCGTCTTCACTGCGCGTGCGTCGCAGCTCTAGCCGCCTTGTAAGCAGCGGTTCGCGCGACACCGTCAGCATCAAAGCCCAACCATCGCGCGTATATCGGCAGGTGTTTTGCCCGCTTCACGGAGCGCCTTCAATGTCGCGGCAGAATCGCGCTTGGCAAGACGTTTGCCGTCTTCGCCAAGGATGAGCCGGTGGTGGCGATAAATCGGCTGTGGCAGCTTGAGCAACTTTTGCAGCAACACGTGTAGGTGCGCTGCCTCGCGCAAGTCTTCGCCTCGAATGACATGTGTGACGCCTTGCAACGCGTCATCCCAAACCGAAGCGAGATGATAGCTTGTGCCAAAGTCCTTGCGCGCGAGCACGACATCACCGTGCTTTTCCGGTTCGGCGCGCACCAATTGTGTCTCGTCTTCAAAGACGAGCGTGAAGTACGCCGGACCAAGCGCCGCGCGAGCCTTCTTCAGTGAGAGGCGCCAAGCAAACGCCTCGCCGGCTTCGAGCTTGGCGTTTTCCTCTTCAGGTGGCAGCGCCTCGCCGCGAAACGCTTCTTCGGCCTCGCCGTGCGGCGCCGATGCAATGGCCTCGGCGATTTCTTTGCGCGTGCGGAAGCAGCGGTACACAAGTTGGCGCTCGACCAGCGTTTTCAGCGCCGCTTCGTACTCGCTCATGTGCTGGGATTGGCGGCGCACCGGCCTTTCCCACTCAATGCCAAGCCAACCGAGATCTTCAAAGATTGACGCTTCGAACGCGGGGCGGGAGCGGCCTTGATCGATATCCTCGATGCGCAGAACGAAACGTCCGCCCGTGGCCCGCGCAGCGTCAAACGCCGTCAGCGCGGAAAACGCGTGCCCCAGATGCAGATGGCCCGTAGGTGAGGGCGCAAAGCGTGTGACGAAACTCATAACCCGCGAAGGCTACCGCTCGGGCCGCTGAGCCGCTACCTAGCCCGTGATGACAGTCTTCCTCGATGGCCCCCGTATGCCGCCCAAGCGCGGTGGAAAACCGGACTCCCTGGTCATTTTCCTTCACGGCTATGGATCGAACGGCGCCGACCTCATTTCGCTTGCGCCATATTGGGCGGATCAATTGCCTGGAACGGCGTTCGTGTCGCCGAACGCGATCGAGCCTGTGCCGATGGCCCCCGGTGGCTATCAGTGGTTTCCGATTTCGAGCCTTGATCCGCATCTGATGGAGCATGGCGTCAAGAGCGCCGCGCAATCGGTTGATCGGTTCATCGATCGCGAGTTGGAACGCTACGGCTTAACGCCGGATCGATTGGCGCTGGTTGGCTTCAGCCAAGGCACGATGATGGCGCTGCATGTCGGCTTGCGCCGCGAAAAGCAGATCGCGGGCATCATCGGGTTTTCAGGCGTGCTCGTCGGCGCCCAGAGTTTGAAGGCGCAAATGCGCTCCAAGCCGCCGGTATTGCTGATCCATGGTGACCGCGATCCGACCATACCTATTCCTGCGCTCTTCGATTCGGCGGAGGCATTGTCGGCCGCCGACCACGGCGCGCAGTGGCACATTTCATACGGCGTACCACATTCGATCGGTCCGGACGGGCTGGAGCTCGGTGGCGAATTTCTCGCCATGTACTTGAAAACAAAGGGGCTGCTCAGCGGCGCCTGAGGTTTTTGGGCCACGTGGCCGCAGTGTCACGAACCTGTCGCCGCAAATCAGCTAAAGCTGGTTCACATCGGGTGCGACCGATGTGCTATAGTGCGGGACAAGAAGGAGAGACGTCTTCAGTCCATCTCGGATCATCCGCCCCCAACTGATTGAGCGGCTGCATTGGAGCAGCCGCCCATGAACGTTTCCAGCGCCCCTCTAGCGGGTTTCCCGGCGCTGGTTCTCAACGCCGATTTCCGCCCGCTGTCCTATTATCCGTTGTCACTTTGGCCCTGGCAGGAAGCGGTCAAGGCCGTGTTCCTTGAGCGCGTCGATGTGGTCGCGCATTATGATCAGGTTGTGCACTCGCCCTCATTCGAGATGAAGCTGCCGAGCGTCATCTCCTTGCGCGATTATGTGCATCAGGATCGCCCGCCGGCTTTCACGCGCTTCAACGTCTTCCTGCGCGACAGCTTTGCTTGTCAGTATTGCGGAAGCCCAGACGACCTCACGTTCGATCACGTCGTCCCGCGCTCAAAAGGCGGGCGTACGACTTGGGAGAATATCGTCACCGCCTGTGCGCCCTGCAATCTCAGGAAGGGCGGCAAATACGTGCACCATTCCGGCATGCGGCCTTATCGGCGGCCACGGCGGCCGACGATGCATGAGTTGCAACATGTCGGTCGCCGCTTTCCGCCGCATCACTTGCATGAAAGCTGGATGGACTACCTCTATTGGGATGTCGAACTCGACGCTTAACTGTCGAGCGACATGCGCAACGTCATCCGCTCGCTGCCGCGCAGTACATCCAAAGTTAGCGCAGACGCGCGCATCGCTGCTGAGAATTGATCCGCGGACAGCGAAGAGACTGGCGCTCCATTGATGCTGACGATGCGGTCGCCTGCTTGCAGCCCGCTGCGCGCGGCCGGAAAGCCCGGTGCAATCTCCATCACCTCAAGCGAGGAGGCCCCAACCTGCATCGCCGTTCCAATGCCATAGCGCCGTGTTGGCGAGGCCGCGCCATCGACGCGCACCGTATCGCGTGGTGCACGGATTTGCGCGAGCGCCTGCGTCATTGCGTTTGGCGCCACGTTCAATTCGCGCAAGGCTTCGTTCAGCGCTTCTTGCGGTGCGACCGCCCGATCTGGCGCGACGCCGACAGATTCCCAGCCTTGGCCTGTGCGCTCGATGTAGGAGCGGCCGATTGGCAAGAAGACTTGGAAAACGCCATTTCCAAATGCCTCTTCGCCACCGTAATTGCCCGCGCCTCGCGTGGTCGCGCCAATCAGGGTAGCGCGACCGGTTTCTTTCAAAGCCAGCGAAAGGTGTTCGCAGGCCGATGCGGTTTCATCGGTTAGCACGAATACGCGAGCATCCGCGAGTGAGCTGACGGGTGAGGTGGGTTGCGCCCAATGTTGCCAGCGGCGCACGTTGCGCGGTGCGCTCTGAACTTCGTGCATGGTGCTTGCGCCGGCGTAGAAATCTTCAAGGCCGCCATCGGCGCCGCGGCGCGTATCCATGGTCATGAGCTGCCTCGGTTGCGAATAGAGACGCGAGAGCAGCACATCCATCACCCCTAGCGTGCCGCCGCGGCACGTGCGCAGATCGAGCACTAACGCATTAGCCTCGGCGTACTGATCGAGAATCTGCCCCATGCGCGCTTTCGATGCGTCATCGCCCGGGATTATGTTGATCCGCAAATAAGCCACGCCATCGGCAAGCCATTGCGCTTCACCGAACGCGTCATCTCCTGGCGGCGCACGCAAAACGCGGCGTCCCGTCTCGGATCCACCGTTCAACGTTACGCGCAGATGCGCATCGCGATGGATCGAGTTGAGTTCGCCGGTGAGCTGCGCCGCGAGTTGCTGGGGGTCGGAAGCGCCATCATAGGCGCCGGCTTGGGCGCGGCTGCGAAGGTGCTCAGCATATTGGTTCGCCGCGTCCGGGAAGACGTAACGCTGCTGCAGGATGCTGGCGAGTTCTTCGACGGCGCCGCGGATAGCGTCAGGCGTGAGCGCAGCGCGCGTCTCAGCCATGGCTTGAGACATAGTCTGAGCGGGCGCTGGGCTACCCGCTGTCGCCGCCACCACAATCGCGGCTGCCGCGGCGGCTAGTGATTGCACGAGATTCATCAGTGATCCCCCGAAGGGCCCCGGCGCGGGGCGTTTCGTGGGCGGCGTTATGGGCGCGCTTTTTTGCGCCTGTTCGTCGGCGCTGAAACAATGTTGAAATGTTGGCTAGCCGGTAGCCTTAGCCGCCGAGGCCGGCTGCTGCGTCATCGAAAATGCCGGTTAGCGAGTCGCCGACAGCGCCCACGGCGGTAATGATCACGAGGCCGATCAACGAGGCGATAAGAGCGTATTCGATCGCGGTCGCGCCGCGTTCGTCACGAAGAAAGCGGGTGATCATGCGGCGGTCCGTTCGATAAGGCGGTTGACGAGAACGACGTCGGCCGGCGGCATCTCGTGCGCGCGCAGCTCTGCCGGTTGAACCCACTTTGCGGCCTGCGCGGAATTTGGGTCGAGTTTCATCACGCCGCCAAACTTGGTGACGACGTAGAGTGGCATCAGCAGATGGAAATCCGGATACGCGTGCGAAGCAAACGCGAACGGATCCAGAGCATCGGGCTCTACGTGCAAATCCAGTTCCTCCTTCAACTCCCGAACGAGCGCATGCTCGGGCGCTTCGCCCAACTCGACCTTGCCGCCGGGAAATTCCCAGAGACCGCCAAGCTGCTTGTGCGCAGGCCGCTGTGTGATGAGCACGCGACCCGATGAATCCACCAAAGCGGCGGCTGCAACCAGCAGCAGACGTCGCGTCGAAGGAGCACTATCGCTGGTTTGCATGAAAATCCGGTGAGGCAGACTGGTTGATGTGCGTTAAGCACACCAACCCTTCCAGAGCCTCTAGGACGTTGGCAAGCCTTCTTCTTTCAGGGCTTGCTGGACCGCGGGCCGTGCGCGGATGCGTTCGAAGTAGGCGTTGAGGCTCGCCGATACAGGAATTTCGAATCTCCGCGCCCAATTGAGCACCACGAACGCATACGCATCCGCCACCGTGAACTGGCCGAGGAGGTAGTCTTTGTCGCCCAGCTTCTGCTCAAGAAGTTTATAGCGGTTCACCAAGTTTGCCCTTGTCGCCGCCTTGGCTTCATCGCTTGGGTTTCGGAAGAGCGGCGATGTGCCCTTGTGCAATTCAGTGGCGATAAAGTTGAGCGCCTCCAAGAAGCGCCAGCGATCGGGGCCCTCGGTGATCGCGAGTTTTGCTTCTGGCTTTTGCGCTGC
Source organism: Candidatus Viadribacter manganicus (assembly GCF_001679665.1). Classification (GTDB taxonomy): domain Bacteria; phylum Pseudomonadota; class Alphaproteobacteria; order Caulobacterales; family Aquidulcibacteraceae; genus Vitreimonas; species Vitreimonas manganica. The sequence continues at coordinate 2,690,652 of NZ_CP013244.1, forward strand.
GATGTATTGCAAGAGAACCTGGGCCTCGGTGAGAACTTCGCCGCTATCCAGTTCAAGTGTCGGCACTGCGCCCTGCGGATTGATGTCGTAGAAGTTGCGCCCGTCCTCGGTCGTGCGTTCCTTGCCGAAGCTTACTTTGTTCAGCGTTGCATCAAGCCCAGCTTCGCGGATGGCGATGTGCGGGCCAAGTGAGCAGGCGGCGGGTGCGTAATAGAGTTTCATGAAGCTGGCTCCGCGATTGATCTCGGGGGGATTTAGAGCCAGGCGCTCGCCGCTCAAGTGTCAGCCATGTAACTGCCAGCAAGACCGCGGCTTCAGTCTAGCTCCGGTAGTCGCCGTTGATCTCGATGTAGCGTTTGGTCAGGTCGCAGGTGAACATGCGTGCGCGCCCGGCGCCTGGGCCAACGGTGACGCTGATCTCCAACTCTGAGCCCTTCATGTAAGCGCTCATGGCCGCTTCGTCGTACTCGTCGGAGATCATGCCATTGCGCGCCGCGTGGAGATCGCCAAAGCGCACGCCGATCATTTCGCGCTTCACCGGCTGGTCGGATCGCCCGATCGCCATGACGATACGACCCCAATTTGCGTCCTCGCCCGCGATCGCGGTTTTCACCAGTGGGCTTTCGCAAATGGTGCGAGCAATGGCCTTTGCGGAACTATCATTCGCCGCGCCGTCAACACTCACCGTCACGAGCTTGGTCGCCCCTTCGCCATCGCGCACGATTTGAATGGCGAGGTCGGCGAGCACTTTCGAGAGCGCCGCGCGAAATTCGTTCAGACGCTCGTCCTTGGCGTCCGCAATCGGCGGCACGTTCGATTGTCCGGTCGCAAACAACAGTACACAATCGTTGGTTGAACGGTCGCCATCGACGGTGATCGAGTTGAAGCTACTCTCCGTCTCTTGTCGCAGCAGCGTTTTTAAAATTGGCGCAGAGAGGGCGGCGTCTGTGAACACGAATGCAAGCATCGTCGCCATGTCCGGCGCGATCATCCCTGAACCCTTGGCGATCCCGGCGATGTGAACTTCCACCTCGCCGATTTTGCACGTTGCGCCCGAACCCTTTGGGAAGGTGTCGGTCGTCATGATCGCGGTTGCGGCCTCCGGCCAATTCACCGGCGCCAGCTCCATCTTCGGGAGGGCCGCAGCAATCTTTGAATCGTCGAGCACGACGCCGATGACGCCGGTGGACGCCGCTAGCATTTCCCGCGCCTCGACATCGAGTTTTTCCGCTGCAGCTTCGAGTGCGCGCTTGCAGGCGCCATCGCCTGCGGGGCCGGTGAAGGAATTGGCGCAGCCGGCATTCACCAGCAAACCGCGCGCGCCGCCACGTGTCACGGAAAGCGCCTGTTTGCACCAATCGGTCGGCGCTGAGCCCACGGCGTTTGAGGTGAACACGCCCGCTGCCTTGGCGCCCTTCACGCAGCGCAGCAGCAGCAAGTCCGGTCGCTCGTGCTTGTAAAAGCCCGCGCGCCCGATCGCAGCTTCGAGGCCCGCGATTGCAGGCAGATCCGGAAAGCTTGCGGGCGCGAGTGGGCTAATCTTTGAGTCGGGCTTCATGAGGTGGGCTTTATCAGACGCCGCGCGCGCCGTCGCCCTTCCCCAAAAGGCGCGGCGACTATTGCGTCGCGCCAGTTTCCTGAGGTTGTGCCGGTTGTGCTGGAGGCTGCGCCGGCGGCGGCGCGGGTCGTTGCTGAGCGGGCGCCTGCGCCGGTGTTGTGGCCGGCGTCTGCGTTTGCTGAGCGGGCGCTTGCGCGCCGGTCACGCCGCCTGGGCCCATCGGGAACGGGAAGGGCGGCGCATTCGCGTCAGGCTGCGGCGTCGTTGGCCGCACCGGCGCTGGGGTTGCGTCTTCCGGCGCGGTGACTTCGCCGCCTGGCTCGAGGCCTTCTTCAGGCTGACGCAGGCGTTCGATGCGCGCATCGCGCTCAAGCCGCTCCTGCAGCTGCATCACTTCCTGGTAACGCAGCCAGTTGATGATCTGCGGCCTGATCGTCTCAAGGCTTTGAACGCCGACAGCGCGGCGATCCAAGAGTTGGAAGATATGGAATTGGTCGTCGAGCTCGACTGGCCCGATGAGGTTGCCGACCGTCGTGCTCTCGACCTCTTGGCGCATGGTCGTGTTAAGGTCGTCGAGCGATCGGAACCCGAGGTCCCCACCGTCGCCGCTGGTATTTTGCTCGAAAGCGATCACTTCAAATCGTTCGCCCTGATCCAGCCGTCTTTTGGCCTGATCGGCGGCTTCCCGTGTTGGGAACACGATGTGACGGAGATGGACTTCCTCGCCTTGACCCAGTCGGCTCGCATTCTCGCGATACAGACGCTCGATCGCCTCGGGGTCGGTCGCGCGGGTGTCGATCTCTTCGTAAATCGAGGCGGCGAGCACACGCTCGCGCGCGTTTTCGATTTGGCGGCGTACATCCGCGCGCCGGTCAATGCCACGCGCTTCCGCCTCCATGGCGAAAAGGCGCATTTGAATGAGTTCCTCGAGAGCGAGGTAAAATGCGTCGGAATTGGCGGCCAAATCTTCGGTTTCGCGCAGCCAGCCGCGGGCCACCGCATAGGCGCGAACGTCCTCGATGTAGATCGGTCGGCCGTTAACGGTCGCAGCGACGATCGGATCGGTGCCGCCTTCGCCGTCGCCGCCGGAATCGCGCCCCAAACCGCAGCTGACGAGCGTCAATGCTGCGGCAAAAAGGATGGCGGGGAGGAGGGCGCGCTTCAGCGTTGCCATGCGTTCTGCTTTCCTGACCAAGGTGCGTGCAAGCCTTGCGCCCCAAAACGCGCTCGGGACCGCGTTCTGTGGGCCGCATTGACACGCCCTAGGGGCGCTCTTAAGTCTCGCGAGCGCACGTGTCGAGGGTGTTTTCGCACGCAAGCGCGCGTCGGTGGGTCGTTAAAAATCCAATTAACTCAAAGCACTAGACGCTCTCTCCCGCGCCCCCTCCCAAGCGGCGCCTTAACCATTAGAACGCGCAAATGCTGAACCTCGCCAAGCAGATTTTCGGCTCCGTCAATGAGCGCAAGGTGCGCCATCTGAAGCCGATGGTGCAGCGCATAAATGCTCTAGAGCCGACCTTCGAGGCTCTGTCGGACGAGGCGCTCCGTAACAAGACAAGCGAATATCGCCATCGCCTGGCGCGTGGCGGCAAGATTGACGAGGTCCTGCCTGAGGCCTTCGCAACGGTTCGCGAAGCCGCAAAGCGCGTTCTGGGCATGCGCCATTTCGATACGCAGCTGATGGGCGGCATGATGCTGCACCAGGGCAAGATCGCGGAAATGCGCACCGGCGAAGGCAAGACGCTCGTCGCCACGCTGCCGACCTATCTCAACGCGCTCGAGAGCCGCGGCGTTCACGTCATTACGGTGAATGATTATCTCGCCAAGCGCGACAGCGAGTGGATGGGCCAAGTTTATCGTTTTCTTGGTCTTTCCGTCGGCGTGATCGTCCATGGCCTTTATGACAACGAGCGCCGCCAAGCCTACGCCGCGGATGTCACTTACGGCACCAACAACGAGTTCGGTTTCGATTATCTCCGTGACAACATGAAGTACTCGCTCGGCGAGATGGTTCAGCGCGGACATCGCTTCGCCATCGTCGACGAAGTCGATTCTATCCTGATCGACGAAGCGCGCACGCCGCTTATCATCTCGGGTCCAACCGAAGATCGCAGCGAGTTTTATAAATCGATCGACACTCTTATTCCGCTGCTCCGTCCCGAGCACTTTGAGCACGACGAAAAGCAGCGTTCGGTGGTTTACACCGAAATCGGCTCTGAGCGCATGGAAGAGATGTTGACCGAGCGCGGCCTGCTGCAAGGATCGCTCTACGAGCCGTCAAACATCACCATGGTGCACCACGCCAACCAGGCGCTGCGTGCGCACAAGCTTTTCCATCGCGACAAAGACTACATCGTCAAAGACAGCGAGATCGTGCTCATCGACGAATTCACGGGCCGCATGATGGCGGGGCGCCGTTTGTCGGAAGGTTTGCACCAGGCAATTGAAGCCAAGGAAGGCGTGCAGATCCAGCCTGAGAACCAGACGCTCGCGTCGATCACGTTCCAGAACTATTTCCGCTTGTACGACAAGCTCGGTGGTATGACCGGCACGGCATCCACGGAAGCCGCCGAATTCGGCGATATCTATAAGCTCGACGTCGTTGAAGTGCCGACCAATCGTCCGGTGAAGCGCATCGACATCGACGACGAAGTCTATCGTACGGCCAAAGAAAAATACAAAGCCGTCATCGCCGACATCGAAGAGACCTACCGCAAGCAACAACCGGTGCTCGTGGGCACCGTCTCGATCGAAAAGTCCGAATATCTTTCGACGATGCTGAAGCAGCGCGGCATTCCCCACCAAGTGTTGAACGCGCGCTACCACGAGCAGGAAGCGCAGATCGTCGCGCAAGCCGGCGTGCCGGGCGCGGTCACGATCGCAACCAACATGGCCGGTCGCGGCACCGATATCCAACTCGGCGGCAACGTTGATATGCGGTTGAAGGCGGCGCTGAAGGGCGATGAAACCCCCGACCAAATCGCAGCCTTGAAGCGCCAGATTACGGTCGACGTCGAACAAAAGAAGCGCGTCGCGCTCGAAGCTGGCGGCCTTTACGTGCTTGGCACGGAGCGCCACGAAAGCCGCCGTATCGATAACCAGCTGCGTGGCCGTACCGGCCGCCAGGGCGACCCCGGTAAGTCGAAATTCTACATCTGCCTGGAAGACGATCTGCTGCGCATCTTCGCCGCCGAGCGTCTAGATGCGATCATGCGCAGCCTCGGCATCCAGGAAGGCGAAGCGATCATCCACCCGTGGATGAACAAGGCGCTCGAGACCTCGCAACGCCGCGTCGAACAACGCAACTTCGAAATTCGTAAGAACCTTCTGAAGTACGACGATGTCATCAATGATCAGCGCAAGGCGATCTTCGAGCAGCGGATCGAATTCATGCGCACCGCCGATGTCGCGCCGATTGTGAAGGACATGCGTCACGACGTGGTCGAAAAGCTTGTGTGGCGTCACATGCCGGAGAAGGCGTACCCTGAACAGTGGAACACGCCTGAACTCATGGTCGAGGCCGAGGAAATCTTCGGCTTTACACCGCCGGTCGATGCGTGGGCGAAAGAAGAGGGCATTGCCCAACACGAAATTATCGAGCGCCTGACGCGCGAAGTGGACCAAGCCTACGCCCAGAAGGCTGCGATGCTGGGTCCAGAGCGTTTGCGTGCGGTCGAGAAGCAAGTTTTGCTCAGCGTTGTCGATATGCGCTGGCGCGAACACTTGTCGTTCCTTGACCATCTGCGCTCGGTCATTCACTTGCGTGGTTATGCGCAGCGCGATCCGTTGAACGAGTTCAAAACTGAAGCGTTCACGTTGTTCGAGCGTATGTTGCTCGATCTGCGTACGACCATCACTCGCATGTTGCTGCGTCTGCAAATCGGTCAGGCCGATGAAGCGGCGCTGGCGCCGCGTGCGCCGACGCAGACCTACGAGATTCACCAAAATCCGGACACGGGCGAAAACGAAATGGCGCGTCGCGGCGATGACGTTCCCTCGCTCGCGCCGGAAGGTTTCGATCGGCACAACCCATCGACATGGGGCAAGGTCAGCCGTAATGCGCCGTGCCCGTGTGGATCAGGCAAGAAGTTCAAGTACTGCCACGGCCAAGAAGCCGCGACCGCCTAGCGCCGTCCAGGCTGGAACGTGAGCGGCTGATCGGTTGGGATCGCGCTCACGATCCTGTAGCTCAACGTCCCGGCGTTCAGTGATTGCAGCTCTACTTGCGCGCCGTTGAAATTCACGATGCGCGGCATGTTCGCAGCCTGCACAGCTTCACGCTGATCGCTCACGGACGCGTTGGCCGCGCCCTCGCGCGAGCGCAAATCCAGCACCGCTGTTTCGCCTACGATCCGTGCTGAAAGTTCAAGTGACACCGGCGCGATCCGGTGTTGCTGCAGCGGCGTGTACGGTACTGGCGATGCAATCTGCGCGGTCGCGAGCGTGATCGCGCCTCCGCTGACATGCGGCACGGGTGGTGTCTCCCAAGCGCCGCTGACAGATCGCGTCGGCGTTATGTTCACTTGCATGTACGCCAAATAATCGAACACGCGATCGCCATTGGTGTCGGCCAAACAGGTGCGCGTGATGAGTGGCGGTCGGATCGGGCTATAGACATTGGTCTCCGTCGACACTGTGCAGAACAAACGCACATTGCGCCGTTGCTGCAGCAGCACCGGAAAGAGTTCTGTTCCGGGCGCAACGCTAAGCGCAATCGATGCATTGCCGACAGGAATTGCGCCCGCAACCGGTGCATCGACACGTACAGCGCCGATGACATTGGCTTGCTGCGCCAGGACAACGCTCGCGCCCGTCATCGTTTGTGGTTCTGCGTTGAACGCCGCCGCTACAGGCGCCAGCACAGGCGAGCCTGCATCGGTGATCGTCTGTGGCGGCGGTGTTTGCGCCATCAGCAATGGCGCCAACAACAGTGCTGCAATCGAGAAGCGGAGGTGCATCTAGTTCGCGCCCGCCAGATCCATCACAAGGATGCGCCAGTGCGTTAGGCCCTCATAGAAGCTCGACACTGGAACGCGCTCATTAAGGCCGTGGGCGAAATCATCGGCGTCACCGATGAAGACGGCGCCGACGCCGTAGGTCGGAATGCCCGCCGCGCGGAAGAAAATTCCATCGGTGGCGCCCGCTGACATGTAAGGTGAGATCACCGCATCGGGATGTACTGCATGGACCGCCCGCGCCGATGCTTGCATCACATCCGAGCGCAGCGGCGAGGCATCGCTGGAGTTCGATGGGCCAAGCGGCGCCACATCGACCTTGCTGCCGGCAATCGCCCGCAATTCGGCGAGCACGTCGTTCACCGCGACGCCGGGGAAAATGCGGCAGTTCACTGTCGCGCTCGCTGATTGCGGCAATGCGTTTTCGGCGTGTCCGCCGTCTAACATCGTGGCGACGCAGGTCGTGCGCATCATTGAGTTCAAAGAAACGTTGCGCGAAAGCGTTCGCGCCGCAACCCGATCGCCGGGGTGCTCGGCAAAGCGCCGGAGCGCTGCACCTTCAGGGCCTGGAAACACCCGCGCAGTGTTGCGAAAGCTCTCGATCGTGGTGTCGTTCCACATCAGGGGAAACTGGAACGCACGCAAGCGCGCCAGCGCATCGCCCAAATCGTAGATGGCGTTGTCCTCGCGCGGCTGCGATGAGTGACCGCCTGGATTGCGCGCAGTAAAGGTAAAACTGGCGTAGGTTTTCTCGGCCGTTTGCAGCACGAACGAAATGCCCCGGCCATTAGTGTCGAGCTGGCCGCCGCCGGCGTCCGAGTTTAACGCAAACTCGGCATCGCCGAGCAACTCGCGGTGTTGCGCGAGCAGCGCCGATGTGGTGTCGCCGGAGGTCTCTTCATCGCCTGAGAACCAGATGATCAAATCGCGCGTCGGCGTGAAGCCTTCGGCGCGGAGCGTGAGAAAGGTCGAGGTGAGTTGCGCAACGCCCGCCTTGTTGTCGATCGTACCGCGTCCGAAAAAGAATCCGTTCTCCTCCACAAGCGTGAATGGATCGCGGTCCCAGTCGCTGCGCAGCGCCGGCACGACATCCATGTGCGCCATCAGAATGATCGGCCGCCCGCCTGATCCGTTTCCGCGATAGCGCACCAGCAAACTTGCGGCGCCGTTAAGTGGCAATACGTGCACGTCGTCTGCGGCAAACCCCGCGCCGCGGAAAAGCCCCGCCAGATATTCGGCCATGGCCGGTGTTTGTGCGCCGGCAACGGAGGTGTCGAATGCGATGATCCGCTGATAGATGTCGCGCGCCTGCGTCCGTTGTGCAGCGCTCGGCGCTTGGGCGCCAGCCGGCAGCGCGCCGCCGAAAGCGAAGAGGGCGCTCAAGAACAGCGCCCGTACCCATCCAGCCATGAAAATCCCCAGTCGTTTCAGGCATGCTGGCGGCGGGTTAGCGCTTTGGCAAGGGATTGGGCGCAGGGCTAGCCAGATGTCCCTCGCGCACGCGCCCGCCAGCACCGCCGCGCCGACTTTTGCGCGGTGGGAGCCCATCGCAGCTGCCTTGTGCCTGGCCCAGTTTTCAGAGCCGCTGTTTGCTGCAATCGCGCAGAGCCAAGGCCTCACCGAACCGCCGGGCTATGCGCGGATATTCTTCTTGCCGGTCTATGCGTTCTTGGCCTGGGTTGCTTGGCGCGATCGCGCGCAGGCCTTCGCCGCCGTGCGTGCGACGCCTTTGATCATTGGCCTGCTGGGTTTGGCCACGTTGTCGACGCTTTGGTCGATCGATAGCGGCGCCACTTTGCGCCGCTCGGTTTGGCTCGCGCTTACTATTGTCTTCGGGCTCTATCTTGCTTGGCGCCATGATTGGAAGTCGTTGCTCAACGTTCTTGGCGGCGGCTTCATCATCCTCATCGCAGGATCGTTTGTGCTGGGCATCTTCGCGCCGAGCGTCGGGCGCATGAGCTTCGAGCACCCAGGCGCTTGGTCTGGGCTTTGGACGCACAAGAATACGCTTGGCGGCATCATGGCGCTTGGCGTTGCGATCTGCAGCGCGGCTGCGATTGTCACGCCCGAGCGGCGAAAGCTCTGGATCAGTTGCGCTATTGCCGCATTTGCGCTGGTCCTACTCTCCACGTCGAAGACGGCGTTGATCGCCTCGATGCTCGGTGTCGGCATGATCGGCTTTTGCATGATAATGCGCCGCGGGCCGGTGCACATGATCGCAGCGCTCGCCAGCGCCGCGGTTGTCATTGTCGCCGGCGCCGGCATCGTTCTGCTCGCGCCTGATCTCATCGTAGCAGCTCTGGGGCGTGATCTTACGTTGACCGGCCGCACCGACATTTGGGAAGCTTCGGCGCGTTTTGTCGAAGCCAAGCCGTGGCTCGGTTACGGCTATTATGCGTTTTGGCTTCCGGAAAACGGCCCCGCGTATTGGGTTCGCGAGGCGGTGGCTTGGCCGGTTGCGTCGGCGCACTCAAGTTGGCTTGAGCTTGCGCTCGGCGTTGGCCGTATCGGCGTCATTGTCTTTGCCGTGCAATTGCTGGCGACGCTGACGCGCGGCGTAGGTATTATGCTCCAGCCCAATGCCGGCCTTTGGGCGCCTGCGTTTCTCGTGACGTTTGCGCTCTACACCTTGAGCGAGAGCCATGCGCTACAGGCAAACAACATTTTTTGGCTTATATACGTCTGTGTCGCCGCTCGGTTGGCGCTTGATGCTAGGCGGCAACGCACATGACAGCGATCATCATTCTTGGCGTCGACCCTGGCCTCAATCGCTGCGGGTGGGGCATCGTCCTCAGCGAAGGCTCGCGCCTTAGCCACATTGCGCACGGCGTGATCAAACCCGCACACCACCAACAGCTCGCATCACGCCTGCATGATGTGTTCGAGGGGCTCTCGGAGGTGATCGAAACGTATCAGCCGCACGAAGCTGCGGTTGAAGAGACGTTTGTGAACTCCAACGCCAGGGCCGCGCTGGCGCTCGGCCAAGCGCGCGGCGTCGCCATGGCTGCTGCGGCGCGCCGTGGCCTTGCCGTCGCCGAATATGCGCCGACGACGATCAAGAAGGCTGTCGTTGGCTCCGGCGCCGCAGACAAGACCCAAATCGCATTCATGGTTCAGCGCTTGCTCCCCACGGCCGGCGCGGTGACAGCGGACGCCGCTGATGCGCTGGGCGTTGCGCTCTGTCACGCGGCTCATGGCGGCTTCAAACGCCGCACCAGCGCCTAGGAAACCAAGTGCGCTCTTAAGCGTTCCTGCTCCAGGACCGGCTGCATTCGCGGTCCAAGCGAGGCGGGCGGCCTTTATGGACGATAAGTCAGGCAAGGTTCCTGATCTGGAAGATTTGCTCTCGTCCTTGCGTCGGAGCGAGGCGCGCCTGCGCGGCGTCCTAAACAGCATTTCAGACGGCTTTTACGCCGTCGATCGCAGATGGCGCGTTACCGAATTTAACCCCGCCGCCGAGCGTTATTTTCGCATGAAGCGCGCCGACGTCATCGGGCGCGACTATCGCGAACTGATCAACGCTGCGAGCGGTGAACTCAAAACGCTGACACGCGCGGCCATGGATGGCGCGCCGATGGCGGTGATGGAATCGCAATCGCTTTATCGCCCGGATCGCTATGTCGAGGTGCGCATCGCACCGACCGAGGAGGGCTTTTGCGTTGCGCTCACCGACATCACCGATCGGCTTCACTCGCGCTCTCGCCTTGAAAGCGCAGTCGCCAAACGCACCGAAGAACTTCTTGAAAGCGAGGCGCGTCTGCGCAGTATCATCGAAACCAGCCACCTTTTTCAGGGCCTGATGCGTCCGGATGGTGGGCTGCTGGACTGCAATGCGGCTTCCTTGGATGCTATTAAGGCGCGCAAGGAAGACCTCGTTGGTCAAAAATACTGGGAGACGCCGTGGTTCAGCGCCACTGAAGCGATGCCCGCTTTCGTCGAGCAAGCGGTCGCTCGCGCAGCTGGCGGCGCAGTGGTTTCGCATCCCAATATGCGGCTCAATTTGCCAACCGGCGTGCGTTCCTTCGATTTCACCATGCGCCCGATCCGAGACGCGAGCGGCGTTGTTATTTCGCTGGTGCATGAGGCCAGTGAGATCACTGCGCGGTTAAAGGCCGAGGAGGACCTTCGCCAGATTCAGAAGCTTGAAGCGGTGGGCCAACTCACCGGCGGCGTTGCGCACGACTTCAACAATCTGCTGATGGTGATCTCCGGCGGCCTCAATATGCTGGATCGATCCCCCGATGAAGAAAAGCGCGTGATGCTCATGGCGCGCATGCGTGAGGCCGTCGATCGCGGCGCTAATCTGACCAAGCAATTGCTGGCCTTCTCGCGCCGTCACCACCTCAATCCTGAATCAATCCGGCTGCCGGCCTATTTCTCCGGACTGAGTGATCTTTTGAGCCGGAGCTTAGGTGTGAACGTCCGCGTCACCATCGATGCGCCCGACGATGTCGCGCCCGTCTTCGTTGATCCCAATGCGCTGCAACTTGCGCTTCTCAATTTGGCCGTGAATGCGCGGGACGCCATGAGCGACAAAGGCGTCGTCACCATTCGTGCGCGCAACGGTGAGGGGCGCTACACCGATTGTGTGCTTGTCACTGTGTCAGATACCGGCACAGGGATGACGCCTGAAGTGCGCCAGCGCATTTTCGAGCCGTTCTATACAACCAAGGAGATTGGCAAGGGCTCAGGCCTAGGTCTTGCGCAAGTTCATGGCTTTGCCGAGCAATCTGGTGGTCACGTCGAAGTGGAAAGCAGTCTCGGCGAGGGCGCGACCTTCACGCTTGTTTTGCCGCGCGGAGAGGAGGTCGCCCCGACCCAATCGTTAGCGCAGGTGCAAGTGGCTAGCGAAGCTGCGACGCTGAGTGGAGAGGCGCTCTTGGTCGAGGACGATGATAACGTTGCGGCGCTCACCGCAGAAATGTTGGGTCACCTTGGTTGGAGCGTGACACGTGTTGCGAGCGCCGAGGCCGCGCTCGGCGCCATAACGAACGGGCTCGACGTCGGGCTTGTGTTTTCCGACGTAATGATGCCCGGTGGTAAGAACGGCATCGAACTCGCGTACGCGTTGCGCGAGCGCGACGTTGGCCTGCCGATCGTGTTGGCGAGCGGCTACACAGAGGCCGTGCACCGCGACGCCGAGCGCGCTGGTCTTCCGCTTCTTGCAAAGCCGTTCAACTTAGAAGCGCTGGCGGCCGCGATTGAGGCGGCGCGCCAGTCCGTTTGATCTACCAAATCGTGACGCGCTGATCCGGCGGCAGATAGAGCGCATCGCCGGGCTGCACGTTGAACGCCTCATACCATGCATCCATGTTGCGCGCTGGACCGTTGACGCGATAGCGCGCGGGTGAGTGCGGGTCGGTCAGCACTTGATTGCGCAGCGATTGCTCGCGCCGCAATTCGCGGCGGCACTGCGCGCGCGACATGTAGAAGCGTTGCACGCCGCTCGTGCCTTCCAGAACCGGCGCTTCCTGTCCATTCAGCGACAGATTGTAGGCATGCAGCGCCACTTGAAGGCCGCCGCAATCGCCAATGTTTTCACCGAGCGTGAGGCGACCGTTGACGTTGAGGCCCGGCAAGGGTTCGAATGCATTATACTGCTCGACAAGCCGGCCAGTCAGCGACTGGAAGCGCTCGACGTCGGCAGGTTGCCACCAATCGCGCAGAACGCCGCGCGCATCGGACTTTGCCCCCTGATCGTCGAAACCATGACCCATTTCGTGGCCGATGACGCCGCCAACGCCGCCGTAATTGCATGCAGGGTCCGCATTCGGATCGAACAATGGCGGCTGCAGGTAGCCAGCAGGGAAGACGATCTCGTTGAATGGCGGATTGTAATAGGCGTTCACCGCGTGCGGGACCATGAACCATTCTTCGCGATCGCTTGGCCGTCCCAACCGATCAAGATCGTGCTGCCAGCTCCATTGCGCAAAGCGCACATAATTGCCGAACGCATCGCCTGAGCGAACGTCATAGTGCGAGTAGTCGCGCCATTGATCCGGGTAGCCGATCTTGGGGCGGAAGGAGGCGAGCTTTTCCAAAGCTGCCGCTTTTGTCTCCGCGCTCATCCATTCGGCTTGTTGGATGCGCTCGCCATAGGCGCGGCGCATGTTCTCCACCAGCGCTAGAGTCTGCGCCTTGGCCTCCGGCGGGAAGTGACGCGCGACGTAAAGTTGACCGATCGCTTCACCGAGCGTGTTGTTGACTGAGGCGATGGCGCGCTTCCAGCGTTCGCGCTGTTGTGGCTGGCCGTTTAGAATGCGGCCGTAGAAGTCGAAGTTCGCATCGTCGATTGTACGCGGAAGCACGCTGGCGTAGCCGCGCACGTAGTGCCAGGTGATGTAATCGCGCCATGTCGAAATCGGCGTCGCCAAACACAATTGCGCCAGCGGTCCCATGGCGGTGATCTCGCCGACGACGATTTCTTCGACGCCGCCCAGCCCCGCGCCTTCTAAACGAGCATCCCACGGAAACCGCGGCGCCAGGGCCCGGACCTGCGCGCGGGTGCGCAGATTGTACGTGCGCTCACGCTCGCGCCGGTCAGCGATCGGCCAGTGACGCTCGGCAATTTGCGTCTCGAACGCCAGAATGCGCCGCGCTTTCGCCTCGGCGTCGTTCTGGCCGGCAAGCGTTAGGATTTGTGCGATGGCGGCGGTGTATTGACGGCGCGTTTCGGCAAAGTCGCCGTCGGTGCGGCGATAATATTCGCGCTCCGGTAAGCCGAGGCCACCATGCGTCAGCGCCGCCAGATAGCGATCTGGGTTGCCTTCATCCAGCGTGATGTAAACATCGATCGGCGCCGAGATGCCGACATCCGGCCGCGCAATGAGGCGCATCACGTCTTCATGTGTGCGCAGCGCCGCGATTTCCGTCAGCACTGGCGCGATCGGCGTCAGTCCGCGCGCGTCGATCTCGTCTTGGTTTAGATAGGCGTTGTAATAATTGGCGATCTTGAGCGTGTTCGAGCCAGGAACGCCGCCAGCGAGCGCCGCTTCTTCAACGATGGTGCGGACATCGCGCTCGGCCTTGTCTTGCAGGATCGCGTTGGTCCCCCACGTGGTGCGATCATCTGGGATGGCGTTGTTGGCGAACCAAGCGCCGTTCATGTGCTGGAAGAAGTCGTCGCCTGGCTTCACGTTCATATCGCGCGAGGCAAGGTCGATGCCGAACGAGCCTATGGCCGCACGCGGCGATGGCGTTGCGCTGCTTGATCTGCCCGTATTGGTATTGGTGGCGCAGCCTGCGAGCAGTGCAATCGAGGAGGCCGTAACGGCGCGGCGTGTAAACATGAGCAGATCCCAAGCAATGACCGGCGCGTTGTGCCGCAATCAGCGGGCATCCGCTACATTGGTAGGCGAATTTGAGACGAGTCGCCGCGTGCGGGCGGTGGAGCGCTAGATGCGCGCGATGAGCCCGTAGGCCAGCAGCGTCGAGACCAGCGCATCGGCCTTTTCGACCTTTAGATCACCCACACCGAACTTCGTCCCGCCGAGCGCCAGCTCCAACGCCGGCCGTTGCTCGGGCGTGAACTTCAGCTCGCCGCCGGCGCACACGACGATGATATCGTCGCCGTCTTCTGCAATGCGCGATGGCGTTCGTGCTTGCGCTTGGAATTTGTCCTTCGCGCTGATCGCGCCGGCGTCTCGCACCGCAAAGCGATTGTGCGCGGGGCGCGAGCGGATAAAGGTATCGACCATCAGGTCGAGCGCTGGATCGAGCTGCACTTCGTTAGCGAGGCCGCTGACCAGCGTTTTTAAATGCTCGCGCGCCTTTGCGCGGTCAAAATCCGGTCGCGCAAATCCTGGCGGCAAACTGCGGCGCAGCTCCGGCGAGCGCAGCGCAACTTCAGACACAGCTTCAAGCATCACATCCGCCCAAGTGCGCGTGATGATGCCGACGGTGATGTGCAGTGACGCCTTGTCACCCGATGTTTGCGCGTCGTGCATCAGCCCGCGCGGTACGTACGCACAATCGCCCGGCTTCAGCACAAATTCCTGACGTAGTTCACCAGCTTCGTAGCGCCCTTGCTCGAAACCTTCACCGCGGAATGGCGTGGCGATCGGCATATCGTAGAGACGCCAGGCCTTTTCGCCTTCCACCTGGATCACGAGCACGTCGTGATTGTCGTAATGGGTGCGGAAGCCCTGTGCGTTTGGCGGCGTCAGGTAGATGTTCGTCTGCACGTGCGATGAGAACACATGCTCGAGCCCGCGGCAGAGCCGCGAGAGCGCCGGGTCAAACTGGTGCGCTTGGTTCAGGATGATCGTTGAGCCGCGCCGGTAGTGATCGGCCACGGCGCCGCGATCGATAAAGCTCGCCCCGTCAACGTAGGCATCTGAATCGACGTGGGCGGTCGCGTTCGCGAGCGCCAATTGACCCTCGCGCAGATCCAAAGTCGTGACGATGCGATCGATGTCGTCGATCGAGATGAGGCCCGCGAAGCGCTCGGGTGCGTCGTTATGCACCACAAGCGCTTCGCGCTCATAGATACGCGCGAAGAAATCGTCCTCACGCCCGGCCCCGATGAGGTAGCCGAGCGGATCTACGAGCCACGGCTCGCGCGACATTGATTTAGCTTACCAGTTGCGGCGCGGGCCGCGGCCGTAGCTTGCGCGGTCAGCAGCAGAGCCGCTGTCGCCGTCGGTCAGGCCAGATTGGCTGGTGCGCGTTGCGCCACGGCCGTTTCCGCCATTGTCCGCGTTGCCGCCGGAATCGGAGTCGGTGAGGCCGGTGCGGCCACGTCCACCCGTGTTGCCGCCGAGGCCGTAGCCGCCGCGGTCAGCGCCGTTGCCGGAATCGCTGTCGGTCAGACCAGTGCGGCCGTAGCCTGCGCGGTCAGCGCCGCTGCCGGAATCATTGTCAGTGCGACCGGTATAGTTTTGCGCTTCGGCTTTGCCGGTGATCATCACCGTAGCGCCGCCCGCGATCAGTGCGCCGCCAGCAATGCGCGCCATGAACGAGCGGCGGTTCAACTTCTTCTTGTCGGACATTCTTTCCCCCGAAAACCGACTACTGCGAACTAATCGCAACAAGTCTCTATCCCTCGCCAGAATCGTAACACGGCTCTTGGCGTCTGTAAGCGTGAGAGTGGTTCGCAAGAGGCGCGTTTCCGCGACCTGCGAATCCGATCAGGTAGGGGTGTGAGGTCAGAATGATCGGGTTGTTGAGCGGTACGGTTGCGGCGGTTGGCGAGGATACAGCGCTGATCGATGTTGGCGGCGTCGGTTACGTCGTTCAATCGGGCGGACGCACGCTGGCGCGCCTGCAAGTTGGAGCTCCGGCGCGGCTCTTCATCGAAACCCATGTCCGCGAAGACGCCATAAGGCTCTTTGGCTTTTCCTCCGAAGAAGAACGCGCCTGGTTCGCGCATCTTCAAACCATCCCCGGCGTCGGCGCAAAAGTTGCGTTGGGCATCCTCGACACCATGCCGCCGGACGCGCTCGCCGACGCAATCGCCATTCAGGACAAAGCCGCGTTTGCGCGCGCCAATGGCGTTGGCCCCAAACTCGCTGCGCGCCTCGCAACGGAACTCACCGGCAAGGGCGGCCCCAAAGGCTTCATTGGGCTCGGCGGTTCAGCGCCGCGCGCGAGTTCAACTGCAACAGTCACGGCCAGCGGCGCCCGCGCAGAAGCAGTGTCCGCGCTCGTCAATCTCGGTATTGATCAATCAAGCGCCGCACGTGCTGTCGCTTCCGCCGCCAAGCAATTTGACGCCGACGCCCCAGCCCCTGAACTTATCCGCGCTGCGCTGAAAGAAGTTAGCCGCTAGCGCGATTAGCTCGTTCCAAAGCCGAACATCGGCCGCATCTCACAGACGCCCTCCCATTCGGGCCAAATGCGGCGATGTATGTCCATGAAACTCTCGGCCGCCGCGATCGCTTCTTCGCGCGTTGCGAATTCGAAAATTGAGAACCCGCCGAGCACCTCTTTGGTCTCGGCAAACGGTCCGTCGGTAAGCTTCAGTTTGCCGCTCCGCGATTCAATTCGCGCGCTGCCCATCGCTGTCGGCAGCAATCCACCGCGCGCCTTCATGCGGCCGGCGGCGATTTCCTGTTCGGAGAGCTTTTCAATCTCTTCGAAAAGCTCCGCTGGCGGCTGCTTGCCGTCTTCGACGCCGGAGACGAGAAACATGTAAAGCATGGGTGATCCTTCAAGCTCGGGCCATAAGCGGCGCTGAACAAAGGACGAAGCGCCGCCGCCAAAGCCGACGTTTCATTTTGAAACTTATCCACAGGTGCATAGAGCGTGGGCGGCGGAACAATCCGGAAACCCGAATCGAGCTAGGAAGGCCCATGGCCGAAGCAGAACGCCTCGTAACATCCGATCGCATGCCAGGAGAGGGCGCCGACCGTGCGCTCCGTCCGCAGGGCTTCGATGAATTTGTCGGCCAGCCCGCCGCCAAGGCGAACCTCAAAGTCTTCGTCGACGCCGCTCGTTCGCGCGGCGAAGCCATGGACCATGTTCTGCTGTTCGGCCCGCCTGGCCTTGGCAAGACCACGCTTTCCCAGATCGTTGCTCGCGAGCTTGGCGTCGGCTTTCGCGCCACTAGCGGTCCAGTGATCGCGCGCGCCGGTGATCTTGCGGCGTTGCTCACCAATCTTGAGCCGCGCGACGTGCTCTTCATCGACGAGATCCATCGCCTTGCGCCTGCGGTCGAAGAAATTCTTTATCCCGCACTCGAAGATTATCACCTCGACATCATTATCGGCGAGGGCCCCTCGGCGCGCAGCGTGCGAATTGATCTTGCGCCATTTACGCTCGTCGGCGCCACGACGCGCGCAGGCATGTTGAGCACGCCGTTACGTGATCGCTTTGGTATTCCGGTGCGGCTTGAATTTTACGGCCCTGACGAATTGCTAGGCATTGTCACTCGCGCCGCCGGCAAGCTCGGCGCGCCGATCACGACTGAAGGCGCCATGGAAATTGCCAAGCGTGCACGCGGCACACCGCGTGTCGCGGTGCGCTTGCTCCGACGTGTTCGCGATTTCGCAGGTGACGATGTGATCGATGCAGCGGTCGCGGACCGCGCGTTGAAGCGCCTTGAAGTCGATAGCGATGGCCTTGATCTGCTTGATCGCCGCTACCTTCATGCGCTGGTCGAAACCTATTCCGGCGGCCCGGTTGGTGTCGAAACACTCGCTGCCGCGCTCGCTGAAGCGCGTGATGCGCTGGAGGACGTGATCGAGCCATACCTGATGCAACAAGGCTTGGTTATGCGCACGCCCCGTGGGCGCGTCGCCGCGCCGAAAGCTTATGAGCGGCTTGGTAAAAAGCCGCCGAGTGCTCCGCCTGCGAGCGGTAGCTTGTTCGGCGAAAAATAAGTCTAAGCCGCCGGCGCGCCGCTCTTCGGTTTCGCGGGAGCTGCCGGTTCGGTCATGCGCGAACTCCTGAGGCGTGCTGCGACCGAAGCCTGGAGCCAAGGAGGGGCCGCTCTCTAACGGAGTAGAGCATCGATGGGCAGTCTTGTTGTTGTATGCCGCTCCGCCCATATTTGTAACGAGAGCAGCGCGCGTCTAGGGTAGCATCCGTCCTAGTTTTTTCGGCGCAACAGCAACGTAGCTCTGTTTCAACCAGCCCTTTAATGTCTCAATCTCGGCCAGCACATCATCGCTGCTACCAAAATGCGCGGTGACCCAATTGTGTTGTTTGAACCAGCCTCGCGCCTCGCGGACGAACGGCAGCTCCGCGGCCATCTCCGCCGAGATCGGCAGTTTCATGATCACGGTCAGCTCATTCAGCGGCTCGCCCTTCGCGCCGAACACGCAGAACATTTTCTGGCGCACATAAAGGCCGCGCGTCGTCTGCCAGCCGGGGCCCGCGCTCGTTTCGGGAAAGGTGAGACAGTGCTTGGTGAGTTCAGCTTCGGCGCGTTGGTGCGGCGTCTGCGGCATGGCGTGGGTATAGCAGACTTTTATCGCGACGTGTTACGCGTGGGCTTTTCGCCCAATCCGTGTGCTGTCTTTCAGCTCGTGCGCCACCCCGGCAGTGTTTCGTTATAACAGCGCGCGTGCGGGGTCGATTTCGGCGCGAAATTCGGTGCGCCATATCTCAAACTCCCTTGCGGGGCGCTTACATCAAAGGCGTAGCCAGTTTGCGCACGTACAACATCGCAGGCGGGCGAGAGGGAAGAGACGAGATGTCTGACTTGTTTGGCGCGTTCTCCGATATCGCGCCGTCACTGCCAATGATCATCGTCGTGGCGCTCGCCGCGCTGCTTCTGATTTCGATCCTGCTACGGGTCGTGGTGCCGACCAACATGGTCCACACCGTGCAGTCACGCCGTAAAACGACCTCCTATGGCGCCGGTCAGAAGGCTGGCAACGTCTACTATAACTGGCCCAGCTGGATGCCGTTCATCGGCGTCAGCCGTATCATTCTGCCGGTCAACAACTTTGAACTCTCGCTGTCAGGCTACGAGGCCTATGACAAGGACCGGGTGCCGTTCCGGCTCGATCTCACCGCGTTCTTCCGTATCGCGGATACCAACGTCGCCGCTGCGCGCATCGCCAACATGAAAGAGCTGATCGCGCAGCTGCACTTCATCGTGCAGGGCGCGGCGCGCAAAATTCTGGCCACGCACGACATTCACCAGATCATGGTCGATCGGGCGACGTTCGGCGCCCAATTTACTCAGGAGGTCGCAACCGAGCTTGCGAACTGGGGCGTGGAGCCGGTCAAGAACATGGAATTGATGGACGTTCGCGATGCCGAGGGCTCGCGCGTGATTGCTGACATCATGGCGATGAAGGCCTCCAACATTCAAATGACGAGCCGCATCGAGGTCGCCAACAACCTTCGCGCCGCACAGACCGCAGAAATCGCGGCGCGGCAGGAAGTCGAAGTACGCGAACAGGAAGCCCAGCAAGTCGTCGGCCAGCGCACCGCCGAGAAGGAAAAACAGGTCGGCATCGCAACCGAACGCGCTTCACAAGAAGTGCAAGCGGAAGCCGCCATCACCCGTGAACGGGAAATGCAGGTCGTCCGCGTCGCGACCATGCGCCAGGCCGAAATCACCAAGGATCAGCAAGTCGTCGCTGCGTCACAAGACAAGGAGACGACTATTCTGCGCGCCGACGGTGATCTGCAGGCTACCAAGCTCGCCGCCGAAGGCATCCGCGTCGAGGGCAATGCCAAGGCCGACGCCGAAAAAGCGCTGCAGCTTGCGCCGGTCGCCGCGCAAATCGAACTCGCCAAGGAGATCGGTCAGAACGAGGGTTACCAAGCCTATCTCGTCTCGATCCGCGGCGTTGAAGCCTACACCCAAGTGGGCGTCGAGCAGGCGAAGGCCATCGGGCAAGCCGAGGTGAAGGTCATCGCCAACACCGGCGACACCGTGCAGGGCGTGCAAGACGCGATGAGTCTCATCTCACCGCGTGGCGGCACCGCAATCGGCGGCATGCTCGAAGCATTGAAGAACACGACGGAAGGCGCCGCTTTGCTCGAGCGTGTACTGCGCCGTGAAGCTGCGCGCACAGCGCCGGACGATAGCGCCACCTGATCTAGCCAAAATCGCACGCCATGCCCTCAAGGCTGGCGTGCGAAACGCTCGTCAGCTCGAAAGACCGACAATCAAGAGATCGCTGAGCGCATCGAGCTGCTTTGGATGTGACGCGCCATCATCGCCGGATGATGATACAGCGACGTCGCGTTCAAAATCGTGCTGGCGCTCTTGCAGAGGTCCCCAACGCGCCATGCGCGTTCGCGAACGCCATCGAGTAGAATCATGCCAATGGTGCTCGGCCACGCGGATCTTGTCTTGGCTGCCTCGGGGCATGGCGCGGGCCATTTTTTGCGTCCCTGAGGTCGCGTCGGTGAGAAACGTCAGCGCGACGGCGCACACCGCCTTCAGGTTCCCTCGAAATCAACGGCTTCCTTTGCGGCGCCGTTGTGCTCGCACGTGTGTGGACGCAGAACGGCTGAATGTCCTCACTTCGCGCCGTCGTCGAAACGCTCGTCCCTGAAACCGATGGCTTCACCATTGAAGCGCCCGCCGATTGGGCCCAGGGGCGCACGCTTTACGGCGGCATCACCGCAGCGCTCGCGCACGAAGCGGTCCGTCGCTCTCATGAAGGCCTCGGACCGTTGCGCTCTTCGCAATTCACCTTCATTGGCCCGGCCGCGGGAAAATTGCGGTTCACCTCGACGCTGCTGCGCCGCGGCAAATCATCGGCGCTGATCGGCGCCGATTGCTTCAACGAAGAGGGGCCAGCTGCGCGCGCGCTCTTTGTGTTTGGCGCCGGCCGCGACAGCAAGGTGACGCATGACTTCCTTGCGATGCCAAACGTGCCCGCTCCAGAGGTGTGCAATTCGTTTCGCAAAGAAGGCGCCGCCGCGCCACGCGGCTTTTGGAATAATTTTGAGACCCGTCTCGCCTCCGGCAACCGCCTGTTCGACAAGGACGCAGCGCGCCCCGAGTTCGCGGTGTGGACTCGCTTTCTCGATACCGGAGGCGCCGACCCAACAACCGCGCTGCTCGCGCTCGCCGATTGCCTGCCGCCGGCGGCGATGGTCGTTTTCCCACAACCCGCGCCGATCAGCACGATGACTTGGACCGTTGATGTCGCCCGCGTCCCGTCCAGCCTCGATGGCTGGCACCTTCTTTGGGCCGCGAGCGAACAGGCCGCGAGCGGCTATTCACTGCAAAACATGGCGATGTGGAACGAGGCAGGCGATCTCGTTGCCGCTGGCCGTCAGAATGTGGCGATCTTCGCCTAGCTCCAGCGCTTCGACGCGCGCTGCTCGCCGATATCAGGCGCGTGCGTCGTCGCGCCCGCATAGCCGGTGATCCGATCGGCCACGAAGGGGTTGCTTTGCCGTTCGCGAGCGAACGTTGACGTCGGTCCGTGTCCCGGCACAAACGCAATCTCGTCGCCGAGCGGCCAAAGTTTGCTCGTGATCGAGTGGATCAATTGCTCATGATTGCCACGTGGAAAATCCGTGCGACCGATCGAGCCGGCGAAGAGCACGTCACCGACGAATGCGATCTTTAGCTCGGTATTGTGAATGACGACGTGGCCAGGGGTGTGTCCTGGCGTGTGCGAGATGTCGAAGCGCACGCCCTCGAACTCAAGCGTCTCGCCGTCTTCGAAATAGCGATCCGGTGTAACGTTGCGCAGGCCGCTAACGCTGTAGCGCTGTGCGCTTTCTTCGATGAGATCGAGCCAGAATTGGTCGTCGCGATGCGGGCCTTCAACGGAGACGCCGGTGCGTTCGCGCAGTTCGGCCGCAGCGCCCGCGTGATCGAAATGGCCGTGCGTCAGCCAGATACGCGTGAGCTCTAAACCAAATTGTTCGAGTACGCCCAGCAAGCGATCGATGTCGCCGCCCGGATCGACCAGCGCCGCGTTCTTGGTCGCCTCGTTCCAGATCAACGAACAATTTTGCTGCAGCGGCGTCACCGGAATGACGCGGATTTGTAATTGTGGCTCGCTCACCAGGGCAATTCCTCGCCGGTGCCGGCATGGACGAAGCGTCCGCTCGACGCCAATGTCAGCGCCCCAATGCGCTCAACCAATGAACGCGCCGCATCGGCGACTGGAACGCCGTTCTTTCCCGTCATGTCCGTTGCCACCATGCCAGGATGCATCAGGCCGACGGCGATGCCGCGGGCCTTCAGATCGTGCGCCAGCGAAACGCCCGCGGCGTTCACCGCCGCTTTCGACATCCGGTAGCCATAATAGCCGCCGGAGCCATTGTCCGCCATCGAACCCATGCGGCTCGTGATGATCACAACCTTGCTGCTGTCATGGAGCAGGGGCAGCAGCGCCATCGTTACACGCAAAGGCCCCAGTGCATTGATCTCGAATTGCTTCTCAATGTCGTCGAAACGCATGCGATCGAGACTCTCGCTGTGCAACACGCCGGCATTGTTGATGAGCAAGTCGAGCTTCACGTCGGCAAGGCGCTTTGCCAGCTGCGCGATCGATGCGGGATCGCTGACATCAATGCCAGGCTCGATGCGCACGTTCAGCGCATCAAGTTCTGCCGAGCCTTTGCGGCAAACCGCAATCACATCATCGCCACGCGCTTTCAGCTCGCGGCAAACCTCCAATCCAATGCCGCGATTGGCGCCGGTTATGAGTGTCGATCCCATGCTTGAAGCTCCTTTAAGCCTCACCATAGCTCGCATTCGCACGCCGTCTCGCGACAAAACGGCCTCAGCCAACGCC